>DASYKN010000017.1:0-3682 GCA_035995325.1 Solirubrobacterales bacterium
CAGCGCCGAGCAGGCCACCGACCCCGCCTACTGGGTCCGCCACGCCCGCGAGCCGGTCCGCTTTGCCGACGCCGTCTCGACGCTTCACTCCCAAGGTGCGACCGCCTACCTGGAGCTCGGTCCCGACGGCGTGCTCAGTGCCCTGGTCCAGCAGTCCCTTCCTCAAGACGGAGAAGAGGCAGAAGCCCCGGTAGCGGTCCCCGCCCTGCGCGGCGAGCGCCCCGAGCCCGAGGCATTGCTGAGCGCCCTCGCAGAGCTCTGGGCCGCGGGCACGAAGGTCGACTGGGCAGCCGCCCACCGGGGCAGCGGCGCCAAGCGCATCTCCTTACCCACCTATCCCTTCCAGCGCGAGCGCTACTGGCTCTCGGCGCGCACGGGTGGCGGCGATGCTTCTTCCCTGGGCCTCGCCAAAGCAGAGCACCCGTTGCTCGGCGCCAACGTTGCCCTAGCCGAAGGCGAGGGAGCCCTTTTCACTGGGCGCATCTCCCTGGAGTCCCATCCGTGGCTCGCCGATCACGTCGTGCTCGGGATGGTCGTGGTCCCGGGCGTCACCTTCGTCGAGCTGGCCCTGCACGCCGGCGCCGAGCTCGGAGCGGAGCTCCTCGAGGAGCTGGTGATCGAGTCCCCGCTGGTCATGGAGGAGCAAAAGGCGGTGCAGATCCAGCTGTCCCTCGGCGAGCCGGACGAAGAGGGCCGCCGCGCCATCTCGATCCACTCCCGCCCGGAGGCAACGGACGACGAAGAGCGCGAGTGGACCCGCCACGCTGCCGGCTACCTGGCTCAGGCCAAAGAGGAGTCCCCGGCCCTGCGCGAGCGCGCCGCTTCGCTCGCCGGCACCTGGCCTCCCAAGGGCGCGGTGGAGATCCCTGCGGAGGACTTCTACGACTACATGGCGGCGATGGGCCCCGAATACGGACCGGCCTTCTTCGGCGTGCGCGCCCTTTGGAAGCGCGACGAGGAGATCTTCGCCGAGCTCTCGCTGGCCGAAGGGGAGCGCTCCGAGGCGGCTGCCTTTGGCATCCACCCGGCCCTCCTCGACGCCGCGGTCCAGGCCTTCGCGGCGGGCACGATGGGGGTCGATGGCGACGAAGGCATGTTGCGCCTGCCGTTCGTCTTCCACCGCATGCAGCTGCACGTCGCCGGGGCCTCTACCGTGCGCATCCACCTGGCGCCCCCCGAGCAGGACGGGACGTCCCTGGTGCTCACCGACGAGAGCGGCACCCTGGTCGCTGCCCTGCAATCGATGACCGTGCGGGAGGTAGCGCGGGAGCAGCTCGCCAGCGCCCGCGGCGCCAACCGCGACTCTCTCTTCGCCCTGCGTTGGAGCCCGGTCCCACAGCCCTCACCCCAACAGGAGTCGCCCGATCCCGTGCTGCTCGAGTTCACCGAGCCCGCCGAGCCCCACCAGGCCCAGCAGATCGCCTCCGATGCCCTCGCCCGGATCCAGGAGTACCTGGCCGATGAGGACCTCGCGGACTCGCGCCTGGTCATGCTTACCAGGGAAGCTGTCAAGGCAAAGGATGGCGACGAGCTCTCCGGCCTTGCCTCCTCTGCCCTCTGGGGCCTCGTCCGCTCCGCCCAGTCTGAGAACCCCGGCCGCCTCGCCCTGATCGACACCGACGCGAGCGAGGCTTCCACCGAGGCCCTGGCCGGCGCCCTGCAATCCGATGAGCCCCAACTGGCGATCCGGAGTGGCGAGCTACTGGCTCCGAGGCTGCGCCGGACGCAGGCTCCCGAAAGACAGGAACTGGCCTTCGACCCCAACCGCACCGCCCTGATTACCGGCGCCACTGGGACCCTCGGCTCCCTCACCGCCCGCCACCTCGTGGAGGCCCACGGCGTCCGCCACCTGCTCCTTATAAGTAGGCAGGGACCAGAGGCAGAGGGCGCAACGGAGCTCAAGCAAGAACTCGAAGCTCTGGGCGCAACCGTCGAGATCGCTGCTTGCGACGTCTCGGACCGCGCCCAACTCAAAGCCCTGCTCACCTCGATCCCAGACGAGCACCCACTCGGCGCCGTGATCCACGCCGCCGGAGCGCTCGATGACGCCACGATCGGCTCGCTCGACCCCGAGCGCCTGAAGCGCGTCTTCGCCCCCAAGCTCGACGCCGCCTGGCACTTGCACGAGCTGACCGAGCAGATGGAGCTCAGCGAGTTTGTTCTCTTCTCCTCGGCGGCGGCCACCCTCGGATCGCCGGGCCAGGGCAACTACGCCGCCGCCAACGCATTCCTTGACTCGCTCGCCGCCTACCGGCAGGCCAGGGGACTGCCCGCTACGTCGATCGCCTGGGGGCTTTGGGAGGAGGCGAGCGCGCTCACCGAGACCGTCGATCGCCAACGCATGTCCCGAGCGGGCATCGAAGTGATCTCCTCCGAGCGGGGCCTGGAGCTCTTCGACGCCTCGCTCGCGATGGGGGAGAGTTTTGCCCTCGCCGCCCCGCTGGATCGCGGCGCACTTCGCGTAGCCGCCAAGGCGGGGGTGCTACCGCCGATCCTCGCCGAGTTGGTGCGGGTTCCGACCCGCCGCGCCGGCGAGGCGGGCGGCTCCCTGTCGAGGAAGCTCGCGGACCTGCCCGAATCGGAGTGGGGGGCCACGGTCCTGGAAATCGTCAAAGACCAGGTGGGGGGCGCGCTCGGCTACCCGTCGGGGGACGCGGTCGATCCGGACGGTGCTTTCAAGGACGCCGGCTTCGACTCGCTCGCCGCGGTCGAGCTGCGCAACCGGCTCAATGCCTTGAGCGGCCTGCGGCTGCCGGCAACTTTGGTTTTCGACTACCCGACCCCCGCGGGGGTGGCGACGTACCTGCTCGGCGAGCTCTCCGGCGTAAAGGCGCCCTCCGCCTCGCCCGCTGTCTCGGTCAGGCCGGTCGAGGAGCCGATCGCGATCGTCGGGATGAGCTGCCGCTTCCCCGGCGGCGTCTCCTCGCCCGAGCAGCTCTGGGAGCTGGTCGCCTCCGGCACGGACGCGATCGACGAGTTTCCCTCAGACCGCGGCTGGGACCTCGAGCGCCTCTATGACCCCGACCCCGACAACCCCGGCACCAGCTACGCCCGCCACGGCGGCTTCCTCGCTGACGTCGCTGATTTCGACGCCTCCTTCTTCGGCGTCTCCCCGCGCGAGGCGTTGGCGATGGACCCCCAGCAGCGGCTCCTGCTCGAAGGCGCCTGGGAGGCCTTCGAGGACGCGGGCCTCGACCCGGCCTCGCTGCGTGGCAGCCAGACCGGGGTCTTCGCCGGGATCAGCTCCTCCGACTACGGGACCCAGGGAGGGTCGGCGGAGGAGCTCGAGGGCTACCGCCTCACCGGCGGCATGGGCAGCGTCGCCTCCGGCCGCCTCGCCTACACCTTCGGCTTGGAGGGCCCCGCCGTCTCGGTCGATACCGCCTGCTCCTCCTCGCTGGTCGCGATGCACCTCGCCTGCCAGGCGCTGCGCTCGGGCGAGTGCGACATGGCTTTGGCCGGTGGCTCGACCGTGCTCTCGACGCCGGGGCTGTTCCTCGAGTTCGCCCGCTTGCGCGTCCTCGCCCCCGACGGCCGCTGCAAGTCCTTCGCCGAGTCCGCCGACGGCCCGGGCTGGTCGGAGGGCATGGGCCTGGTGCTTTTGGAGCGCCTCTCCGCGGCCCGGGCCAAGGGCCACGGGGTCCTGGCGACGATCCGCGGCTCGGCGGTCAACCAGGACGGC
>DASYKN010000018.1:0-12954 GCA_035995325.1 Solirubrobacterales bacterium
CCTCGGCGTCTCCACCGCCGTCTCGATCGGCGGCGACGCGATCATCGGCTCCGCCTACGCCGAGCTGATGCCCTACTTCGAGGCCGACGAGGAGACCAAGGCGATCGTCATCTACACCGAGCCCGGCGGCCGCATGGAGGCGCAGCTCTCCGAGTGGGTCGCCGACAACGACAGCCGCCTGCCGATCGTCGCCTTCATGGCCGGCAAGTTCATGGACGACGAGGAGATGAAGGGGATGAGCTTCGGCCACGCCGGCACGATCGTGGAGGGCAAAGAGGACACGGCGACGGAGAAGATCGCCCGCCTCGAGGTCGCCGGCATCCGCGTCGTCGAGCGGATCGACGAGATCCCCGACGCGGTCAAGCAGAAGCTGGGGGCGCCAGCCTGATGGCCGAGAAGCTGAACAAGGTCTTCATCGACGTCGAGGTCGACGCTTCTGTCGCCGATGACGCCGCCCTCGCCGCCAAGCTCGAGGAAGTCTGCCCCGTCGACATCTACAAGAGCGACAACGGCCAGGTCGAAGTCCGCGAGGAGAACCTCGACGAGTGCGTCCTCTGCAAGCTCTGCATCGAAGCGGCGCCAGCCGGCACCGTGCACGTCAAGAAGCTCTACGACGGCACCGAGCTGAGCTAAGCGCCAGCAGCCCCGCGCCGCCCCGCCCCTTGCCCTGCTCTCAAAACGGTCCTTGGCGGGAGGGATGGAAAGCCCGCAAATTGCGTGGATTGCGCAATATTTGCCTTGAATTAGGCATATATATGTCCAAATATTGGGTAGCGGCTAAAGCCCATGGGTCCCGATCGAAACACCTCCGTCTCACGACAGCCTCTCCGTCTCCGCTACTGGCTGCCGCTGTTGCTCGCTCTCCTGGCCCTGGCCCCCGCTGTCTCGCGAGCCACCGCCGCCGAACCGGTCGCCGAAGTCACGAGCGTTGCCGGGGCGGCCGCCGAACCGGTGGTCGCCTCTTCGTCAGGCGCGGAGGCCACGCCGCCCACCGCGCCCGCGGCAACCCCGGCGGCTGAAAGCCCCTCCGCAGCCGCCACGGGGCCGGTCACCGAAGCCGCCGCCACGACGAGCGCCGCGGTTGCGCAGGCGGCCGGGAGCCAGCCCGGCGCGGGCGCCGCGCGCGCCGTCCGCGAAACCGCCTCGAGAAGCGCCGAAGCGGTCGAGGCGGGGGGCGGCGCCACCCGGGTCCCAGTGGTCGAAGAGACGACCCGCCGCGTCGCCGCAGCCGTGGACTCAGCCGGGTCGACGGCAGCTGGCGCGACTCAAAACCTCGCTGCAGATCGCTCCTCCTCCCCTGCTCCGCGGAGCGATGCCGCGGACCTCCGCCACACGGCGCCCGGCGGTCGCGAGACCGCAGCACTGCCGTCTCCGTCGCGCTCCGGCCTCCCGCGCCACCAACGCAGCGACGGTGCCTTCGTGGCAGGCCCCCATCTGGCTGGCTCCCACGAGCCAACGTTCGGTCCGCGGCTCCTGGTCGGCGCCAGCGGCCCGCAGGAGTCTGTCGGCTCGCCCGCGCCTCCTTCTGACGCCAGCCAGGCCGGAGTGGCTTCTTCGCGCGGCTTCGCGCCACCTTCGCCACCGGCCTCCGCTGCCACGGCCAGCTCATCGACGGTCGGAGGGGGCTTTGGCCCCTCTGTCTTGCTCTTCGCCCTTTTGGCGCTCCTCATCCTGGCGGCGCCCCGAACGCGGCCCAGGCTTCTCCAAGCCGGCCGGAGGCATAGGTCGGCTCCCTTCATCTGCGCGCTCGAGCGCCCTGGCTAGCTCCCCCGCGAGGAGCCAAACCAGGGCTGCGCCGGGGGCCCCACCGCCCGGCGAACGAACATCGAGCAAAGGACAGAACCATGAAACGGCTATTGGCCGCTGTAGCGGCCAGCACCGCACTGGGACTGGGAGCAGCAAGCCCCGCGATGGGCTTGGACCTCCCGGCGCCACCAACGCCACCCGTCCCGGTGCCGGCACAAGAACAGGTCAACACCTCGACGGTGACTCAGGGCGACCCGAGCGCCACCGGGGGAGCGGCCACGGCCACCGGAGGCAATGGCGGCGAAGCCAACACGGGCAACACCCAGATCGGGAATGGCAACTCGATCGCGGTTGCGCCCGGCGGCGACGCCAACGCCAACGGCGGCGACACCACCGCGACCAGCGGCGACGCGACCGGAGGCGATGGCGGCGACGCCAAGGCCGTCGGCGGCGACGCAGCAGCCGGCAACGGCGCGGTCGTCAAGCAAAGCAACGAGTCCTCCGCTCCGGAGGGTCACGGCCCAGAGGACTCTGGCCCAAAGGGCTCCAGCCCGCAGGGCTGTGGCTGCCAGGGTGGGCCCAGCCAGGGCTCGGGCTCGTCGCAGAGCAACGAGTCGAAGGTGCAGCAGGGTGACCCGAAGGCGACGGGCGGCAAGGCCGACGCCAAGGGCGGCAACGGCGGCAACGCCAACACCGGCAACACCCAGAAGTGGAACGGAAACGCCAAGGCCGAATCGGCCTCCGAGGCGAATAACGCCAAGGGGCCCAAGTGCGGCTGCGGCGGCCCGAAAGGCCATCCGCACGGAGCCAATGCCAACGGCGGCGACACCACCGCGACCAGCGGCGACGCGACCGGGGGCGATGGCGGCGACGCCAAGGCCGTCGGCGGCGACGCCGTAGCCGGCAACGTCGCGATCGTCAAGCAGCGCAACGAGTCCTCTTCGCAGGGCTCGGACCCGAAAGGGTGCGGCTGCAAAGGCGGTCCCGACAAGGGGTCCGGTTCCACGCAGAAGAACGAGTCCGAGGTCAGTCAGGGCTCACCCGAAGCGACCGGCGGCGACGCCAACGCGACGGGCGGCGAAGGCGGCGACGCCAACACCGGCAACACTCAGATCGGGAACGGCAACAGCATCGCCGTCTCCCCGCCTCCGTTTCCAGGTGGAGGCGCGCCCGTGCCGCTCGGCAAGGGCGAGTCATGCGGTTGCCAGGGCCCGAAGGATCAGCCCGGCGGCGACGCCAACGCCAACGGCGGCGACACCACCGCGACCAGCGGCGACGCGACCGGGGGCGATGGCGGCGACGCCAAGGCCGTCGGCGGCGACGCGGCGGCGTTCAACGCCGCCAAGGCGCTGCAGTCGAATTCATTCGGCTGGCTGCGTTTCTAACGCCGCAGGTTGACGTTCACGGTTGGAGCCCGGCGAGATTGCTCTCGCCGGGCTCTGCCGCTGCTTCGGCGGCGACGATCAGCAGCGCCCCCGACTCGACCATCATCTGCGCTTCCTCGCGCAGGCGGTCCGGGACGACGACCATCTCGTTCAGCCGGTCGAGCAGGGCGGCGTCGCCCTCGACCTCGACCCCCGGCACGCCGGCGGAGCCGGAAACGACCGCCGCCAGGACCTCGATCGGGGAGCCGGACAGGGTCAGCTGGGGATCGCCGACGCCGCCGCGGGAGCCGGCGATCCAGCCGTCGCGGGCGCGCAGCGCGAAGCTCTGGCCCTCGGTGACGAGGCCGAGGTCGAAGCTGACGTCGGTGGGCGGCCGCAGGATCACCCGCAGCGCGTTCGGCAGCGAGGAGGGCGCCAGGTCGACGACGTCCTCGGCCTTCTGCAGCTCCATCCCCCAGCGCGCTAGCTCGAGCAACGGCCGCTCGAGGCCGTGGCCCAACTCGGTCAGGTCGTAGACGGTCGCGGCGGCCGGAGCCTGCAGCTCGCGGCGGCTGACGACGCCGTCGGCCTCGAGGTCGCGCAGGCGTTTGGTGAGGACGTCGGTGGGAGCGCCGCCGACGGCACGGGCGAGGTCGGAGAAGCGCAGCGGGCCCAGCATCAGCTCGCGCACGATCAGCAGCGACCAGCGCTCGCCGACGCTGTCGAGGGCGAAGGCGAGGCTGCACGACTGGTCGTATTCGCGCCGGCTCATGCCCCCATCCTAACACTCTGGTTTGAATTTCAAAGCGAACACTTTGAAATCTGGTACGGTCCCCGGCGGATGACCCGGATCGCCGACCTCACCTGGAAGCACCCGAAGCTCGTCCTCGGCGTCGTCGGCCTCTTCGCGCTGCTCGCGGTCGCCTTCGGCCACAACGTCGAGCACCACCTCAAGGCCGCCGGATTCACCGACCCCTCCTCCGAGAGCGAGCAGGCGACCAACCTCCTGACCGACGCGCTCGGCTACGACGCCAACCCCGGGATCGTCCTCGTCGTCCGCGCCCCCGGCGGCGGCAAGCTCGACACCGCCAGCCCCTTCGTGCGCGGCGAAGTCGGCCGGCTCAGCGATGAAGTCGCCAAGGCCAGGTACGTGGGGCGCGTGGTCGACCCGCTCCGCGACCGCCGCGCCGGCGCCGAGCTGATCGCCGCCGACCGCCAATCGCTGGTCGTCCTCGGCTACCTCTCGACCGCCGACCGCGAGAACGCCGGTGGGCTCGCCGCCGAAGCCGTCCAGCCAGCGGTCGACCGCAACAAGCTGGACGTGGCGATGGGCGGCTACGCGCCCAGCTTCAACGAAGTCAACGACCAGACCAAAACCGACCTGACCAAGGCCGAGCTGATCGCCTTCCCGCTGCTGGCGCTGCTGCTCCTGGTCGTCTTCCGCGGCGTTGTCGCCGCGGCGATCCCACTCGTGATCGGCGGTATCTCGATCGTCGGCACGCTGCTAGTGCTGCGGATCATGTCGGAGTTCGTCGACACCTCGGTCTTCGCGCTCAACATCGCCACCGGGCTCAGCCTCGGGCTTGCGGTCGACTACGCGCTGCTGCTGGTCTCGAGGTACCGCGAGGAGATCGCCAGCGGCGGCGCCACCCGCGAGGCGCACCGCCGCACCGTCCTCACCGCCGGGCGCACCGCCCTCTTCTCCGGCCTCACTGTCGCCGCGGCGATGGCGGCGCTGGTGATCCTGCCGCAGCGCTTCCTCTACTCGATCGCCGTCGCCGGAGCCTCGGTCGGCGTCCTCTCGGCGGTGATCGCGCTGCTCGTCGTGCCCTCGATGCTGGCCCTGTTGGGGACCCGCATCGACGCCCTCTCGATCCGCCGCGGCCCGGCCGTCTCCGACGAGTCCGGCGGCTGGTACCGGCTCGCCCGCGGGGTCATGCGCCGCCCGGTCCTCGTCGCCCTGGCCAGCTCCGCCCTGCTGCTGCTCGCGGCCGCGCCGCTGCTCTGGACCACCCTGACCGGGCCCAGCGCCCAGGCGGTGCCGCCCGGGAAACCCTCTTATGAAGCCAACAGCTACGCCGAAGCCCACTACCCGCGCGACCTCACCGAGGCCGTCACGGTCACCGTCGACGGCGCCTCGAGCCCGGCCCAGCTGGCCGCGTTCCAGCGTCGCGTCGAGGCGGTCGACGGCGTCGTCCGCGGCACCCCCTTCGTGCGCGCCTCGAAGCAGGTCGCCTACGCCAACTTCGCCCTCGCCGACAAAGCCCTGGCGGGCCCCGCGCAGGACAGCGTCAAGGCGATTCGCGGGCTGGCGCCGCCGCAGGCGACCACCGCCCTCGTCTCCGGCAACACCGCCGGCTTCATCGACCAGAAGCAGAGCCTGGCCGACAGCCTGCCGCTGCTGGTCGCGATCATCTGCGCGACCACGCTGATCCTGCTCTTCCTCCTCACCGGCTCGGTGATCCTGCCGCTGAAGACGCTGCTGATGAACGCGATGACGCTGGGGGCGACGCTCGGCATCCTCGTCCTCGCCTTCCAGGACGGCTGGCTCGATGGCCTCTTCGACTACAGCGGCCCGGCCGCGGTCGAGGTGACCAGCCTGGTCTTCCTCTTCGCCGTCATCTTCGGCCTCGCCACCGACTACGCGGTGCTGGTGATGGCGCGGATCAAAGAGCAGCACGACCTCGGCGAGAGCAACGAGGAGGCGGTCGCGATCGGCATCGCCCGCACCGGCCGCGTGATCACCGCCGCGGCGCTGATGATCGCCGTCGTCTTCCTCGCCTTCGGCGTCAGCTCGGTCTTCTTCATGAAGCAGATCGCGGTCGGCATGGCGGTCGGCGTCCTGCTCGACGCCACGATCGTCCGCGCCCTCCTCGTCCCCGCGCTGATGCGCCTGCTCGGCGAGTGGAACTGGTGGGCGCCCGCCCCCCTGCGCCGGCTCCAGCTTCGTTTCGGTTTCTCCGAGGCCTGACCTCTCCCAAGGCAGCGCCTAACGGGTCGAGCGCGCCGCCAGGCGCGCCTTCGGCCCGTGGCCAGGATCGACGACGGGCGGCAGTGGACGCACGTTCGTTCTTTCCCACATTGGTCATGCGCGGGCGCGCAGCGGCTGAAAGTGTCGGCCGGTCGGACCCAGCCGTCCAACAATCCCGGTGGTCGGGGAGACCGTCGGAACAGGAGGAAGCATGCAAGCGCCACGCCTTCGCCGTATCTCCACCGTCCTCGCTGTCGCCGTCGCCGCCCTGGCCGCGCTGTGGGCCCCGAACAGCGCCCTCGCCGCCCCGCCGACGGCCACGACGGAAGCCGCGACCGGCGTCAAAGACACCCTGGCGACGCTGAACGCGACGGTCAATCCCGGCGGCGTCGCCACGGGCTACGAATTCGAATACGGCCTGACCGCCAGCTACGGCAGCAAGGCGACCCTGTCCGCGGTCTCGGCCGGCTCCGGCGCCAGCCCGGTCGCGGTCAAACAGACGATCGACGGGCTCGAACCCAACACGCTCTACCACTACCGCGTGGTCGCCACCAACAGCGAAGGCACCGCGAAAGGCGCCGACACGACCTTCACGACCGCGTTTACCGATGTAGCCACCTCGATGGCCGGGATGGCGACGACCGAGCCGTTCGACGGCGGCGCCGGCTCCGTGGCCAACTTCGGCGCCAACTGGTTCAAACTCGGCTGGACGGCGAACAAGGGAGAAGACCTCGCGAGCGGCTGGAAACCGCCGAGCGAATTCAGCAACGGGGCCTACCTGAACCAGACGATCGCCGACACCGGTCAGAGCGTGGTGGCATCGGCGACGCTGGCCGCGGCTCCGACCGCCGTCAACCAGTACTTCTCGCTCTGGGTCGATATGCCGAACCCGGGCGGCCTGCGGGGCGGCTACGAACTGCGCTTCACCCTGATCTCGGCCGGGACCTACAAAGCGACCCTGTCGAAATGGGTGACGGGGACACAGACGGTGCTGGCGACGCTGCCGTCGACGACCCTCGCAGCCGGCAACTCGATCGCCCTGGCCGACATCAACAGCAACGTGATCGCCTGGGTCAACACGGGCGCGGGCTACAAACTCCTGTTTGGGGCGATCGACTCGTCGCTGACCAGCAGCGGCAAGACCGCGCTCGAAGGCGTCGGCAGCGCGATCCGCCTGACCAAATTCAAAGCCGGCGCCCTGCTGACCCCGGTCGCCGACAGCGACCACGCGCTGCGCGCGCTGCGCCTCCGCGATCCGCTCACGACGGTCGAAAACCCGCTCTCCGGGGGCGGCGCCTGGAGCGCCTTCCCGGCAGCATGGGGAACCGCCAACGTCGGCCAGGTCTACACCGGCGGCTGGGGTCCGACCGGAGCGCCGCCGAGCGTGAGCGGCGCCTACTGGTCGAAAGCGCCCTTCGCAGACACCGGCGCCGGGTCGGCGGCGATCGTGACGCCGACGGCCGGGCCTGGCATCGGCAAGTACTACTCGCTCTGGATCGACATGCCGAACCCGGCCGCGTCGCGCTCCGGCTACGAACTGCGGATGATCGAAATCGCCGGAGGCGGCTATGAAGTCCTGGTCTCGACCTGGTCCGCGGGGGCCAAAGGCTCGCTGCTGAAAACCTTCGTCACGGCGGCGCCCGGCCAGCAGCTGGCCCTGGTCGACAAGGGCGGCACGGTCTCCGTCTGGCTCGGCAGCGGCGGTGGCGCCGCCCAGTTCACCCAGATCGCCTCGGCCGCCGACTCGTCCTACAACGCCGGCTACGCCGGAGTCGAATCCTCGAGCAGCAGCGCCCGCCTGCGCGAGTTCCGCGCCGGCCCAATGCCGCCGACCTGATCGGAGCGGCATACGATGACCATGCACGGGAGCTTCCACCTCCCGTGCCAGGCCGGGGGGCCGTTCACGCGGCTGCCCCGGCCACTTCTCTCGTGTCGTCGGGAAGCCAGGCCGGGCGAAGGGCGCAAATCGCTTCTACAGAGAAGGGATAAGCGTGAGGTAGGTCACATTACTCGCATATAAATTTATATCCGGGTAACGTATGCACCGATGGCTGCAACCTCGCCACGGACGCGCCTCCCCCGGGAGGACCGGATGGAGCAGACGCTCGCCGCCGCCCATGCGCTCTTCGCGGAGCGCGGCTACGCGGCGGTGAAGATGGACGAGATCGCGGCGGCGGTCGGGGTGACCAAGCCGCTGCTCTACAACTACTTCGGCAACAAGGAGCAGCTCTACATCGCCTGCATGGAGCGGGCCGGCGACTCGCTGACGGCGACGGTCGCCGAGGCGGTCACGGCCAGCGCCAACCCGGGCGAGGCGCTCGGCGCCGGCGTCCGCGCCTTCTTCTCCTTCCTCGACAGCGACCGCGCCGCCTGGGCCGTCCTCTTCGACGAGACCCTTCCCCACGGCGGCGAGATCGCCGACCGCGTCGCCGAGTACCGCCACCGCATCGTCGAGCTGGTCTCCGGCTCGCTGCTGGCGCAGCTGCCGCAGGATCGCCGCGACGCCGTCCGGGTCGAATTCGAGGCCCTTTCCACCGCCCTGCTCGGCGCCGCCGAGGCGCTGGCGCGCTGGTGGCTGCGGACCCAGGAGATCGGCGCCGACGAGGCAGCCGAGCTGCTGATTTCGACGATCGAGCCCGGCCTCCGCGCCCGCTCGGCCTCCCCCACTCCCAACACCACCGACCAAGGAAACAAAAACTCATGAACAGCAAAACCCGCCGGGTTGCCGTCGTCGGCGGCAACCGGATCCCGTTCGCGCGCTCCAACAGCGTCTACTCCCACGCCTCCAACCAGGACATGCTCACCGCCGCCCTCGATGGGCTGATCGACCGCTTCAACCTCGACGGCGAGACGCTCGGCGAGGTCGCCGGCGGCGCCGTGCTGAAGCACTCCCGGGACCGCGACTTGGCCCGCGAGAGCGTCCTCGGCACCCGACTTGCCCCCGAGACCCCCGCCTACGACGTCCAGCAGGCCTGCGGCACCGGCCTCGAGACGACGATCCTGGTCGCCAACAAGATCGCCCTCGGCCAGATCGACTCCGGCATCGCCTGCGGCGCCGACACCACCTCCGACGCGCCGATCGCGCTCAACGAGCAGCTGCGCGAGACCCTGCTCGACGCCAACCGCGAGCGCTCGACCCTGGGCAAGCTGCGCACCCTGGCCAACGTCCGCCCCGGCCACATAGTGCCCGTAGTCCCCCGCAACGAGGAGCCGCGCACCGGCATGTCGATGGGGGAGCACTGCGCGATCATGGCGACCGAATGGGAGATCGGCCGCGAGGAGCAGGACAAGCTCACGGTCGCCAGCCACAAGGCCCTCGCCGCCGCCTATGAGCGCGGCTTCCTCGACGACCTGCTTACCCCCTACCTCGGCCTCGACCGCGACCAGAACCTGCGGGCCGACTCGAGCCTGGAGAAGCTGGCGAAGCTGAAGCCGGTCTTCGGCGGCCCCGAGGGGACGATGACCGCGGCCAACTCGACCCCGCTCAGCGACGGCGCCTCGGCGGTGCTGCTCGCCTCCGAGGAGTGGGCGAAGGAGCGGGGCCTGCCGATCCTCGCCTACATCTCCGAGGGGCAGACCGCCGCCGTCGACCACGTCCACAAGCGTGAAGGGCTGCTGATGGCGCCCGCCTACGCGATGCCGACGATGCTCGACCGCGCCGGCCTCACCCTGCAGGACTTCGACTACTACGAGATCCACGAGGCCTTCGCGGCGCAGGTCCTCTGCACGCTCAAGGCCTGGGAGGACGCCGAGTTCTGCAAGGAGAAGCTGGGACGGGACAAACCGCTCGGCAAGATCGACCGCAAGAAGCTCAACGTCAACGGCGGCTCGCTGGCCGCCGCCCACCCGTTCGCGGCGACCGGCGGCCGCATCGTCGCCGGCCTCGCCAAGCAACTGCACGAAGACGGCAAGGGCCGCGGCGTGATCAGCATCTGCGCCGCCGGCGGCCAGGGCGTCGTCGCAATCCTCGAGAGCGCTGGAGGCAGCAAATGAGCGACCGTTACTCGCAGATCGTCAACGCGCCCGTCGTCTCGACGGTCGCCAAGCAGCTGGGGCTGCCGCAGCCGGTCAGCCTCGACCGCTACAAGCCCGGCGCCCCCGTCGTCGCCGGGCCGGTCCTGACCGGGGCCGCCCCGGGCGGGCGCCTGGACAAGGCCCTGCCCGCCTTCCTCGACGCGATCAAAGCCGAACGGGCCGGCGCCGAGGGCAAGGCGAAGGCGCTGGTCTTCGACGCCACCGGGATCGCCGACTCGACCGAGCTGGTCGAGCTGCAGCGCTTCTTCTACCCGGCGGTCGGCCGCTTGCAACGCAGCGGCCGCGTCGTCGTCATCGGCACCCCGCCGGCCGCGGCCGGCTCCGCCCGCGCCCACACCGCCCAGCGCGCGCTGGAGGGCTTCACCCGCTCGCTGGCCAAGGAGATCGGCGGCAAGGGCGCGACCGCGCAGCTCGTCTACGTCGAGCAGGGCGCCGAGGACCAGCTCGACTCGACCCTGCGCTTCCTGCTCTCGCCGCGCTCGGCCTACGTCTCCGGCCAGGTCGTCCGCGTTGGCAAAGGCGTGGCGAAAACGCCGGAGATCGACTGGGAGCTGCCGCTCGCCGGCAAGACGGCGCTGGTCACCGGCGCCTCACGCGGGATCGGCGCCGCGATCGCCGACACCCTCGCCCGCGACGGCGCCACCGTCGTCGGCCTCGACATCCCCCAGGCGGTTGACGACCTGCGCGCGGTCACCGGCGCGATCGGCGGCAAGGCGATCGGCATCGACATCACCGCCGACGACGCCCCGGAGCGGATCGCCGAGCAGCTCTCGGACGGCGTCGACATCGTCGTCCACAACGCCGGCGTGACCAAAGACCGGACGATCGCGAAGATGCCGGAAGAGCGTTGGGCGCAGCTGATGGAGATCAACCTCTCCTCCGAGGAGCGCATCAACGACGCCCTGCTCGACGCCAAACTGCTGGCCGCCAACGGCCGCATCGTCTGCGTCTCCTCGATGTCGGGGATCGCCGGCAACTCCGGCCAGACCAACTACGCGGCCTCCAAGGCCGGCGTGATCGGGATGGTCGAATCGATGGCGCCGGAGCTGGCCAAACGCAAAGCGACGATCAACGCCGTCGCCCCCGGCTTCATCGAGACGAAGATGACGGCGGCGATGCCGATCGGCCCGCGCGAAGCCGGCCGCCGGCTCGCCAGCCTCAGCCAGGGCGGCCTGCCGGTCGACGTCGCCGAGACGATCGCCTGGTTCGCCAGCCCGGCCTCGACCGGCGTCAACGGCAACACGGTCCGCGTCTGCGGCCAGAGCCTGCTGGGGGCCTGACCGTGGCGACCCGCACCCTCGACAGCTCCCCCAGCATCCTGCCGCTCTACGCGCGGGCGGCGGCGCCGATGGTCCCCGGGGCCTCGCTGCTGCCGTTCATCCCCGGCGGCGGCGGCGAGATCCCCGACCTCGACCTGCGGCTGGAGGGCGTCGTCGCCGACCCGGCGGCGGTCGCCGCCTACGCCCGGGTCTGCGGCTTCAGCGTCCGCGGCCACCTGCCGGCTGCCTACCCGCACGTCCTCGCCTTCCCCCTGCACATGGCGGTGATGGCCGATGGCGGCTTCCCCTTCGGCGCGGTCGGCCTCGTCCACGTCGAGAACCGGATCGAGCAGCACCGCCGGATCGGCATCGGCGAGGAGCTGGCGATCCAGGTCCGCCCCACCGCCCTGCGACCGCACCCCAAGGGACGCACCTTCTCCCTGGTGACCGTGGTCACGGTCGATGGCGAGAAGGTCTGGGAGAGCGTCAGCACGATGCTGCGCCGCGGCAAGCCCGTCACGGCTGACGCGGACGCCGCCGACGGGCCGGAAACCCACGCTGAGGACGAGAAATCGGCCCATCGGCTGGGGGTTGGCGGGGATGTGGGGGCCAGCGCCGAGTGGAAGCTCGGCGGCGACCTCGGCCGCCGCTACGCCTCCGTCTCCGGCGACCGCAACCCGATCCATATGCACTCGCTGACCGCGAAGCCGCTCGGCTTCCCGGCCGCGATCGCGCATGGGATGTGGACCAAGGCGCACTGCCTGGCGGCGCTCGACAGCCGCCTGCCCGACGCCTTCGCCGTCGAGGTGCGCTTCCGCAAGCCGATCCTCCTGCCCGCCCGCGTCGAGTTCGCCAGCGCCAGCGAGGGCGATGAGACCGCCTTCTCCGTGCGCGACGCGCGCAAGCAGACCCCTCACCTCGACGGCCGTGTGACGCAGCTCGAGCCCAACTCCAAAGCCAAAACCGGGAGGAAGAAGTGACGACGACCACCGACAGCGAGAAGAGCGCGAGCGTCGCCGAGCGCGGCATGGGCTTCGGCCTGCGCCAGCTCAACCGCCTCGCCGGCTCCGACCTGCTCGACCGCATCCGCATCCGCAAGCAGGTCGAGCGCGCCCTCTTCCAGGGCACCAAGAGCGGCTTCCAGACCGCTACCGTCGCCGGCCGCACCTTCAAGTCGGCGCAGCAGCTGGGCAAACCGGCGCGCCAGAAGAAGAGCAAGTCGAAGGGCCTCTTCGACCTCGGCCCCGACGACGAGCAGCAGATGTTCCAGGAGGGCGGCCGCGCCTTCGCCGAGGCCAAGGTCCGCCCCGCCGCCCATGACGCCGACGCCTCCTGCGCGACGCCAGTGGAGCTGCTGGCGGAAGCCACCGAGCTTGGCGTCAACATGCTCGGCGTCCCCGAGGAGCTCGGCGGGGTCATGCACGAGCAGTCGGCCGTGACCAGCGTGCTGATCGGCGAGGCGCTCGCCCACGGCGACATGGGCATCGCCTACGCCGCCCTCGCCCCCGGCGCCGTCGCCACCGCGATCGGCCTCTGGGGCAGCGCCGAGCAGGAGGCCACCTACCTGCCGGCCTTCACC
>DASYKN010000019.1:0-63523 GCA_035995325.1 Solirubrobacterales bacterium
GCTCCGAGCGGTTTGATCTCCGCCGCCGCCTCGTAGACCGTCACCTCCCAGCCCGCTTGGCGCAGGGCGATCCCGGCTGCCAGCCCGCCGATGCCGGCACCGATCACGGCCGCTTGACGCTGGGAACCGGTCACCATGTGAGGGGACCGTATGTCAGGCAAAGGTGAAACCGACGCGAAGGCCCTGCGCGCGACCGTGCGCGGGGAGGTGCAGGGGGTCGGATTTCGCGAAGCCGTGCAGCGTCAGGGCCGCTCCCTCGGGGTGCTGGGCTGGGTCCGCAACGAGGGCGACGGCAGCGTCCTCGTCCACGCCGAGGGGCCTGAGGCCGCGGTCGGTGAGCTGGTCGCCTTCCTGCGCGAAGGGCCGCCGCCCGCCCGTGTCGCCGAGGTCGAGGTCGAGCAGCTGAAGAAGCCCGAGGGTCACGAGCAGTTCGCGATCCGCGGGGTCAGCGCCGGCGTCTTCGTCGTCCAGGAGCACGCCGCGACGGCGCATCACTTCGATCTGCGCCTCGAGGTCGACGGCACGATGCGCTCCTGGGCGGTGCCGAAAGGCCCCTCGCTGGACCCGGCGGTCAAGCGCCTCGCGGTCGAGGTCGGCGACCACGCCCTCTCCCACAACGATTTCGAGGGCCCGACCGACGGCGGCGGCGTGATCGTCTGGGACCGCGGCGAGTACGAGCAGGGCGGGCGCGTGCCCTGGCCCGAAGCCCTGGAGCGAGGCCACGCGGTCTTCGTCCTCCACGGCGAGAAGCTGCGCGGCGGCTTCGCCCTGCAGCGCACGCGGCCGGGGGAGAAGCCGCAGTGGCTGCTGATCAAGCGCCGTGACGACGACGCCGAGGCCGGCTCCGACGTGGTCGCCGCGCAGCCGCGCTCGGTCCTCAGCGGCCAGACGCTCGACGAGGTGGCGGGCGGCTAGATCTCCTCGTGCAGGCGCACCGCGTCCTCGAGGCCCGCCTTGGCCTCGTCGTCGAGATCCTTGCCCCGGTCCTCGAGCAGGGCCGCGGCGATCGCATCCAGCTTCAGCTGCATCGCCCGCTCCGCCCGCCGCTCGGAGTTCTTCAGCAGGGCGACCAGGAGCAGGGTGAGGGCCGCCATCACGCCGATCAGGTCGTTCTCGGTCTGGCTCGGCAAGCCGACGAGGAGGCCGACGATCCAGGCGAGGACGATCAGCAGGCAGACCGAGAAGAAGAAGCTGCTGCTGGCGAGGTTCGACGCCGTCTCGGCGGCTGCGTCGAAGCGCCCGCGGCCCTCGCCGCGCTCGGTTGGGTGCCGCAGCAGGCTCCAGCGGCTGGATTTGACTTTGGTGGGTCCTTGAGTGGACATCGCGGATCTAACGACGCAGCCTACGCTCACGCTATCCTCGCCTCAGGAGGGCATCCACTGAGGTCGGCCTCAGGGCCGGCAGCACAGCTGATTCCGGCGTAGCCCGCTCAACCGGAGGTCACCGATGTCCGAATCGCCTGAGAGTACGAACCGCCTCTACTGGCGCGAGTCGGTGGCCGGCTTCGAGCGTCCTTCGGTTCCGCTCGCCCTGCTCGACCTCGCGACCTCGGTCGTCCCCTATGTGGCCCTGACGGTGGCGATGTACCTCTGCCTCGACGTCTCGGTCTGGCTGACGCTGGCACTGGCGATCCCGGCCGCCGGCTTCCTCCTGCGCACCTTCATCGTCTTCCACGACTGCGCCCACGGCTCCTTCCTCCCCAGCAAGCAGGCCAATCTCTGGATCGGCCGGGTGACGGCGCTGCTCGTCTTCCAGCCGTTCGCCAACTGGCGCCACAACCACGCCGTCCACCACGGCACCTCCGGCGACCTCGACCGCCGCGGCACCGGCGACGTGCCGACCCTGACCGTCGAGGAGTACGAGTCCCGCTCCTGGCAGGCCCGCCTCGGCTACCGCCTCTTTCGCAATCCGCTGGTGATGTTCGGGATCGGCCCGATCTGGTCGCTGATGATCGGCCCCCGGATCTGGTCGAAGAACCAGCGCCCGCGCCAGCGCCACAGCGTCTGGCTGGCCAACCTCGCCCTGGTCCTGCTGATCGGCGCGATCGTCTGGGTGGCCGGGATCGACGCCTGGCTGCTGGTGCAGATGCCGATCGCGATCCTCGCCGGCACCGCCGGCGTCTTCCTCTTCTACGTCCAGCACCAGTTCGAGGACGCCTACTGGGAGAGCTCGAGCAACTGGAGCTACGCCGACGCTGCCCTGCAGGGCAGCTCCTACCTGAAGCTGCCGAAGCTGCTCCAGTACTTCAGCGGCAACATCGGCCTCCACCACGTCCATCACCTCAGCGCCAAGGTTCCGAACTACAACCTCCAGCGCGCCCACGACGAGAGCCCGATCTTCCAGGACGTGCCCGTCCTCACCCTGCGCGACGGCTTCCACTCGGTCCGCTTGAAGCTGATCGACCCCGAGAGCGGGCACTTGCTGACCTGGCGCGAGGCGGCGGCGAAGCGCCGTGAGAGCGCGCCGCGGCCGGCGACGGCGACGCCGCAGCCGAGCCAGCCCGTCGCCTGAGAGCGGCACGTGGCGAAGCTCCTCTACTCGGCGATCGCCTCGCTCGACGGCTACGTCGCCGACGCCGGCGGCGACTTCGGCTGGGCGGCCCCCGACGAGGAGGTGCACAGCTTCGTCAACGACCTCCAGCGGCCGGTCGGGACCTATCTGTACGGGCGCCGGATGTACGAGACGATGGTCGCCTGGGAGACGATGGACGTCGCCGGCGAGCCGCCGTGCATGGTCGACTTCGCGACGCTCTGGAAGGCGGCCGAGAAGGTCGTCTACTCGCGCACGCTGGACTCGGTGCCGAGTGAGCGGACGCGGCTCGAGCGCGAGTTCGATCCGGAGGCCGTGCGTGCGCTGAAAGCAGGCGCCGAGCGCGACCTCGGCGTCGGCGGCGCCGAACTGGGCGGACAGGCGCTGGCCGCCGGCCTCGTGGACGAGTGCCAGCTATTCGTCGTCCCGGCCCTGGTCGGCGGCGGCACCCCGGCTTTCCCATCCGGCGTCCGCCTCGATCTCGAGCTGCTCGACCAGCGCCGCTTCGCCAACGGCACCGCCTACCTGCGCTACCGCGTCCGCGGCTAGCTGGCCTACGATCCGCCGGTGCAGATCGACGGGAACCTGCTGGAGCGCCCGGCGCCGCCGCTGGACGACCTGCTGGCGGCCGGGCTCGAGGCCGCGCCCGACGCGGTCGCGTTGGTCTCGGCGACCCGCTCGCTGAGCTGGCGCGAGCTGGAGCGGGAGAGCGCCTGCCTCGCCGCCGGCTACCGCCAGTTGGGACTGGAGCCGGGCGACCGGCTGGCCTCGCTGATGCCGAACCGGATCGACCTCGTGGTCCACTACCTCGCCTGCTTTCGGGCCGGCCTGGTCGCGACCCCGCTCAACTACCGCTACACCCACCGCGAGATCGACCACGCGCTCGCGGTCAGCGGCGCCCGGGCACTGCTGGCCCACGTCGAGCGGGCCGAGGACGTCGGCGCCAGCGAGCTTGCTAGCGGCCTCGACCTGGGGACGGTCGGCTACGGCGCCGCCGAGCTGCCCGACGCCCCCGCCGAGTGGGGGCACGGCTTCGAGCAGCTGCTCGCGAGCGAGCCGCTGGCGCCGAGCGCCTCGGCGCCCGACCCGGCCAGCCCGGCGGCGATCTTCTTCACCTCCGGCAGCACCGGGCCGGCGAAGGGGGTCACCCACACCCGCGAGTCGCTGCGCTGGATGATCGCCAGCGCCGCCGCCGCCTTCGAGCTGGAGCCCGGCGACGCCTTCCTGCCGGGCTCGTCGATGTCCCACATCGGCTCCTTCCTCTGGGCGCTCAGCACGCTCGCCGTCGGCGGCCGCGTCGTCGTCGCCCGCACCACCGACAGCCACGAGTTGCTGCCGTTGCTGCGCGAGCATCAGCCGAGCGTGCTGGCGATGATCCCGGCGGCGCTGCTGGCGCTGGTCCGCGACCACGACCTGCAGCCGAGCGACCTCGCCTGCCTGCGGATCTGCCGCTCCGGCTCCGACAAGGTCTCGACCGAGCTGCTGACCGAGTTCGCCGCCGCCGCGGGCTTCCCGATCGTCGAGGGCTACGGGATGACCGAGGTCGGCCTGGCGACGTTGAACCCGCCCTCGGGAGAGATCAAGCAGGGCTCGATCGGGCCGCCGATCGGCGGTTACAGCATCGCCCTGCGCGGTGAGGACGGCGAGCCGGTCGAGGACGAGTCGGTCGGGCGGATCTGGATCCGCACCCGCAGCCGCATGTCCGGCTACTGGGAGGCGCCGGAGGCGACCGCCGAGGTCGTCCTCGAGGAGTGGCTCGACTCCGGCGACCTCGCCCGCGCCGACGCCGACGGCTACCTCTGGTTCTTTGGCCGCAAGAAGCAGGTGATCGTCCACGACGGCTCCAACATCAGCCCGCTCGAGGTCGAGGCGGCGCTGGGCGAGCATCCGGCGATCGCCCTGGCCGGCGTCGTCGGCATCCACGACAGCGTCCACGGCGAGAACGTGCGCGCCTACGTGACCCTGCGCGAAGGGGCGGAGCGGCCGAGCAGCGCCGACCTAATCGTCTTCTGCCGCGAGCGCGTCGGCTACAAGGCCCCGGAGGAGATCCTCTTCCTCGCGGAGATGCCGCTCAACCCGACCGGCAAGATCGACCGGGTCGGGTTGAAGCGGCTGGCCGAAGACCACTTGCACCCGCACGGGCTCTAGAAGGCGGCTCAGGTGCAGGCGAGAACGCGATGGCGGTGACGATCGACGAGCTGACGGTCGCCGACCGGCCGGGCGCCTGGGCGGCGCTCGGGTTCGCGCTCGATGGCGACGTTTGCGTGGTCGGGGGCGTGCGCATCCGGCTGGCGGGCCCCGATGCCGGCCGCGGCCTCGCCAGCTGGACGCTGCGCGGCATCGAGGGCGCCGCTGAGCTGGACGGGTTGGCGACCGTCGTTTCGAAGCGGCCGTCGCCAGAGGAGGCGCCGGCTCACCCCAACGGCGTCGCCGCGCTCGACCACGTGGTCGCGATCTCCCCCGACCTCGACCGCACGGTGGCGGCGCTGAGCGCGGCCGGCCTCGACCTGCGCCGCCTGCGCGAGGAGCCGACCCCGGCCGGGGCCCCGCGCCAGGCCTTCTTCCGGCTCGGCGCCAACATCCTCGAGGTGGTGCAGGAGCCGGCCGAGGCGACCGCCCGCGCCGGCGGCGACCGCCCGGCCTTCTTCTGGGGCCTCGCCTTCTCGGCGCCGGACCTCGACGCCACCGTCGCCTCCCTCGGGGACGGCGTCAGCGAGATCCGCGACGCCGTCCAGCCCGGCCGCCGCATCGCCACCCTGCGCCGCTCCGCCGGCCTCTCGCTGCCGGTCGCGTTGATGACGCCGCCACCGAGTTAGGCGGGGCGGCGTCTAGTGGATCTGCCGCCCGGCGAAGCGGCGGATCCCGAGCGCGTTGAGGATCACCCACAGGCCCCGGCCGAGAATCCGGATCATCGGGTCCCAGATCTGCCAGGGGAAGAGCCAGCGCCAGAGGATCTTCCAGGGCGGGACCCAGGTCGGCGTCGCCGCCACGCAGAGCTCGAGCAGGCCGGCGTCGACCTCCTTGACGAGCTGTTCCATCTCCGGCCAGGGCGGGTGGAAGCTGGAGCGCGAGTCGGCGCCGGGGAAGCCGAACTCGAGCGTGAAGGCGTAGACCTTGCCCTTGGTGCAGTCGCTGCGGTGGCGGGAGAAGGCGTAGTCGTCGGAGGCGCCCGAGGTCGGATAGGTGACTTTGCCGGGCGAGCCCCAGAGCGAGACCGATTGCAGCGCCACGTAGCGCTTGCCGCGTACCTCGTTCATCGCCGCGACCGCGCGCTCGGCAGCGCCGCGGGCGATCGTCAGGTCCTGCGAGGTTATGTACTCGCCGTAGCCACCGTCGGTGCCACGCTGGTCGTCGTAGTCGGTGTTGAGGAAGTTCATCGCCGGCGAGTCGCTCTGGTTCTTGTCGTCGCCCCACGAGTAGAGGAGGTCGCCCTCGTAGCAGTGGATGTCGACGTACCAGTGGGTGAAGCGGAAGCGGTCGAGCAGCCAGTGGATGTTGCGCGTTTCCGGCTCGGAGTCCGGAGCTGAGCCGCGGTAGTTTTCGCTGAGCGTGTCGTCGGAGCCCATCGAGCTGGTGTTCTGGGCGGCGGCGGCGAAGGCGCGGCGGTGGTCCCAGAGGAAGGAGTGGTTGCGGTTGACGTCGACGCCGATCCGGTTCGGAATGCCGTTGGCCTCGGCGGGGTTGCGGTTGCGGCGCCAGAGCGCGTCGTGCTGCATGTCGTAGATGCGGCCGTCGGGGTTGACGCAGGGGAGGACGACGACGTTGAGCCGCTCGACAACAGCGGCGATCGCGAGCGGGGAGAAGAAGCGGTTGCCGAACTGCAGCCCGGTGCCGGAGGTGTAGGCCTCGAGCAGGTCGGCCGCGAAGTACACGCAGGCATCGGCGCCGCCCCACTCGCGCGCGTGGACGTTGGCGGCGAACAGGAGCGCGTCGGAGTTGCTGTGCCTGCCGATCCGCAGGGCGTACTGGGCGCGGCCCTCGATCGTCCGGTAGGGCAGCTCGATCAGCTCGGAGAACGCGGTGTAGAAGCTGGCGAGCGAGTGCAGCGCCGAGTCGACCTCGTCGGTGTTGAGGTAGGTCACGCCGGCTCGTCCTGCCGCTCGCGCTCCGCCAGCTTGCGGCCGAATCCGCGCGGCACCGCGTCCTCGGCGGCGAAGCGGTCGCCCTCGCCGACCGGGTATAGCGAGCGGTCGGGAGCGGGGCGCAGCTCCAGCTCGAAACCGGCCCGGCGCAGCTCCTCCAACTGCTGCTCGCTGGCGATCACCGGTAACTCGTAGCGACCGGGTCCGGCCTCGCGCAGCCGGCAGCCGTGGTCGAGGCCGCGGCTGAGCAGGTCGTCCGCCTGCGCCCGGTCGAGATTGCGCACGATCGCGTCGAGGCGAGGCGTGGGTTGCGCTCCGGCGTCCACCTCACGACATTACTAAAGAATTACTCTGTTAGTCAGGTTTTAATGTGTCAGTGAAAACGTGTCAGTTCGGTGGCCGCAGGTGCGTCACCGAGAAGCCCCACTCGCTCTCCAGCCGCGCCGCGATCAGCGAGCGGTGGCAGGCCTCGGGGTCCAGCTCCACGCAGAGCAGCGCCGCCAGGTTGGAGCCGATCCACCTGACGATCGGCGCCAGGTCGACGTTGTCGAGGATCTCCGCGGTGTAGCGCTGGGAGTACTCCGCGGCGAGGACCGTGCGTGAGCGCTTGCCCTCGCCGCGCCTGGCGTCCTCGCGGTACTGGGCTTCGCGCAGCTCGGTGGTCGGCGCCAGCTCCTTCAGGTGGGTGTACTCGACGCCCGCCTCGGCCAGCGCCGACTGCAGCCGCTGCGCGTTCGCCCAGGCGTACTCGCTGCCGCGCACGCCGCGGCGCTGGCGCACGTCGAGGACGAGGTCGACCCCGGCCCCGGCCAGCGCCGCCAGGAACGAGTCGCGGTCGAAGCCGTAGACGCCGATCGTCGCGATCGCGGGCACGGCTCGACGCTACCTCCCTCAGCCCACCTGCTCGGTCGGCCGGATCAGGATCTCGTTCAGGCAGACGTGCCAGGGCCGGGTCACCGCGTAGGCGATCGCGTCGGCGATGTCGGCGGATTCGAGCTTGTGCATGTCGGCCAGGCGTTCGCGCGTTTGCTCGCGGATGCCGTCGCGGATGTGATCGGTCAGCTCGGTCTCGACGGCGCCGGGCTCGATGATCGTCGAGCGCACCTTGCGGGCGGCGAACTCCTGGCGGAAGGACTCGCTGAAGGCGCCGACGCCGTGCTTGGTCAGGTTGTAGACGCCGGAGCCGCTGCGGGCGATGCGGCCGGCCACCGAACTGATGTTGACGACGTCGGCGCAACCGCGGGCCGAGTCCTCGGCTGCCGCCAGCAGGTGGGGGAGGGCGGCGTGGGTGGTGTTGATCAGGCCCTTGAGGTTGAGGTCGATCATCCGGTCCCACTCTTCGGTCGGCGCGTCCTCGATCGGGCCCAGCAACATCTGACCGGCGTTGTTGACGACGATGTCGAGCCGGCCCAGCTCGTCGACGGTGCGGTCGACGGCGGCGATCGCCTGTGCCTGGTCGGTGATGTCGGACTCGATCGCGAGGGCGGTGCGGCCGCCGCCGCCGATCTCCTCCGCCAGCCGCTCCAGCCGCTCCAGCCGGCGTGCGGCGAGCGCGACTTTGGCGCCCTCGGCCGCCAGCGCCCGCGCCGTCGCCTCGCCGATGCCGCTGCTGGCCCCGGTCACGAGGGCGACAGTGCCCTCCAGTGAGTTGCTCATCTCGCTCCTTCGCTCGTAACTGGATTTGAACCGCGCCTGCCGGGTACCCGGCAGGCGACCTTAGAACCGCCTCCAGGGAAGTTCGGCTGCCGGCCGCACCTTCACGGGCACCGATCAAAGGAGAATGCATGGCTGATCTGACTACCCTCGAGGAGAAGCTCGCCGAGGTGACCGGCCTCGCCGGCGCCGCCCAGGAGGCGACCAAGAAAGTCGAGTCGCTGCTCGACGGCGGCTCGCTCGCCGAGACGCTGCAGCGGATGCGCGAGGAGGCCGAGGAGACCGAAAGCCGCTGCATCTCCGTGGCCGAGCAGCGCGACGGCAAGAAGACGGCGATCCTCGAGAAGGCGCAGGAGACGAAAAACGAGGCGACCGAGATGATGCGGACCTACCTCGGGGAGGACTCCGACGAGCTTGACGGCTTCGAGTTCCTGACCATGGCCGAGGCCGGCGAGGTCGGCCACTGGGCGATCCTCGGCAAGCTCAACGAGAAGGCCGGCGAGGACGCCGTCCAGGAGCTGGTCGATTGGGCGCTGCCGATCCAGGAGCAGCATCTGGCCACCGTGCGCGACAGCTCGCTCGAGCTGGCAGCGGAGGAGGACCCGAACGCTTGAGCGTGCGCGGCGACCTGGCGTCGCCCCGGGGCGGCCTGACCGTGGCGATGCTGTCGTTCCGCATCGTCTACGGGGCCGCCCTGATCGTCGCCCCTGCCAAGGTGGCGGGCAACCGCTGGCTTGGCCCCGGCGCCGCGGCAGCGGCGGCGCAGGTGCCGCTGCGGGGCCTCGGCGCCCGCGAGGTGGCACTGCACGGGCTGGCCCTGGCGGCCTATCTACGCGGCGCCCCGGTGCGGCCGCTGCTGGCGGCGAGCATCGCCGGCGACCTCAACGACATCGCCGCCACGACGATCTCCCGCGAGGGCCTGCCGGACGGCAGCGCCGTCGCGACCGCGGCTGTCGCCGGGGCCTCGGCCCTGCTGACCGCGGTCGCCGCTGCCCTGGCCGACGAGTAAGAGCCGCAGCGGGGGCAGTCACAGGCGGCGATGCCGCGGATTCCCCCGAACTCGGTATGGCAGTGGTCGCATCGGAGCATGGCGTTCCCACCCATCGGCGCGCGGCCGTGAGGCCTTTACGGGTTTGCGGTCGATTCATACGTTTTCGGCACTTCTCCGTTGACATGTGACTAATAGGTCACCTATAGTCAGGAACGTGGACGAGGTGTTCAAGGCCCTGGCCGACCCGACGCGGCGACAGCTGCTCGACCTGCTGTTCGAGCGGGACGGGCAGACCCTGACCGCGCTGGAGCAGCAGCTGCCGATGACTCGCTTCGGCGTGATGAAGCACCTGAAAGTGCTTGAGGGAGCGGGGCTGGTGACGACGCGGAAGCGCGGGCGCGAGAAGCTTCACTTCCTCAACCCGGTGCCGATCCGGCTCGTCCACGACCGCTGGGTCAACAAGTACGCGGAGCCCTGGGCCTCGGCGCTCAGCCAGCTCAAAGACGAGATCGAGGAGGACGAAGGATGAACGACGAGCAGCTCTACACCGTGGTTGGCGGGCGCGGCACGATGACCGTGTTCGAGATCTACATCAAGACGACGCCGGAGCGACTTTGGGAGGCGATCACCGATGGCGAGATGCGCAAGAAGTACAGCTTCGGCGTCGGCACCGACTCCGACTGGACCCCCGGCTCCGGCTACAGCTCCGGTGTCCCCGGAGTGGTCGAGATCGCCTCCGGCGAGAACCTCGAGGTCGAGCCGCCGCGGCGGCTGGTCCAGAGCTTCACCGCGCTCTGGAGCGAGGACGTCAAGCGCGAAGGGACCTCGCGGGTGACCTGGGAGATCGAGCCGGTCGGCGACTCCTGCCGGCTCTCGGTCACCCACGACCAGCTCGGCGAGGGCGCCAACTCGGAACTGTGGGGCGGCTGGCCGATGATCCTCTCCGGCCTCAAGACCCTGCTGGAGACGGGCGAGCTGCTCGACACCCCGGGCTCGCTGCGGTACTCGGGAGGCTGATACCGTCGCCGCAGTGTCAGGGACAAGGTCTGGGGACCTCTCTTCGCTCGGGAAGCCACTTGCTTTCCTGCTTGCGCTAAGCGCGGCGCTCTGCCTCTGGGCGTCTTCGGCGAGCGCGGCGATCGTTGCCACCGAGGGCGCCGACACCGTGGTCACGCCGAAGTTCGAATGGGACTTCGGCAATCAGGGCTCCGACGTCGAGTGGGTCGAAGCGGTCAAATGGAAGGGCGGCGGAAGCGGCGTATTCGGGCCCAACCTGGCCGCCTCCTCGGGCGTGGCCGGCGGCGGCTGCGGCGGCGCCCCGAATGAGTTCTGGGGCCAGTCCTACGGCAACGCAGATAGCCAGGGCCCGGGCCCTGTGATCGCGGCCAGCCGCGGCTCCTGGGACCCGCGCGGGCACCGCACGGTGGAAATCGGCTCGATCGCTCCGGAAGCCTGCTCCGGCGACACGCCGCCGATCCCGGTCCGCACCCGCTACACCTTCTTCGACGAAGGCGCCTCGGCCAACACGGTGAGGCTGGAACGCCGCTGGTCCTTCTCGCCGCTGCAGGAGCCCTACGCGGTCCAGGGGATGCGCGCCTACGTGCCGCGCCTGTCCGCCGGCACCTACAACCAGGAGATCTACCCGAAAGACGACGGCACCCTGGTCACCGAGGGGCTCTGCGACGTCTGCATCCGCACCGGCAGCCTCGCCAACGATTGGAACCAGACGTGGGTCGCAATCAACGCGTCCAGCACCGGCTCCGGGCTGTTGATCCTGCGCGACCCCGCCAACCCCAGCCCGGCCAGCGTCACCCTCGACTACGACGGCTCTTCCGGCTCCAACAACACCGGCATCACCCTCGACCGGCCGCTGCCCAGCGGCTGGCTGGCGCCGCTGGCGGAGACCGAGTTCCTCTGCTTCTACGACAACACGACCTGGCCGCCGCTCGAGCGCAGCGCTACCCGCCTGCCGGACGGCTGCGCCCCCGCCGCGGCGCCGATAAACACGGCGCCGCCGGCGCTCTCGGCCGGAGCCGGCAACCCGCGGACGGGCGAAGCCTTCTACGCCTCCGCTGGCAGCTGGGACAACGTCACCGGCCCCTTCGCCTATCAGTGGTCACGCTGTCTCGGAAGCGCCTGCCAGGCGATCCCCGGGGCGACCGGGACCAGCTACACCGCGACCGCCGCCGACGCTGGCCGCTCACTCAAAGTCGCGGTCACCGCGACCGCTCCCGGTGGGTTGACCGACGTGGCCGAGAGCAACCTCGCGGGCGCGGTCAGCGGCCACGTCTACGAAGGCAGCAAGACGGGCCCCACGGTCGCCGGGGCGCCGGTCCAGGTCTGCCGCCGCAGCGGCAGCCCCTGCCGCTCCACCGTCACCGACGGCACCGGCCTCTACCGCGTGCAGGCGCCGCTGGTCGGCAAGTACCGCGTCACCGCCTTCCCGCCGGCCGGCTCGAACGCGGTCTCCCGCACCCGGCCGACGATCACCAGGGTCAAGGCGGAAGCCGAGAAGACCGGGCAGGACGTCGTTCTCGGCGCGGTCAAACCACCGCCGCCCGAGGTCAGCTTCGGCGGCTCCGGCGTGCGCGGCAAAAGCGCCGAAGGCGTGCCCGTCGTCCACTGGCAGGAACCGTTCGTGATCGATTACGAAACCGACATCGACAACGAAGTCGAAGCAAGGGTCGAATTCGGTGACGGCCAGGTGCTGCGCGTCGACCCCCAGCAGCCGGTCGAACCAAGCCCCAAAAACCCTGAAGACGGGATTTTCAGGTTCCCGATCCAGCCGCTGTTCCCGAACCACGGCGCCGCCCGCGTGACGATCGTCGTCCACGCGCCCCGCTCCGTGGTCGAAATCGAACAGGAAGAAGCGGAAGCCGAAGAAGAAGAAGCGGAAGAAGAAGAAGACGAAGAAGAAGAAGACGAAGAAGAAGAAGAAAACGAAGAAGAAGACGAAGAACCCGAAGAAGAAGAAGAAGACGAAGAAGAAGAACAGGAAGAAGAAGAAACCGAAGACGAAGAAGAAGAAGACGAAGAAAACGAAGAAGAAGAAGGCCCGGGTCCCGGTCCCGGCGGCCCCGAAGAAGAAACGACCTTCCCGATCTACATCGACCCGAGCGGCTTCGTCCACACTGTCGGCGGCGCCCCGCTGGGCGGAGCGACCGTGACCCTCTTCCAGTCCCAGGCCAAGAGCGGCCCCTTCAGCGTCGTCGCCAATGGGTCCGCGGTGATGTCGCCGATGAACCGGGTCAACCCAGACCTCAGCGAAGCCGACGGCCACTTCGGCTGGGACGTGATCGCCGGCTTCTACAAGGTCCGAGTCGAGAAGGGCGGCTGCCACGCGCCCGGTGACGGCGGCCGCTCCTTCGTCGAAACCGCGGTGATGACGATCCCGCCGCCGGTCACGAATCTCGACCTACGGCTCGAGTGCCCGCCGTTGGTGGGCGGCCCGGGCCCCAACGCCCTGGCGAGGCCACGGCCGCGAGTGGCGCTGGCCCTGGGTGGCGGCACGATCAAGGTCGCCAAGGACGGGCGCTTCAAAGCCCCGGCGGCGACGGTCGAATGCCCCACCGGCGCCAGCGGCCCCTGCGCCGTCGAAGTCCTCGTCAGCGTCCCGACCCCACCGAAACGCAAGCCGGGTAAAAGCAGGCGCGCGAAGACCGCGGTCACGATCGGCGGCGCCAAGCTGAGCGTCGCCGCCGGCAAGAGCGCGGGACTGGAAGGCAAGCTCTCCGGGAGCGGCCTGAAGCGGCTCGAAAAGCTGCGGCGGCTGAAGGCGACGATCGCGGTCAGCGCCACGGCGCCGGGCGGCGACGGGGGCGAGGGCAGCTTCGTCGCGACCCTGCTGGCGCCGCCGAAGCCAAAGCCGCACCACCGGCGCTGATCGCCCGCGTCGCGCTCGCCGTCCTGAGCGGCGCCGTCGCATTGGCGCTGGCCGTCGGCTGTGGCGGCTCTGAGCTACCGGCCGCGAGAACGGATACGCAAGCTTCGCCCGAGCGCGATCGCGCGGCGGCCGTCCCCGACGCGCCTTCCCCGCCCTCCCGCGAGCCCGCGCCCAGCCCGACCCCGTCCCACTGCCCGCCCGGCCTGCCGAGCTGCCGCGCCACTATGGGCCGGATCCTCTATGTCGAGCGGGTGGATCCCGACGGCGACGGCGACGCCCACTTCGTCGTCCTCGACCCGGCTGGGATCACGCTGCCGGGGCTGACCGCGATCGACGTTCGCCGTGGCCTGCGGCCGCACCCCCTGCCCGGGGTCGGCGACCTCGTCAGCGCCGCCGGCCCGGTTCAGACCGGCTCCTACGGCCAGAGCCAGATCCACGCGCTCGAGCTGCACGTCGCCGGATAAACGGCCACTTAGTACAAACTTATTGACTAGAGTGATCGCGCTTGTCCATAAGCGGCGGTCCCCGTCGGGGGCCGCCACCCAGTCATGAACGAAGGGAATTGGGAGAGATGAAGAACCACAAGCGCATGCTGCTCGCCTGCCTGACCGTGGCGGTCGCGATGTTCGCGGTCTCGGCCTCGTCGGCTTCGGCGGCGGTCTGGAAAGACAAAGGCGTGAACGTCAGCAAATTCATTTCGATCGGCCTCACCGGCGGCGAAAACTTCGAATTCGAAGGCGCCAACGGGATGAACTGCGAAATCCACGCGACGCTGACGACCGAAGGCGGCAGCACCGGCAAAATTACCGCCTGGGAAATCAAAAAATGCACCGGCTTCGGCACTTACTCCACTTGCGAAGCCAACGTCAAAGAAGCGAAGGGCCTGCCCTGGACGGTCGACGTCAACGCGACCGACCTGACGATCACAAACATGAAAGTCAAACGCTCTTTCAAAAACTGCGCCAAAGGCGAACTGGAAAAAACCGTCGCCAGCAGCACAGTGGTCCTGAACACCCCGAGCGAAATCACCGAAATGGAATTCAGCGGGACGAACGAAACCTACAAACAGTTCGGCTCGTTCAAAGTCGACGCGCCGAACTCCGGCACATACGGAATCGGCTGAGCCAGCGGGGGCCTACCGGGGCGGCGCAGCTGCATAGCTCGCTGCGCCGCCGCCGGTGGCCGCCGCGTCCCGCTTAGCCGGCGGCCCGGCCGCTCTCAGCTCCGAGCCAGCTCGCGGTCGATGATCGCCCCGAGGGCGTCGTCGACCCCCTCGGCGGGCACGCTGGAGATTTGCGCGGCAGCCGCCACCCGGCGGACGTTTTCCGCCGCCCGCAGCGCGTGCCAGTGCGAATCGAACGACTCGCCGGAGCTGGCGACGGTGCGGCCGTCGGCGCCGATCAGGCGCCAGCGCCACTTGCCGACGAGGTCTTCAAAAGCATCGAATTGGGGCATCTCTTACCTCCGCAGATCGAATGGGAACATATGTTCGCATAGGCTGCGGCGGCAATCCGACTAGCTCTCCAGCGGCGGCTGCGCCTACGATCCAGGCATGGGCGAGTTCCACTACGAGGGCCACCGGATCGAGTACGACAGCTACGGCGAGGGCGACCGCGTCTTCGTCCTGGTCCATGGGCTGCTGATGAACAGGCGCATGTTCGACCGGCTGGCGCCGGAGCTGGCGAGCCACGGCAACCGGGTGGTCTGCGTCGACATGCTCGGCCACGGCCGCTCCGATCGCCCCGAGGACCTGCGCCTCTACTCGATGCCGCTCTTCTCCCGCCAGCTGGCGGCCCTGCTCGATCACCTCGAGCAGCCGGCCGCGATCGTCGGCGGCACTTCTCTTGGCGCCAACATCGCGCTCGAGCTGGCGACCCGCCGGCCCGAGCGCGTCGCCGGCCTCTTCATCGAGATGCCGGTGCTGGACAACGCCCTGCCCGGCGTCGCCGCGACCTTCGCCCCGGTCCTGCTCGGCCTGCGGCTGGGACGGCCGTTGTTCGAGGCGGTCTCGGTCTTCACCTCGCTCGTCCCCCGCACCAGCTACCTGCTCGACATCGGCCTCGACTGGGTGCGGCAGCGGCCGGGCCCCTCGGGCGCGGTGCTGGAGGGACTGCTGCTGGGGGAGACGGCGCCGCACCGCGAGGAGCGGTTGAAGATCGAGCAGCCGGCGCTGATCGTCGGCCATCCGCGCGATCCGCTGCATCCCTTCAGCGACTCGGGGATGCTGGCCGAAGAGCTGGCCAACGCGCGCCTGATCGAGGCCAACTCGATTTTCGAGTGGCGCTTCAGCCCCGACCGCCTCAACGCCGAGTTGGCCGCGTTCCTGACCGAGGTCTGGGCCGGGCTCGAGTCCTCGCCGGTCGCCGCCAAGGCCTGAGCCGCAGGGAATCCACTCGGGGCGGGGAAGCAACAGACCGCCGCAACAAGAACCCGGGAACACCACCACGAGCTCCGCTAAACCCTTGTCCACGGCGGTCTGAAGCCATTTCAGCAGCCGCTCGGGCCCGCTGGCCGAACTCGGTACTCGCGCTGCCAACCGGATGGCCAAGAGGCCTCCACCGGTTTATCCATCCCGTCTAGTGGGTATTTCCCAGCCAGCAAGGGTCAACTCTGGGAAAAGTGGAGGGAATCATGTTTGAGTGCGAACGTTGCGGAAGCAGCTACAGCGCCAGCCATCTTGGCGTCGAGAACTGCCCGCGCTGTCAGCTGCTGGACCGGGTGCAGGCGCCCCTGGCGTTCAAAGCGTTCCAGCGGCAGAGCCCGCCGGAGGCGGTCGATGCGCCCGCTGCCGCAGCTCCGGTCGCCGCCGATCCGGGCACGTCCGCTGCCGCCGAGGCGGCGTAGGGGAGAGGCGCTCTAGGCAGCGCGCGCTAGATTCGGAGGCGTGGAGAGGGTTCTCGTCAGCGGCGGCTCTGGGTTTCTCGGCAGCTGGTGCTTGGTCGAGCTGCTGCGCCGCGGTTATGAGGTGCGGACGACCGTGCGCGACCTGGCGAAGGAGCCGGAGTTGCGCGCCCGCCTCGCCCCCCTCGTCGACGCCGACGGGCGGCTCTCGGTCCACGCCGCCAATCTGCTTGGCGACGACGGCTGGGAGGGGGCCGTCGCCGGCTGCGACTACGTCCTCCACGTCGCCTCGCCCTTCCCGCCGCGGCAGCCGAAGGATCCCGACGAGCTGATCGTGCCGGCCCGCGAGGGCACGTTGCGGGTCTTGCGCGCCGCGCTCGACGCCGGCGCCAAGCGGGTCGTCGTCACCTCCTCGGTCGCAGCGGTACGCGGTGGCGTCGTCGACGCCCCGGCACCCCTGACCGAGGCCGACTGGACCGACGGCGACGATCCCAAGCTCGAGCCCTACACGCGCTCGAAGGCGCTGGCCGAGCGGGCGGCCTGGGACCTCGCCAGCGAACGCGGCGCTACCGAACGGCTGGCCGTGGTCAACCCCGGGGCGATCCTCGGCCCCGTCCTCGGCGAGGCCAGCTCGTTCTCGCTGCAGATGGTCGAACGGCTGCTGAAGGGGATGCCGGGGACGCCGCGGATCGGCTTCAGCGTCGTCGACGTGCGTGATGTCGCCGACCTGCAGATCCGGGCGATGACCGCGCCGGAGGCCGGCGGCGAGCGCTTCATCGCGGTCGCCCGCTTCCAGTGGATGGCCGAAGTGGCGGCGGTCCTGCGCGAGCAACTCGGGCCGGCGGCGGCGAAGGTGCCGAAGCGCTCGATCCCCGACTTCGCGGTGCGGGCGCTGGGCCTCTTCGACCCCAGCGTCCGTTCGGTCGCGCGCCAGCTCGGCCAGAGGGTCGAGCTTTCGAGCGCGAAGGCGCGGACCGAGCTGGGCTGGTCGCCGCGCCCGGTCGAGGAGACGATCGTCGATTGCGCTCGCAGCCTGATCGGTGAGAGGGTGGAGTAGCCCATGGCGACCGTGCTTTGCGTTCTCTACGAGGATCCGGCCGGCGGCTACCCGCCGGCCTACGCGCGCGACAGCGTGCCGAAGATCGAGGGCTACCACGACGGCCAGAGCGCGCCGACGCCGGCGGGGCTCGGCTTCGAGCCGGGCGAGCTGGTCGGCAGCGTCTCCGGCGAGCTGGGGCTGCGCGAGTTCCTCGAGCAGCGCGGGCACCGGCTGGTCGTCACCGCCGACAAGGACGGCCCGGACTCGGTCTTCGAGCGGGAGCTGCCGGAGGCGGAGGTCGTCATCTCCCAGCCCTTCTGGCCGGCTTACCTGACCGCCGAGCGGATCGCCAAAGCGCCCAACCTGAAGCTGGCGTTGACCGCCGGCATCGGCTCCGACCACGTCGACCTGGAGGCAGCGATGGCGCACGGCCTGACCGTGGCCGAGGTCACCTACTCCAACAGCATCAGCGTCGCCGAGCACGTGGTGATGATGATCCTGGCCCTGGTCCGCAACTACATCCCGTCCCATCAGGTGGTGGTCGACGGCGGCTGGGACATCGCCGACTGCGTCTCCCGCTCCTACGACCTCGAGGGGATGCAGGTGGGCACGGTCGCGGCCGGGCGGATCGGCTCGGCGGTGCTGCGGCGCCTGAAGCCGTTCGAGGTCGGCCTGCACTACACCGACCGCCATCGCCTGCCGGAGGAGGTCGAGCGCGAGCTTGGCGCCACCTTCCACCCCGACGTCGAGTCGATGGTCGCGGTCTGCGACGTGGTCACGATCAACGCGCCGCTGCATCCCGAGACCGAGAACCTCTTCGACGCCGAGCTGCTGGCGAAGATGAAGCGGGGCTCCTACCTGATCAACACCGCCCGCGGCAAGATCTGCGACCGCGACGCGGTTGCGGCGGCCTGCGAGAGCGGCCAGCTGGCGGGCTACGCCGGCGACGTCTGGTTCCCGCAGCCGGCGCCCCGCGACCATCCCTGGCGCTCGATGCCCAACCACGGCATGACCCCGCACACGTCCGGCACCAGCCTCTCGGCCCAGGCGCGCTACGCGGCCGGGACCCGCGAGATCCTCGAGTCCTGGTTCGACGGGCGGCCGATTCGCGACGAGTACCTGATCGTCGACGGCGGCACCCTGGCCGGGACCGGGGCGCATTCCTACAGCGAGGGCAACGCGACGGGCGGCTCCGAGGAGGCCGCTCGTTTCAAGAGCGGCTGACGGCGGACGGGAGCGGGGGCTGGGGATGAAGATGCGCGCCGCGGTGCTGGAGGAGTTCGGGCAGCCGCTAGCCGTCCAGGAGGTCGAGCTGGCCGAGCCGCGCGCGGGGGAGGCGCTGGTTCGCCTGGTCGCCTGCGGCGTCTGCCACACCGACCTCTACACCGCCTCCGGCGCCGACCCCTCCGGCTACGCGCCGGCGGTCCTCGGCCACGAGGGCGCGGGGGTGGTCGAGCGGGTCGGCGCCGACGTGACTTCGCTGGCGCCCGGCGACCACGTCGTCACTCTCTTCTCGCCGCAGTGCGGCGAGTGCGTTCACTGCGTGGACCCGCGGACCAACCTCTGCATGGCGATCCGCGAGCAGCAGAACCAGGGCCTCCTGCCCGACGGGACCACCCGGATCTCGCGCGAGGGCGGGGGAGAGGGGATCCGCCACTTCATGGGCTGCTCGACCTTCGCCGAGTACACGGTGATGCCGGAGATCGCCCTGGCCAAGGTCAACCCCGAGGCTCCCTTCGAGCATGTCTGCCTCTTCGCCTGCGGGCTCTCGACCGGGCTCGGGGCGGCGATCAACACGGCGGCGGTGACGCCGGGCAGCACCTGCGTCGTCTTCGGGGCGGGGATGGTCGGCCTCGGCGCCGTCGCCGGCTGCCGCCTGCAGGGGGCGGAGCGGATCGTCTGCGTCGACCTCTCGCCGCAGCGCCTGCAGCTGGCCCGCGGACAGGGGGCGACCGACGTCATGGTCGGCGGCGAGGAGGCAGTTGCCGCCATCCTCGAGATGACCGGCGGCTTCGGCGCCGACTACACCTTTGAGGCGACCGGCAACGTCGCCGTGATGCGCCAGGCGGTCGAAGCCGCGCGTATGGCCTGGGGCCTGTGCACCGTCGCCGGCGTCGCCGGCAAGGGGGAGACCCTCGACGTCGTGCCCCGCTTCCTGATCACCGGCCGCCGCATCGCCGGCTCCTCCTTCGGCGGCGTCAAGGGCCGCGACCAGGTGCCGGTCCTGGTCGAGCGAGCCCTCGCGGGCGAGATCGACGTCGAGCCCTTCATCTCCCACCGCATCGGCCTCGACGAGGTCAACCGCGGCTTCGAGCTGATGGAGGCCCAGGACGGGATCCGCAGCGTGATCGAGTTCAGCTAGGCGGGCCTCAGCGCTCTTCGGGATTGGTGCTGAGGACCGGCTTCAGGTCCAGCACCGGGGTGCCGTCGACCGCCTCCAGATGACGCACCCGCAAACGAGTGCCCGCCAGCTCGGCGACCTCGACCCGATGCAGCCCGATCGGGTTCGGGCGGTCGGGCGAACGGGTGGAGAAGACGCCCTGTGGCGGCCGCGTGCAGTCGCCGCGAGGGTGGACGGCGAGCGTCGCGCGATCGGCACGGTCGAGCCAGGTGAGAACGATCAACTCGTCCCCAGCCTCGATCCCGTCTAGAGCGGAGAGCAAGCCGTCGTCGAGAACCACCCATGCGTCCGGCGCGCCCTCGTCACCCTGCTTCGGGGCCTCCGCCGGGTCGACCAGCCGCGACTCGACCCGCCCGATCGGGGTTAGCTCGACGTGATCGCCCACCGCCGAGCCTCAGACCGCGGCAGCTAGGTGCTGATGCACGAACCGCACCACCATCGCTCCCTCGCCGACCGCGGTAGCGCAGCGCTTGGTCGAGCCGGCGCGGACGTCGCCGGCGGCGTAGATGCCGGGGACGTTGGTCTCGAGCAGGCCGCTGACGCCGGCCTCGGCGCCGGTGAGGATGAAGCCCTTCTCGTCGCGGGCGACGGTGTCGCCCAACCACTCGGTGCAGGGCGAGGCGCCGAGGAAGAGGAAGAGGAAGGAAAAGGGGAGACGCTCGCCGTCGGTCAGGGTGACCGCCTCGAGCTGGCCGTCCTCGCCGTGCAGATGGGCGATTTCGCTGCGGTCGCGGACCGCCACTCCGTAGCGGTCCAGCTCCTCGATCAGGTAGTTGGACATCGTCTCGCCGAGGTCGGCGCGGCGGTGCAGGAGCGTCACCAGGGCGCCGCCGCGCGCCAGCCAGACGGCCGCCTGCGCCGCCGAGTTGCCGCCGCCGACGACAGCCACGCGCTGGGCGCCGCAGAGCTGCGCCTCCGGCGGCCCGGCGGCGTAGAAGACGCTGAAGCCCTCGTACTCTTCGAGCCCGTCGACCGGCAGGCGGCGGTATTCGGCCCCGGTGGAGAGCAGCACTGCGCGGGCCGAGACCTCGACGCCGTCGTCGAGCTGGACCAGGTGCCGCCCGTCGCCGTTTGCCGGCTGCAGCGCCCGCGCCCGGTACGGCGTCGCCGTCCGCGCCCGGAACTTCCGCGCTTGCGAGACCGCGCGGCTGGTCAGCTCGGAGCCGCTGATCCCGGCGGGGAAGCCGAGGTAGTTCTCGATCCGCCGCGAGGTGCCGGCCTGGCCGCCCAGCACCGTGCTCTCGATCACCAGCGTGTCCAGTCCCTCGGAGGCGCCGTAGACGGCGGCGCCGAGCCCGGCCGGCCCGCCGCCGAGGATCAGCAGGTCGACCTCTTCGCCGGTCTGCAGCTCGAGGCCGATTCCGAGCGCCCGTGAGAGCTGGCCGTTGCTGGGGCGGCGCAGCTCGGCGCCCCCGGGCAGCCGCACCAACGGCAGTTCCTCGGGGTCGAGCGCGGCGATCAGCGCCGCCGCCTCCTCGCTCGCCTCCGGCTCGACCCAGGAGTAGGGGGTGCGCATGCGCCGCGTGTAGTCGACCAGGCGCCGGGTCTCCTCCGAATGGCGCGGACCGAGGATTTCGACCCCGATCCCCTCTCGCTGCTGCAGCAGCTCGCGCCGCTCGACGAAGGCCGAGAGCAGCAGGTCGGAGAGGCCCGGGTCCTCGAACAGCAGCTGCCGCAGGTCTTCGCGCCCGACCGCGATATAGCGCATCGGCGCGGTGACCACGGCCGTGAGGAAGACGGTCTGCCCCGAGAGCAGGTTCATCTCGCCGAGGAAGCCGGAGGCGCCGTGGCGGACGATCTCCTGCCCGGCCGAGTCCTTCACCGTCGCCTCGCCCTCGAGGATCGCGATGAAGGGATAGGTGGCGTCGCCGATTTCGAACAGCGTCTCGCCGACCTCGGCGCTGTGTTCCTCGCCGAGTCGCGCCAGAGTCTGGAGCTGAGAGCTGGAAAGCACGCGGCTGGTCGGTCCCGGCACGCCTACAGGGTACGCGCCCGCGTCAGCGGGCCATAGGCGTCCGTGTTCGTCGCTTGTCACCCCCTGGGATACAAGCGACGAACGCAAGTCCCGAAAACCAAAACGCACCCGGAGACCGGGTGCGTTTTGAGATGCGCTTGGAAGATGCGGAAGCCGTCCCGCCCGGCTCGGTCAGACTCTGGCGCTGCCGCCTCGGCCCGCGCTTATTCGCGGCCAGAGCAACAGGACGAGCCCGATCACTATGCAGACGATCCCCAGCGCATAGTTCACCAAGATGGCGAGGACGATTCCGATCACGATGAGCAGCAGTGCTATTGGCATGTCGGCCATGTACCCCGGCCGGGGGCGGGCAAACTAATTTTTCGAACCGAGATCGGCAGACCTGATCAGGTCCCAGCCCTCGCTGGAGACAGCCAGATAGGAGCGGGTGTCGGGGCCGCGGCGCTCCAGGACCAACCCCTGTCGGGCCGCCCGGGCGATGCTGCGTCTGATCTCGCGCTCGCCCTTGCCGCGAAAGCGCAGCGCCAGCTCGCGACGCGCGCAGAAGCCGTCGTCGGCGAGGTCGACGATGGCGCCGAGGACCTCCTCCACCGGGATCAGCGCCTGGCGCCCGCCGACCCTCACCGCGCCCGCTCTTCCCGCACCTTCACCCCCGCGTCGAACCAGACTCGGCGGCCGTCGGGATAGGTCGCCGCCGGACCGTCATCGCGGTGGCGCAGGCCCTTTCGATACCACTTCTCGGTGCCGTTGACGTAGACGCAGGCGGGGCCGTCCTCGCGGTGGCGCACGCCGTCGCGGTAGTACTTGACCGAGCCGTTGGCGTGGACGATCGCGGGGCCATCGTCGCGATGCAAACTGCCGTGACGGAACCACTCCTCACGGCCGCTGGGGAAGACCCGGGCCGGCCCGTCGCCGCGGTGAAGCTCGCCCGCGGCGTCGCGCCACTCGATCACGCCGTCGGCGCCGATCGTCCCCGCCTTACTCATCGACGGCTCCCCGGCTCATTGGGGTTGCGGGGGAAAAGCGCGGCTGGCCGCCTGCAGGCGCAACTGCTCGGCTGTCTCGCGCTGCTGTGCCGCCCGCTCCGCCAGCTGCTCGAAGTCGAAGCCGTCGATGCTGTCGAGGCTGCGCTCCAGCGCCCGCCAAAGCTGCATCTTGCCCGTGATACCCAGGCAGAGGCCTTCCAGCTCGACCACGCGGCTGAGCGGCGAATAGCCGTGCAGTTGGCCGTTCAGCTTCAACCGCCCAAGCTTCTCGCCAAGCCAGGCGCCGCCCTGCTTGCCCTTGTTCTGGCGAATCCCCAGCTGCTCCATCAGATCCGCGAGCGTGGCGCGGTCGGCTTCGACTTCGGCGCAGATGGCTGCGAGGGGCGCGCCGAACTCAGCGTCGTCGTGGTTGCTCGATCGGGTTCGTCGCGCCAGCTCGACGCCGGCGGAGGCGCCGGCAAGGTGGTCGTTGAGATAGATGGCGAGAAGTCGATCGGCCATTGGACTTGGGGGAGCTACTACCCACTTGCCGCCGATCCCATCAGGCGCTGTACCGTTTCGCCGTTCTAGGGCCGGGTAGATCTGCCCGACCCCGAAAATCGGAAGGACGTTGAACATCCATGGCGGATATGAACGAGCGTGACGCCAAGTTGGTCCAGTACCTGAGCGAGGCCTACGGCAAGGAGCGCGAGCTGGAGACGGCGCTGGAGGCGCACATCGCGATGACCACCAAGGCGCCTTACAAAAAACGCCTCAAACAGCACCTCAAAGAGACCAAAAGCCACAGCAAACAGCTGCAGCGCCGGATCAAGCAGCTGGGTGGCGGCACCCAGACCGCGCAGTCGGTCGTCGGCAAGGTCACTGCCGCTGCAAAGGGCCCCCTGCACGCGATTCGCGGCTCCGGCGAGCAGGAGAAAATGCTGAAGAACGCCAAGACCGAGTACTTCAACGAGCACGAGGAGATCGCCACCTACCTGGCGATCGAGACCCTGGCGGAGAAAGTCGGCGATCGCGAGACGGCGAAACTCGCGAAGGGGATCCGGCGCGAGGAGGAGCGGATGGCGAAGTTCCTCGAGGGCCAGATCAAGTCGCTGACCGTCGCGGTCGTGTCCGAGGAGGTGCCGCGCGCCCAGCGCAACGGCTCCTCCCGCCGCGCTGGCGCCAAACGGCCGGCAACGGCCCGCCCGGCCGCCAAAGCCAAAGCCAAAGTTAAAACCAAAACCAAAGCGAAACCGAAAGCCAAAGCAAAAGCGAAACGCGCTCGTAAAGCGGCGGGCCGCAGTTCTAAATAAGCGCCTGCAGCGCGTAGCGAAGCCCGAGCGCCAGGGCAAGCAGGCCGAGGCCGCGGCGTAGAAGCGCCTCGGGCAGGCGAGGTTGGAGGCGGGCGCCGCAGTAGGCGCCCGCCAGGCCGCCGGCGCCCATGGCGGCGCCGAGCCCCCAGTCGGGGGCGACGTCGCCGCCGGCGCTGAGGCTGAGCAGGGCATAGGCGGCGACGCCGGCGAAGGAGGTGAGGAAGGTCGCGGTCAGCGCCGCCGGCGCGACCTCCAGCACCGAAAAGCCAAGGCCGACGAGGATCGGCGCCAGGACCGAGCCGCCGCCGATTCCGTAGATGCCGCCGACCACGCCCACCGCGAGGGCGAGGGCGAGGATCTGCCGTCTGGCCCGCAGGCCGGGTGGCGCGACGCGGCGGCGGGGCCGGGCGATGAGCAGCCAGGCGCCGAGCGCGATCAGAACCGCGGCGACGACCAAGAGGAAGGTGGCGGTCCGGTCCAGCAGCTCGACCCTGATCGCGGCGCCGGCGACCACGCCGGGAAGGGTTCCGAGCGCCAGCAGCCGGGTCAGCGGCCCGCCGAGCCGGCCCTCGCGGCGAAAGCCGATCAGCGCGCCGGGAATCGCGACCAGGTTGTAGACGAGGTTGGTAGGGGTCACCGCCGGGCTCGGGGTGTGCAGCAGGCTGATCTGGACCGGGACGAGGAAGACCGCGCCGGAGACTCCGACCGGCGTCGTGAGGAGGGCGAAGCCAAACGCGAGCAGGGCCCCCAGGGCGAAGTCGGCCAGCATCGGCGCCTCAGTCGAACATCTGGTTGACGTCGCCGGCGGCGACACCGAGGACGCCCTCGATCTCGCCCAGCTCGGCGGCGAGGGCGGCGATCAAGCCACGGCCGTGCATCAGATCCCACTCGTTGACCATCCCTCATTCTCTATCAAACGAGTCAACAATGACGCGAGTTGCAGCCGCTGACCCGCGAGCGCCGCCTCGACTCAGAGCCAGACGTGTTCGAAGGCCGGCCCCTTCGGCCCCGGCCGCAACAGCCCGATCGAGGGCTGCGGCGCCCGCCGCCGCTCGGTCGGGCTGCCCGGGTTGAAGATTTGAAAGCCGTCCTCTTCTTCGTGCAGGGGGAGATGGCTGTGGCCGAAGACGATGGCGTCGGCGTCGGGAAAGCGGCGGCGCAGGCGCATCAAACGACCGCGCGCCGGGCCCGCGTCGTGGACGACGGCGATCGTTCCTCCCGCCAGCTCGACTTCGAGCGTCTCCGGCAGCGCCCGTCGCAGCGCCGGCTCGTCGACGTTGCCGTGAACCGCGTGGACGCGCGGGCAGAGCGCTTCCAGCTGCTCCAGTGCGGGGCGGCCGAAGAAGTCACCGGCGTGGATCACGGCCTCGGCCGCGGCGACGATCTCGACGCAGCGCCGCGGAAGCCGGCGGCTGCCCTTCGGCATGTGGGTGTCGGCGATTACGGCGATTGCCTTGGAACCAGAGTTCATGGCTCCCGTAACTCAGCCGTCGAGGCCGGGGATCGGCTCGCTCGGCAGCTCCCCGTGCAGCGCCTCCAACTCGATCAGGTCGAGGCGATCCTGGGGTCGGCCGGCAAGCCGCTTGAAGCCGACGAGGCTCGTCAGCGCCGCGAAACGGATCGTCTGGCCCTCCCAGTCGATCGTCTCGGCGCGGCTGGAAACGGTCTCGAAGTCAAGCGGCGGTGCCCCGCCTCGGAGGAGGTCGATGATCCCGTGGCGGCTGCCGACCCGCAGATGATCCCTGTTGACTGCTTCGTCGTCCCCTATCGGCCGATCGTCATCGAGACGGCGCGCGTCGATCCTCCCCAGGAAACGCAGAAGCGCCACGTCCGCGCCGGCTCCGTCGGGAATCAGGAGATCGGAGTCCTTGGTGGCCCGCACGTAGCCGTGAAAGATGACACTGAAGCCACCGATTACGACGTGCTGCAGCTCCGCGGCATCGGCGTCGGCGACGACGCCGGGGAGGTCAGGACCAGAGAGCTCGTCTGGGGGCATGGCCGGCCTTGACAGAGGCAGCGAGCAGGGAGACCGCCCGCTGGGAGAGGCGCTGGCCCAGCTCGAGCCGCTGAGCGGGGGTCAATGCCAGGTTGGAGGCGCGCAGCTGCTCGGCCTCTTCGCGATTTATCTGCGCCCACTCGCTCTCGTTACCCGGAGCCAGCAAGGGCTGCGTCGATGACTTGGCCATGTGCCTACATGGTACGCCTGCCTCTGCGGGAGCGGCGAACGTGGGCGATTAGGGCGATCATCTTGCGGGAAGATCCTGACGGTGGCGAAGGCGCGCAAAGCGAAAGCGGGAAAGCTCGGCGAGTACGAGCGCAAGCGCGACTTCGCCGCGACGCCCGAGCCGGCGGGCCGAAAAGGCGCCGAAGGCAAGCCGCGCGCCAAGGCCAAGGCCAAGGCCGCGCCGCGCTTCGTCGTCCAGGAGCACAGCGCTCGCCGCCTGCACTGGGACCTGAGGTTGGAGCACGACGGCGTCGCCGCTTCCTGGGCGATCCCCAACGGCATCCCCGAGGAGCCGAGCGAGAACCGCAAGGCAGTCCACACCGAGGACCACCCGCTCGAGTACCGCGATTTCGAGGGGGAGATCCCGGCCGGCGAGTACGGCGCCGGGACGATGACGGTCTGGGACCGCGGCACCTACGAGCTGCACGAGTGGGAGCTGGGGAAGGTGGTCGTCAGCTTCTCCGGCGAACGGCTGCGCGGCCGCTACGCGCTGTTCCACGCCGGCAAGGCGGAGAAGGACTGGATGATCCACCGCGTCGATCCGCCGGAGCGCGAGCGCGACCGGTTCCCCGAGTCGGTGGTGCCGATGCTCGCGAAGCTGGCCAAGCTGCCGGCAAAGGACGACGGCTGGGCGGTCGAGATCAAGTGGGACGGGGTGCGGGCGATCGCCTACTGCCAGCCGGGCCGGCTCGAGCTGCAGACCCGCAACCTCAACCTGGTCACGTCCCAGTACCCGGAGGTGCGGCGCCTCGCCCGCCAGCTCGGCGCCCGCGACGCGGTCCTCGACGGCGAGCTGGTCGCCTTCGGCGAGGACGGGCGGCCAAGCTTCGGGCTGCTGCAGCAGCGCATCCACCAGACCTCGGAGAGCGTGGTGCGGCGGCGGATGAAAACCCACCCGGTCACCTATGTGATCTTCGACCTGCTCTACCTCGAAGGACGGAGCCTGGTCGACGAGCCCTACGGGCGACGGCGCGAGCTGCTGGATGGCCTGGGGCTCGACGGCGAGAGCTGGCAGACGCCGGGCTACTCGGTCGGCCGGGCGCGGGAGCTGTTGGCCGCCAGCGCCGAGCGAGAACTCGAGGGGATCGTGCTGAAGCGCCTCGACAGCCACTACGCGCCGGGCAAGCGCACGGGCTCGTGGCTGAAGGTCAAGAACCTCGGCCGCCAGGAGTTCGTGATCGGCGGCTGGCAGGCGGGGGAGGGGCGCCGTCGCAACCGCCTCGGCTCGATCCTGCTCGGCTACTTCGACGCCGACGCCGAGCTGCGTTACGCGGGCAAAGTCGGCACCGGCTTCTCCGACCGCGACCTCGACACGCTGATGGAGCGTCTCGCTCCGCTGGCGCGCGAGGGCAATCCCTTCGCCGGCCGACGCGGGCCGCGGGCGGCGAACTTCGTCGAGCCGGAGCTGGTCGCCGAGATCGAGTTTCGCGAGCTGACCGCGGAGGGGATGGTCCGCCACGGCTCCTTCAAGGGCCTGCGCGAGGACAAGCCGGCGGGCGAGGTCGAACTCGAGCGATAAACCGGCAGGAGGACGTTTGCCGTTCGTCCGCTCCGGGAACCTGGATTGGTGTGAATGCAGTCGACCAGCAGGGGAGGCTTGTAAAAGCCCGCTCGAGCCTCCCCTCGGCCGGCCCCCTCAGCGAGCTGATCGGAGCCCTGCTCAGCGCCCCTCCGGACTCCGCCAGCCTCACGCCGGCGGAACTCGCGGAGACCGTGGCCACCCTGTTGGAGCGAGTGAAGGACCCGATCGGGGACGACGACCTGCAGCTGGCGCTCTACCTCTGTTACGAGCTTCACTACCGCTCCTTCGCCGGGATTCACCCGGCATGGGAGTGGGACCCGGCGCTTCTCGCCGCCCGCGCCCAGTTGGAGACGGCCTTCTTCGGCTGCCTCGATGAGAAGCTCGCCGGCCAGCCGATCGAGCCGGAGGACGTCGGCGACATCATCTTCAGGCTCGAAGCCGAAGAACAGTGGGCGGCGCTCTCGCGCCATCTCCAGAACGGAGCCGAGCGCGAGGAGTTCCGCGAGCTGCTCGTCCATCGCTCGTTCTACCGCCTGAAGGAGCCGGATCCCCACAGCTGGGCGATTCCGCGCCTGTCCGGCCCGCCGCAGGCGGCGCTGACGAAGATGCTCGGCGAGGAGTACGGCGCCGGCCATTCCGAGCGCATGCACGCCCGCCTCTTCGCCGGGACGATGCGGGCGCTCGACCTCGACGACGGCGAGAACGCCTACGTCGGCCACGCGCCCGGCATCAGCCTCGCCACCGTCAACCTGATCTCCGGCCTCGGCCTGCACCGCAGCCGCCGCGGCGCGGTCGTCGGCCACCTGGCGATGCTGCGGCTGGCGTCGGCGCAGATCAGCCGCCGCTACAGCGAGGGCCTGCGCCGCCTCGGCTTCGACCTCGGGGCTACGGACGTATATGACGAGCACGTCGAGGATGGCGCCAGCCACGAGAACTTCGCCGCCTATGAGCTCGCCGGCGGCCTCGCCCGGCAGGAGCCGAAACTGGCGGCGGACATCGTCTTCGGCGCCCGCGCCCTGCTCTACCTCGAGGACCGTTTCGCGCGCCGCTTGCTGACGGCCTGGGAGAACGGCGAGACCTCGTTGCGCAAGCGGCTGTAGAAGCACGAACCGTGCCGTTTGCCGACGATTGCGCAGGATTTCCAGCGTACTGCTGTAATCGACGCAGTGCCCGGCACTCCCTCCAATCCCGCTCGCGCCGCCTGGGTCTGCGCAGCGGCGTTGGCGGTCTTCGTGATCTGGCTGGCCACGGCCAGCAAGGCCAATGCCGGGGTCGGTTTCTTCTACGCCATCCCGGTTGGCTTGGCGACCTGGTGGCTGGGCAGACGGGCCGGAGCGATCGCGGTCGCCGCCTGCATCAGCCTCTACGTGATCGGCGCCCTGATCCACCCGGTGCCGGACCTGGCGGTGGCGCTGGCGCTGCGCCTGGTCGCCCTGATCGGCACCCTGGTCGTGATCTCGTTGCTGCGGGAGCGCCTGATCGTCCTCGAGCACTCGGCCGAGGAACTGGAAGCGATTCGCGCGGCGCTGACGCCCGCGAGCCTGCCCGACCTGGCCGACGTCGACGCCGCCGCCGCCTTCGTCCCCTCCGAGCACGGCGTCTCCGGCGATTTCTACCTGCTCACCAACGGTCCCGACGGCTCGATCGTGGCGATCGTCGGCGACGTCGTCGGCCATGGCCCCGCGGCGGCCCGGCTGGCGACCTTCGTCCGCGCCCGCTTCGCCGCGCTCGCCGCCGGCACCAGCGACCCGGCCGAACTGCTGACGCTCGCCAACGCCGCCCTGCTCGACCGGCCGGAACAGGGGCGGGAGCTGGTCAGCGCCGTCTGCATGCGCTTCCGCAGCGCCGAGGCCCATCTCTCCTGGGCGGTTGCCGGCCACCCGTTGCCGCTACGGCTCTCGGACCTGGGCGAGCTTGACGCCGCCGGCGCCACCTTCCTGCTTGGGGCTGACGCCGGGCTCAGCCTGCGCAACACCGAAACCCCGCTGGGCGAGGGCGATGGCGTGGTGATCTACACCGACGGCGCCACCGACGTGCGTCGCGGCGGCGACCTGCTCGGACTGGCCGGGCTCTCGCGGCTGCTGGCGCCGCTGACGCAGCTGCCGGCCCACGCGATCGCCAGCGGGGCCGAGAGCGCGATCCTCGACTGGGCGGACGGGCCGATCCGCGACGATCTCTGCCTGCTCGTGTTGAAGCCTGAGGAGCGGGGTACCTAATGAGGCTCATGGATGAGCCGGGCATTCGACACGAGGCGGTGATCTATCGCGATGGCGACGACTTCCTCGCCGCGACGGTGCCCTTCTTGCGGGACGCTCTCGAGGCCGGCGAACCGGCCCTGGTCGCGGTTCGCGACTCCAACGCCGACTTGCTGAAGGGCGAGCTGGGCGCGGACGCCGCCGAGGTCCGCTTCGCCGCGATCGAGGAGATCGGCCGCAACCCGGCGCGGATCATCCCCTTCTGGCGCGACTTCGTCGACCTGAACCGCGGCGCACCGGTGCGCGGGATCGGCGAGCCCGTCTGGCCCGGGCGGCAGCCGGCTGAGATCGACGAGTGCCAGCGTCACGAGTCCTTGCTCGACGTCGCCTTTTCCGCCCCCCCGGCCTGGTCGTTGCTCTGCCCATACGACGGCAGCGCCCTCGACGACGAGGTGCTGAGCGCGGTCGGTCGCTCCCACCGCACGGTGCTGGGCGTCGACGCAGGGCTCGACCTTTATGCGGAGGATGCCGACGGCTTCGCCGGCGCGCTCCCCGACCACCCGGCCGACGGCGCCGGCTTTAAGTTCGACCGCACCGGGCTGTTCGACGTCAGGCAGCGGGTCGCGTGGACGGCAAAGAGCTGCGGGCTGCCTGAGCAGAAGGCGACAGACGTCGTCGTCGCCGCCAGCGAGTTGGCGGCGAACAGCATCGTCCACGGCGGCGGCTCCGGCGTTCTGCACGTATGGCGCGAGAACGAGAGCCTGCTGGTCGAGATCGAGGACCGTGGCACGATCGAGGAGCCGCTGGTCGGCCGAGTCAAGCCGGCGCCCAGCGACGTCGGCGGCCGGGGCCTCTGGCTCGCCAACCAGTTCTGCGACCTGGTCCAGATTCGCTCCGGCGCGACCGGCACCACGGTGCGGTTGCAGGTAGCGCTCGCCTGAGGCCGAGAGGCCGGCGGGGCTAGCTGACCGCGACGAGCGGCAGCCGCTCGTCGACCCCGGTCAGCTGCAGCACGCGGGCAACGCCTTCGGCCCTGCTCGGGACGAAGCGCAGCCGGCGACCGTCTGGGTCCTGCGCGAGCGCGGTGATCAGCAGGGCGATGCCGGTCGAGTCGATGAAGGTCAACTCGCTCATGTCGACGACCACCTGGCAATCGCCGTCGGCGAAGGCTGCCTGCAGCTCCGAGTCGACGCTGTCGGCGTTGGCCAGGTCAAGCTCGCCGCTGAGGCCGAGCGTGCGGACGTCCCCGTCCTTGCGCGCGCTCAGGGTGAGCATTCCGGCGTGGATTTGTCGCTCTGTGGCCATCCCGGTGCCTGCTTCTGACTTCTACTCTCGGCGCCCTCCCAGGGCTGCCGAGCCCGCCGCAAATGTTACCTCAGCGGACGCGCTTGGAGGGCATCTCGAAGAACATGTGCGTCGCCATCGTGGGGATCGCCTCGGTCTTCTCCTCGGCCATCCGCCCGGCGCTGCGTTCTTCGACCTCGAGATGGCGTTCGTACATCTCCTTGTGCAGCTCCGCGAGTTCCGCGAAGCCCTCCTCGTCGACCGTCATCGGCAGCCGGATCAACGCGCTGTTGAGGCGAGCGTCGAAAGTCCCGGCGTTGAGCGCAAGCGTCGCGTCGACGAGGTGCAGCTGCAGGGTGTAGCGGGTCAGCGCCTCGCGCTCGGCGGGGGTCATCTCCTCGAACCCGGCCTTGGTGGCGAAGGGGCGTTTGGTCGTTTTGTAGAAGTGCTCGACGGCGCCACGGCGCTTTTTTTCGTCGACCAGTTCGATCACCTTCAGGGCCTTGAGCTTGTCCACGTGGTAGGCGACGTGGCTGACTTCGAGGCCGATCTCCTGGGCGATTTCGTTCGGGCTCGCGACCCGCTCGTTGAGGATCACGTACGCCTTGACCCTGGTCGGATGGGCGATCAGCGCCCCCAGGGTCGACTCAATCCCTGAGCTCTTCTTCGTCGCCTGTCCCATCGCGGTGCTCCTTGCGCTCGATTCCTGGAAGTCAATGAATCGTAATGCAGCATCTGAGCGTTCTAAGGCGCTTATTGCAGGAATCGAACGCACTGCTGGAATCGATTAGATCGCTTCGTTGGGTCGCAGCGGCGACCGGTCGTCAACACCGACGCCGGTTCCCAACGGAGGAAGGGGGGTGAGTGCAGGTGAAAATCACCACCGACATGCCGATCTATCCGGCGATCTCGATCAGGAAGCCCTCCTAGGTAGGGGGTGACCCCTCCTGGGGGTGACAAAAGCGGGGCCGGTCTTCACAAACCTGGGGAGGCCGGCCCCCGGCGCTCGGTTTGCGCGGCGGGCCGCGGGGGGACCTGGGGCGGGTGCGTTACTTCCGCTTCCGCGCCCGTGAGGCGCCGAGTTGAGCCAGGCCGGCGGGCGCCTGCGGCGCTCCGACTGTTCCTCCCGGGGAATCCAGCGGCGTCGGCGGGGCAGCGGCTTCTCCTTCGCCGACGCCGAGGGCAGGCGAGTTGCCGACGAGGAGACGCTGGAGCGGGTGCGCGGGCTCGGGATCCCACCGGCCTGGGAGGAGGTCTGGATCTGCCCCGACCCGCTCGGCCACATCCAGGCCACCGGGTTCGACGCGGCCGGCCGCAAGCAGTACCTCTACCACGACCGCTGGCAGCGCCGGGCCGCCGAGCGCAAGTTCGAGTCGATGCGCGAGTTCGCGGCGGCCCTGCCGCGGCTGAGGAAGGCGGCGCGCCGCGACCTTGCCCTGGATGGGGTGCCGCGCGAGCGCGCTCTTGCCTGCGCGGTCCTGCTGCTCGACCTCGGCTTCTTCCGCATCGGCGGCGAGGAGTACGCGGAGACGAACGAGAGCTTCGGGATCGCCACCGTGCGCCGCGACCATGTCACCGTCTCCGCGCGGGAGGTCGTCTTCGACTTCCCGGCCAAGAGCGGTCAGCGGCGGGTGCAATCGATCCGCGACGCGGGCGTGCGGCGGGCGATCGAGGCGATGCGCCGCCGTCGCAGCGGCCCCGACGACCTGCTCGTCTTCAAGCAGGACGGCACCTGGCGCGACGTCCGCTCCGGCGACGTCAACGAATACATCCAGGAAAAGATCGGCGCCGAGTTCTCGGCCAAGGACTTCCGCACTTGGCACGGGACGGTGCTGGCGGCGGTCGAGCTGGCGGCCGGCCCGCCGCCGGGCTCGCGCAGCGGCGACAAACGGGCGATCAACGCCGCCGTCAAACGCGTCGCCGAGCGGCTCGGCAACACGCCGGCCGTCGCCCGCAGCTCCTACATCGACCCGCGGGTGCTGGACCGCTTCCGGGACGGGGTGACGCTCGACCTCGGCGGCGCCCGCCCCGGGCGGCTCGGGGAGCAGGCGCGGGTGCGGCTGGAGCGCAAGGTGCTGGAGCTGGTCAGCTGAGGGCCGCTGCCGCTCAGCCGCTCTCGGAGCCGCCGTCCGCGCCGCTGGCGCGCTCGGCCGAGCCCTGGATCGCGGCGATCAGGATCGCGGCCAGCCCGGCCGCCATCGAACCGGCGATGATGTCGGCGTGGTCGGGGTTGTCGGTGGCGAGGTCGACCAGCGCGTAGACCTCGCCGGCGAGCAGGATGCCGACCGTCATCAGGCTGAGGATCCAGTTGACCGGCCGCTGGCGCCAGCGGATCGCGCCGGCCTCGATCACGTAGCCGACCAGCAGCACGAGGATGATCTGGCTCGCCTGTTCCTGGAACCGCATCGACCCCGACGAGGACTGCGGCAGCGGCCACGTGACGGCGACGAAGACGAGGAAGGGGGCGACGAACGGCACCTGCGGGGCCGCCCAGACGACGAAGCCGGCGACGAACGCGGCGACCTCGCGCAGCCAGGAGAGCGAGGCTCGCGGCGGCGGGAAGCGGGGCGCGCCCTCGCCGGCGGCCAGCCTGTAGGCCGCGAGGGCGACGATCGCGACGATCGCCACCGGCGCCGCCAGGATCCCCAGCAGGGCGGTCCCGATCCCCGCCAGCAGGGTCAACCCCGCCAACAGGCCGGAGAGGAGCGGGCTTCGCCCCTGCGTCGTCCCAGGCCTGCTCATCGTCGTAGCACCCTAATCCGGGCCGCGGCGACGCGGTCGGTAACTTCGGGGGCATGGTTGCCATGGCCTGCCCGAAGTGCCAGTCGCCGATGCGCCAGCACAAGCGCAACGGCGTGACGATCGAGCAATGCACCAAATGCCACGGGATCTTCCTCGACCGCGGTGAGCTGGAGCAGCTGATCGGCGTCGAGAGCTCCTTCCTCGGCCGCGACCTGCGCGCGACCGACGCCGGCGCGGAGGAGCGATGACGAACCCGCTGATCGAGTTCCCGGCCGACGACGCCGAGCGCGCCCGCCGTTTCTGGCAGCGCCTGCTCGGGGTCGAGCTGGAGGCTCGCGAGGACGGCGCCGGCTGGGTCGGGCAGGTCGGGGCGCTGCGCTTCGGCGTCCACGAGCGTGGCCGCGGCCCGGGCGACACCGGCTCGCTGCCCTACTTCCCGGTGCCGGACATGGCCGCGGCGTTGGAGCTGGTCCGCGAGGGCGGCGGCTCGGTCATCCACCCGGGGAAGCGGTGGTCGATCTGCCGCGACTCCGAGGGCAGCCCGTTCGCGCTGGAGGCGAGCTAGGAAGAAGGCCTAAGCGGGGCCGGCGCCGGTCAGCGGCTCGACCCGGAAGGCCGAACGCGTCGGGTTTTCCGGCTTGAAGAAGGTCGCGGTCTGGTTCTGCACTCGCCAGGGGGAGGGCAGGCGCCCGCCGGCGCCGAGGAAGCGGGTGAAGAGGACCGAGGCGCGGTTGCAGCTGATCCCGGAGCGGGGCGGGATGTAGAGCAGGTAGGAGCCTTTGGGGAAGGCGAGCGGGCCGATCGTCGCGTTCGAGTTGACCGTGAAGGAGCCGCGGCAGAGGACGCCGACGGGAGACCTGCCGCTTTCTTCGCCGCCGCTGCGGGTGACCGAGAAGCCGGCCCGCGCGCCCTGGTTGAAGGAGGCTTTGCCGCTGCCCTGGGCGACCACCCGCCAGGGCTGGGGGAGGACGCCGTCGTAGTCCGCGAGGAAGCGGGTGAGCAGTTTCGAGGCGGCGGCGCAACTGAGGCTGGCGGTCGGCGCGATCGTGACCACGTAGTTGCCGGCGGGCAGCACCGCCGGTCCGATCCGGTCGTTGTGGAGGATCCGGAAGCTGGGACAGGAGACCGGCGTGATCGCCGGCGCCGAGCCGGCGCCGAGCACCATCGTCGCGATCGCGACGAGTGCCGAGAACATGCCGAGCTTGCGGAGGCGATTCACGGCGCGCAACCTATTGCGCCGCTCGGACGGGCGTGTCGAGTTGTTCGGCCATACGACGAATAACTCGACACGGCGGTCAGGGGCGGGCCGACGGCGTGATCCGGTCCAGCTCGGCCAGGTCCTCGGGACTCGGCTGCCAGCGCAGGGCGGCGACGTTGGCGCGGACCTGCTCGGGCCTGGTCGCGCCGGCGATCACCGAGCCGACCGCCGGCTGCGCGGCGAGGCCGGCGATCGCGACGTCGACGAGGCCGAGGCCGCGGGCCTCGGCGAAGTCCTGCAGGCGCTCGACCGTCTCGAACTGCTCCTCGCTGCCGGCCTCCTGGCCGGCCAGCCGCGTCCCCTCGGGCCCCGTCTCGCCGCGCCGGTACTTGCCGGTCAGCAGCCCCTTGGCGAGCGGGAAGAAGGGCAGGATCGAAGTTCCGAAACGCTCGCAGGCGGGGGCGACGACTGACTCGATCCCCCGCTGCAGCAGGCTGTACTCGTTCTGCACGGTGACGAAGCGGGCAAGGCCGCCCTCGCGCGCCGCCCGCTCGGCCTCCTCGATTTCGGCCGCGCTGACGTTGGAGCAACCGATCGCCCGCACCACGCCTTCCCGCATCAGCTCGTCGAGCGCGGCCAGGGTCTCGGCCAGCGGCGTCACCATGTCGGGGCGGTGGTACTGGTAGAGGTCGATGCGGTCGACCTGGAGCCGCCGCAGCGAGCCCTCGACCGCCCAGCGGATGTACTCGCGCGAGCCGCTCGGGGCGTCGGGCACGCCCTCGGCGCCCTCCAGCTTCCAGCCGAACTTGGTCGCGATCAGGAACTCGTCGCGGCGGCCCATCAGCGCCGCGCCCATCAGCTCCTCGCTGGCGCCGGCGCCGCCGTAGACGTCGGCGGTGTCGAAGAAGGTGATGCCGGCGTCGAGCGCCGCCTCCAGCACCGCGGCGGTGCCGTCGGCGTCGAGCCGGGCGCCGAAGTTGTTGCAGCCGAGGCCGACCGCCGACGCCTGCAGCTCGGAATCGCCGAGGCGTCGGGTCGGCAGCGGGGTGGAAGGGGAAGTCTCAGTCATCGCTTCTTCTCCGATTCGTAGCATGGGAGCGACAGATGCCCGAACCAGTCAAGCGCAACCAGCGCTACATGCCCGGGCTGGATGGGCTGCGCGCCGTCGCCGTCCTCGCCGTTATCGCCTTCCACCTCGGCTTCGGCTGGGCGCCCGGCGGCCTGCTCGGGGTCGGCATCTTCTTCACCCTCAGCGGCTACCTGATCACCGACATCCTGCTCTCGCAGCTGGCCCGCCAGGGCCACATCAAGCTCGGCCGCTTCTGGCTCGCCCGCGCCCGGCGCCTGCTGCCGGCGCTGTTCGTGATGATGGTCGTCGTCGTCGCCTGGGTGACGATCTTCGGCCCCGCCCAGCCGCAGCAGTTCCGCGACGCCGTCGTCGCCTCGGCCCTCTACGTCAGCAACTGGCAGCTGATCTTCGGCGATGTCTCCTACTTCGCCCGCTTCGCCCCGCCCGGCCCGCTCAACCACCTCTGGTCGCTGGCGATCGAGGAGCAGTTCTACCTCGTCTGGCCGTTCCTGCTGCTGCTCGGGACCAAACTGGTGCGGGAGACGCCGCTGCCCTCCGGCGTCCGCCCCCGGCTCGCCGTCGCGACGCTGGCGCTGGCGCTGGCCTCGGCGATCCTGATGGCGGTCCTGTTCAAGCCCAGCCTCGACCCCTCGCGGGTCTACTACGGCACCGACACGCGCGCCTTCGAGCTGCTCTTCGGGGCGGCGCTGGCGATGGTCTGGCCCAGCCGCAAACTCAGCCGCCGCATTCCCGCGGGGGCCCGCAACCTGCTTGACGGCCTCGGCGTCGCCGGCCTGGCAGTGATCGGGCTGATGATCTGGCAGACCGACCAGTACTCGTCCTTCCTCTATCGCGGCGGCTTCATCCTGCTCTCGATCGCGACCGTGCTGGTCGTCGCCGCGCTCGCCCACCCGGCCTGCCGGCTCGGCCCCGTCCTCGGCTGGAAGCCGCTGCGCTGGGTCGGCGTGCGCTCCTACGGGATCTACCTCTGGCACTTCCCGATCATCGCCCTGACCACCCCGGGCGGGATCGCCAACGGGGCCGAACCGCTGCGCGAGCTGCTGCAGTTCGCGGCGATCCTCGGCGTCTCCGCGCTCTCCTGGAAGTTCGTCGAGGAGCCGGTCCGCCACGGCGCGATCGGCCGTCTCTGGCGGCGGGCGCGGGCGGGGGAGTGGCGGCCGCGGAGCGTCTCGCGCGAGGGCTGGGCGCTCGCCGCCGCCGCCTTCGTCGTCGTGATCGCCGCCTGCGCCGGCATGGCCGGGGTCAACTCGGTCTCCGCTGAAGGCCGCGACGCCCGGGTCGAAGAAGCGCTTGCCGCCGGCGCGACCAAGCCGGCGCCGCTGACCCCGGCCCAGGCCGACGCCTCCGAACGCTCCTCCTGCAAAGCCGTCGTCCACATCGGCGACTCGACCTCGGAGGGGCTGACCTCGCCCGACTACCTGCCGCTGGAAAGCCAGCGGATCGAAGCCCAGTACGCCGACGTCGGCGCCGTCGAACAGCACTTCGAGATCTCCGGCGCGCGCTCGATCGAAGAGCAGTTCGAAGGCGAACCTAACGCCCGGGAAGTGGCCGAAGCCTGGAAGCTCGAAGGCTTCCACGGCTGCTGGGTGCTGGCGCTCGGCACCAACGAGGCGGCCAACGTCTTCGTCGGCTCCTCCGTCGGCGAGATGGAACGGATCGAAATCATGATGAACGCGATCGGCGACGAACCGGTGCTGTGGGTCAACGTCCGCTCGCTGGTCAAAGAGGGCGACCCCTACGCCGCCAAGAACATGGAGAAGTGGGACGAAGAACTGCTCGTCGCCTGCCGCCGCTATCCGAACATGCGCGTCTACGACTGGGCCAGCGACGTCAAGGACGCCTGGTTCATCGACGACGGCATCCACTTCACCTCGCCCGGCTACGCCGCCCGCGCCGAGCTGATCGCCCACGCGCTCGCCCACGCCTTCCCGGCCAAGGGCGAAAGCGAAGGCGGCAAGAACTGCTTGGTCAGCTAGCCCGCGGCTCGAGCTGGATCTCTCGCTCGGCCCGGGGAACGCCTTCTTCGATCTCGAGGCTGCGCTCGCGCTCGGCGTTGAGCTGGTGGCCGAAGAGGATCGCCAGGTTGCTGATCCAGAACCAGACCAGCAGGGCGATCAGCCCGCCGAGGGTCCCGTAGGTCTTGTCGTAGGAGCCGAAGTTGGCGACGTAGAAGGCGAAGCCGGCCGAGGTCACGATCCAGGCGACGATCGCCACCACCGCCCCCGGCGTCACCCAGCGGAAGCCGCGCAGCTTGGCGTTCGGCGAGGCGTAGTAGAGGAGGTCGACCATGAGGATGAAGATCGCCGCCATCACCGGCCACTTGGCGATGTCCCAGATCGCGACCGCGGTGTCGCCGATCCCCAGCGGTCCCGCCACCGCTTCGACCACGGGCCCGGTCAGGACCAGCGCCAGCGCCAGCAGCGCCAGGGTCACGACCATGACCAGCGTCACCAGCAACTGCAGTGGGCGCAGTTTCCAGAAGGGCCGCCCCTCGGGGGTCTCGTAGATGATGTTGGAGGCGCGGATGAAGGCGCCGACGTAGCCGGAGGCCGACCACAGCGCCACCGCCAGCCCGAGGACGAAGGCGACGCCCGCGGCGCTCTGGTTGGAGGCGATCGATTCGATCGGCCCGGAGAAGGTTTCGGCGGCCGAGCCGGGCCCGATTTCGGTGACGATTTCGGTCAGGCTCGAGGTCGTGCTCTGCGGGTCTCCGACCAGGCCGATCAGGGAGACGACGGCGATCAGCGCCGGAAAGAGCGAGAGCAGGCCGTAGTAGGTGAGGGCGGCGGCCCAGTCGGTGAGGTTGTCCTCCATGAACTCCGTCGCCGTGCGCTTGAGCGTGGCGAAGAGGCTGGGATCGGCGGAGTTGTCCATTCGCCTCGGCTACCCCCTCAGGGAGCGAGCGAACCGTCGATCTCGACCGCCTCCAGGCGGTCGGCCGGCTCGAAGCCGAGGATGCGGCCGTAGAAATACAGCTCCGCCTCGAGGCAGCGGATCTCGGTCTCGGCGCGGCGGAAGCCGTGCGCCTCGCCGGCGAAGGCGAGGTAGGCGTGGGGGATGCCGTTGCGCTTCAGCGCCGCGACCATCGTCTCCGCCTGGCTCGGCGGCACGACCTCGTCCTCGAGCCCCTGGAAGAGGATCACCGGGACCTGCAGCCGCTCGACGAAGTGGATCGGCGAGCGCTCCCGGTAGAGGTCCTGCCGCTCCGGATAGGGGCCGATCAGGCCGTCGAGGTAGCGCGACTCGAACTTGTGGGTGTCGGTCGCCAGGGTCTCGGTGTCGGCGACGCCGTAGTAGCTGGCCCCGGTGGCGAACTCGTCGTGGAAGACGAGCGCGCAGAGGGTCGCGTAGCCGCCGGCCGAGCCGCCGCGGATCGCCAGGCGGGCGCCGTCGACCTCGCCCTCGGCCGCCAGGTGCTTGGCGGCGGCGACGCAGTCGTCGCTGTCGAAGACGCCCCAGGTCCCCTGCAGGAGCTGGCGGTACTCGCGGCCGTAGCCGCTGCTGCCGCGGTAGTTGACGTCGACGACGCCGAAGCCGCGGCTGGTCCAGAAGAGGTACTCGCGGTCGAGGAAGGGGGTGGCGTGGGAGGTGGGGCCGCCGTGGCTCTGGACGATCAGCGGCGGCAGTTCACCGGCCGGCGCCTCGAACTCGGGGTTGCTCGGCGGGTAGTAGAAGCCGTGGGCGCTGGCGCCGCCACTGGTCGGGAAGGAGACCGGCCGCGGGCTGGAGACATAGGCGGGGTCGACCGGTTCCTCGCTCGAGGCCCGCACGACCTCCGGCTTGCCGCCGTCGAGGTCGAGCAGCACAACCGCCGTCTCGCTCCGCGGGCTGGCGGCGGCGAAGGCCAGCTCGCTGCCGCGGGCCGAGAGCGAGGGGAAGCCGAAGGAGGAGAAGGGGAGGCCGAGGTCGCGCAGCCCGCCGCCCCCGGACTCCTGCAGGCAGAGCTTTTCCTCGCCTCGCTCGGTGCGGATGAAGGCGATGGAACCATCGTCGAGGAAGGCGTAGGTCGCGCCGCCGAACAGCCACTGCGGGTGGCCGAGGTCGGCCTGCTCGGCGGTCAGCTGCTCGATCGGGAGGCTCATGCTGCCCTCCGCCGCGGCGGCTTCCACGCGGTAGAGGTTCCACCAGCCGTCGCCGTCGGAGACGAAGTGCAGCCGCCCCTCGCGATCCCACTCGGGCTGGAAGACCGACTCCGCCGCGCCGCCGGCGACGAGGTGCGTGTCGGCCGGATCCTCGAGCGGCGCCAGCCACAGCTCGGTCCCGTCCCAGGGCATGTTCGGGTGGTCCCAGCAGGTCCAGGCGAGCCAGGCGCCGTCGGGGCTGACCCGGGGGAAGGAGTAGAAGTCGCGGCCCGCCGCCAGCACCGCCGGCTCGCCGGAGCCGTCGAGCGCGAGGGCGACGACCTGGTTCTCGGCTTCGCCCTCGCCGTGGACCTCGCGCACGCAGACGAGCGTGCCCCCGTCGGGGCAGATCCGCATATCGGCGTAGCGCAGCCCGGCGGCGGTTTCCGGCTCCGGCACGATCGCCACCGGCTCCTCGCCCAGCCGCTGGCGATAGAGCCGCTGGTCGGCAAAGTCGACGAAGACCGCGGTGTCCTCGCCGGCCAGGGTCCAAGCGCCGCCCCCGTACTCGTGGACGCGGGTGCGGACGTTGACCGCGGCTGGCGTCACCTCTTCGGGCTCGCCGCCGCGCGGGCGCCGCATCAGGACGACGCGGCCGCCCTCCTCGGGCCGCCCCTCGCCCCACCAGACGGCCCCGTCGCCGGCGATCGCCGGCGCCCCGAGCCGCCGCCCCCCGGCGGCGACCACCGCGGCGGCGATCGGCGAGCGCCAGGAGCCGTAGGGGGCGACGGTGGCCATCCGCGCAGTCTAGGTCCGTGGGTCAGGCGTCCATAGACTGCCCGGCCGATGACCAACACTTACGAAGTCCCTCAAGAGTCCCGTGACCTCCGTGACATGGTGCGCCGGCTGGCGCAGGAGAAGATCGCCCCGCGCGCCGGCGACATCGACCGCGAAGGCAAGTACCCCTGGGACGTGCGCAAGCTGCTGGCCGAGCACGACATCCTCGGCCTGCCCTTCGCCGAGGCCTACGGCGGCACCGGCACCGGCACCCTGGTCCTGCAGATGGCGGTCGAGGAGATTGCCAAGGCCTGCGCTTCCTCGGCCCTGATCCTGATGATCCAGGAGCTGGGCACGTTGCCGATTCAGCTCTTCGGCTCCGAGGAGCTGAAGCAGCGCTTCCTGCCCAACTGCGCCAGCGGCGAGTGGTCGCCCGCCTTCGCCCTCTCCGAGCCCGAGGCTGGCAGCGACCCCGCCTCGATGCGGACGACCGCCGTCCGCGATGGCGACGAGTGGGTGGTCAACGGCCAGAAGAACTGGATCACCAACGCCTCCGTCGCCGACTTCTACGTCGTCTTCGCCGTCACCGACCGCGAGAACAAGCGGATGAGCGCCTTCGTCGTCGAGAAAGAGCGGGAGGGCTTCGACCCCGGCAAACTGGAGCACAAGCTCGGGATCAAGGGCTCGCCGACCGGCTCGCCTACCTTCACCGACGTCCGCGTCCCGCACGAGAACATGATCGGGGCCGAGGGCAAGGGCCTCAGCGTCGCCCTCGGCACGCTCGAGCGCACCCGCCTCGGCGCCGCCGCGCAGGCGGTCGGGATCGCCCAGGGGGCGACCGACTACGCCAACGCCTACTCGAAGGAGCGGATTGCCTTCGGCAAGCCGATTAACGCCCTGCAGGGGATCCAGTTCAAGCTCGCCGACATGGAGACCGGCACCGCCGCCTCCCGCGAGCTGCTCTACAAAGCCTGCTCGATGGCCGACCTCGCCGAGCGCCCGGCCGACCTCGGCAAGTGGACCTCGATGGCGAAGCTGTTCGCCTCCGACAACGCGATGAAGGTCACGGTCGAGGCGATCCAGGTCCTCGGTGGCTACGGCTACGTCAACGAGTACCCGGTTGAGCGCATGCTGCGCGACGCCAAGATCACCCAGATCTACGAGGGCACGAACGAGATCCAGCGCGTGGTGATCGCCCGCGCGATGGGCAGCTGAGGGTTACTCGACCTCGCGCAGGCGGTGCGTGTCGACGTCGTAGACGAAGCCGCGCACCGCGTCGCGGTGGGGGATGAAGGGCGAGTGGCGCACCCGCCGCAGCGACTCGCGGACGCTGTCGTCGACTCGCTCGAAGGACTCGACCGGGAATTCCGGCGCGATCCCGGTCGCCTCCTCCAGCTCGACCCGGAAGCCCTCGTCGCTGATCTTTTCCATGCCGCAGTCGGTGTGGTGGATCAGCATCACCTCGCGGGTGCCGAGCCGCCGCTGTGAGATCGCCAGCGAGCGGATCACGTCCTCGCTGACGACGCCGCCGGCGTTGCGCAGCACGTGCGCCTCGCCGTCTCCCAGCCCCAGCGCCGCGAAGACGTCGAGCCGCGAGTCCATGCAGGTGACGATTGCCAGTTGGCGGCTCGGCTGCACGTCGAGGTGGCGGTCCGCCAGGGCCCCGGCGAACTTGCCGTTGTTCGCGAGCAGCTCGTCGATCGTCTCCATGGCGCCGCAGCCTAAAGCGAAGCGCGATTGAACGGCGTGGACTCGGGGTAGCCAGTCGAGACCGATGGCCGACTCGAAACCAAAAGCCCTTCTCGCCGGCGGCGCCCGCCTGGCATCCAGGCTGGCTCGATGGGGGGTCACAGCGGCAAACAGCCTGGTCGAGGAGGTTCGCCGCCGCAAAGCGGGCTCCAGCTCGTCCGGTGCGTCGCCGCCGCCTGCCGATGGCGTCTCGCCGCCGCCCGCGACCGGGTCGCCAGGCGCCACGCCCAGGGCGAAGGTCCCGGAGCCGAATCCCCAGGCGGACCCCCAGCGCGCGCCGGACGGCGAGCCCGCCACCGGCTTCCCTGAGCCGCCCGGCAAGGACCCCGGCGATATCTCCCACCACGCTTCGCCGCACCACGCGCTCAATAACCCCTTGGTCGACGACCCCGACCCGACCGAGTGGCCGGACCCCTACGAGCAACGCGAGGACCCACGTGATCCGGCAGACCCCGATGGCGAGCCGTTTGGCGCCGAGCCGCATCCGCAGTCGGGCAGCATCAGCACCAGCGAGCCGCATCCTTCCCAGGACCCCGAGGCAGGGGACCGCTGGGAGGCCCCGAAGCGCGACAAGCTCGACGACTGAGCCCGATTGCCACTCGGTCCAGCCGGGTACTGGGCTGCCAGCAGCCAACGACCAGAGGAGTGAGAGGCGAATGGAGACCGGCAGCGTCAGCAAGGGCATCTTCGACGGCGACAGCTCGGGCACCCGGGACGAGGTGATCGAGCTGCTGACCAAGGCTTACTGGATGGAGATCGAGACGGTGATGAGCTACATGGCCGCCTCGGTCAACCTCGACGGCGTCCGCGCCCAGGAGATCAAGGAGTCGCTGGCGGCCGAGGTCGAAGACGAGCTTGGCCACGCCAAGCAGTTCGCCGATCGGATCAAGGAGCTCTACGGAGTCGTCCCCGGCTCGGAAGAGTTCCATCCCGAGCAGAGCTTCCTGCAACCGCCCGAGCATCAGACCGACACCGTCCACGTGATCCGCGGGGTGATCAAAGCCGAGACCGGCGCGATCGAGCACTACACCCGGATCGTCGCCGAGACCGACCAGGTCGATCCCGTCACCCAAGACATGGTCACCGCGATCCTCCGCGACGAGCAATCGCATCGGCGCCTCTTCGAGGGGTTCCTGCGCGAGTACGAGTTCGAGGGCATAGCCTGAGCGGGTGCAGATCCGCGCCGCGACCGAAGCTGACGTCGAGCTGCTGTTCGGCCTCATCCTCGAGCTCGCCGAGTACGAGAAACTGAGGGACGCGGTCAGCGGCGACGCCGAGGTTCTGCGCCGCTCGCTGTTCGAGCAGCGGGCGGCCGAGGCGCTGCTGGTCGAAAGCGGCGGGGAGGCGATCGGTTACGCGATCTTCTGCACCAATTTCTCGACCTTCGAGTGCCGCTCCGGGATCTGGCTCGAGGATGTCTACGTGCGCCCGGACCACCGCCGCGGGGGCATCGGCCGCGCGCTCATGGAGCATCTCGCCGCCCTCGCACTGGAGCGCGGCCATGTCCGCCTCGAGTGGTGCGCGCTCGACTGGAACGAGCCGGCCCTGGGCTTCTACGAGCGGCTCGGGGCCACCCGTCTCGAGCAGTGGCGAATGTTCCGGCTCGACCGCGCCGGGATGCTCGGACTCGGCGAATCCTGACGATCGGCTTCCATCCTTTCGAAACACCATCTGTTGCAAGGGTTGACAAAGTCTCCTGAGTAAAGAGAATTCCCTGGGGAGGTGTCTTCTCGGCCGCCAAGCTCGCGCCCCGATGCCCGCAAAGCTCTGGCGATCGGCAGCGATCCCGGCGAGCGGCGGGCGCTCGAGGCGTTGCTCGCGGAGGCCGAGATCGAGCTGGTCCAAGCCCGGGGCGGCCGCTCCGGCCTCAAGGCCTTCTACGCCGAGCAGCCCGATGTCGTGCTGCTCGAGCTGCGGCTCGAGGACATCGGCAGCTTCGAGGTGCTGGCGACCATCCGTGAGCTCAGCGACGTGCCGGTGGTGGCGGTGAGCGAGCAGGAGGACGGCGGCGCCGAGCGCGTGCGCGCCCTGCGGTCCGGCGCCGACGACTGTGTCGGAAAGCCCTTCAGCGGCCCGGAGATGCTGGCCCGGATCGAGGCGCTGCTGCGCCGAGCCCGCGCCAAGCCGGCGCAGCTGGCGGTCCTCGACGACGAGTTCGTCCACATCGATCGCGTTCGCCACCGGGTCGAGGTACTGGGCGTGGAGGTGGCGTTGACCCCGACCGAGTTCCGCATGCTGTCGACCTTCGCCGAGCATCCGGGCCGCGTCCTCGGGCACGGCCAGCTGTTGGAAATGGTCTGGGGCAACGGCGTCCGCGAACGCGACGAGGTGAAGCTCTACGTCAGCTATCTGCGCCGCAAGCTCGGCGACGCGGCGAAGGTCAACCCGGTCGAGACGGTGCGGGGAGTCGGCTACCGCTACCGGCCGCGCCGCTCCGACGCGGCCGCGGTCTCGCCCGGCTGAGACGGCGAGCGCCGGGGCGCTACTCGTCGCGGGGGACGATGCGGAAGATCGAGACCACCTCTGCCTGGTGGGCCTCGGGATGAGCGATGTAAGCGCTGGGGCCGCCGCCGAACCAGCCGGCGGCTTCGTTGTTGCCGACGAATATGCCCGGGTGGCGGTTGCCGTCGGCGTCCTCGACCCAGACCTTGTCGCCCTCCTTGAAACCCTCGATCGCTTCGCTCATCGCAGCGAGTCTAGCCCGCCTGGCTAGGCGCAAGGCCGCATCCGTGCCAGCTTGTGGCGGTAGGCCCGCATCGAGCGGTGCTTCCAGTCTCCGTGGGTCTGGCGCCGCAGGCTCGGCACCAGCTCGTGGTGGTAGGGCGAGCTGAGGCTCTCGTTGTGGCCGATCACGTCGCGCAGCCGGATCCCGAAGCGGCAGCGCAGGTATTGGGTCAGCCAGAGCGAGGCGCGCAGCTCGCGCGGGTTGCCGAGGACGTCGCCGTCGCCGTAGCCGGCGTGCTCGATCCCGATCGCGGTCCAGTTGAGGCCGACGGTGTGACGGCAGCGGGTGCGCAGGTTGACCAGCTGGAAGATCCGCCCCGAGGGCGAGATCACGAAATGGGAGCAGACGTTGGGCAGCTCGCCCAGCTCGACGTCGGGCACGTCGGGGGCGAACGTGTTGAAGACGGCGGCTGCGGTGGCGGTCTGCGCCATGTGCTCGACGATCACCCGCGGGTGCCGCAGCCGCCACCTGTGCTGCCCGTAGTGGCGCTGGGAATAGGCGGCCATCTCGCGCTTGCGTTTGGGGCCGAAGGGGATCAGATGACTGGCGATCGGTGGCCTCGAGATGCTTGCGGTCGCGGTCGGCGCCGCCGTCGCCGGACCGCCCGAGGCGATCGCCAGAGCGGCGAGCAACAGCGTGCCGACGGCGGCTGCCACGACTTTCCCGTTTGCGCGCATCGAGGCAGTTTGCCTCCCCGGGGCGGCGGGTATCCAGTGGCTCAGGACAGGACAGCCCGCCGGCCCGAGTCCCAGCGGCTTTTACCGGCCTTGCTCCGGTTCCCGCTCGGGTGCGAAGACCAACCGTTCCCCCACGGTGACGCGCTCGGGCCGGTGGGCGACTAAATCCAGGAGCAAGGGAGACAGCACATGTTCTTCGATCGTTTGAAAGGGAAGCGGATCGCGTTTCTGGTCGCCAACGAGGGCGTCGAGGAGGTCGAGTTGACCGAGCCGCTCGAAGCGGTGCGCGGCGCTGGCGCCGAAGCCGACATCCTCGCTCCCGAGGCCGGCGAGGTCCAGGCCTTCAACCACCTCGACAAGGGCGACCGCTTCCCCGTCGACCACGCTGTCGGCGACGCCGCCGCTGGCGACTACGACGGGCTCGTCCTCCCGGGTGGGGTCGCCAACCCCGACCAGCTGCGCACGAGCGGTGCGGCGGTCGAGTTCATCCGTGCCTTCTTCGAGGCCGGCAAGCCCGTCGGCGTTATCTGCCACGGCCCCTGGACGCTGATCGAGGCCGACGTCGTCCGTGGCCGCACCCTGACCTCGTGGCCAAGCCTGCAGACCGACCTCCGCAACGCCGGCGCCGAGTGGGTCGACGAGGAGGTCCACGTCGACCAAGGCCTGGTCTCGAGCCGCAAGCCCGAGGACCTCGAGGCCTTCAAGGCGAAGATCGTCGAGGAGTTCGCCGAGGGCGTCCACGAGGGCCAGCGTCAGAGCGCCAACGCCAACTGAGCGGAGAGGAGGGGAGCGCAGATGCCACCACGTGGAGTCAAAAAAGGCAGCAAACGCGAGCGCCAATACAAAGAGGTCAAAAAAAGCGAGAAGGAACAGGGGCGCTCGACCAAACGCGCGGAGGAGATAGCCGCCCGCACTGTGAACAAGGAAAAGGCGCGCTCCGGCGAGTCGAAAAGCTCCTCGCCCAGCTCCAAACGCGGCCGCTCCGCCAGTAGCCGCGGGGGCAAGCAGTCGGGCCACGGGCCCTCCGGGCGGACCCGCGAGCAGCTCTACAACGACGCCAAGAAGCTCAAGATCGAGGGCCGTTCGAAGATGAATAAGAAAGAGCTTCAGCGCGCCGTTGCCGGGGCCAGTTAGCCAGCTCGGCGATCGACTCCAGCACCTCGAAGGCGCCGGCCTCGCGCAGCTCTTCTTCTGAGAAGCCGCCGGTGAGGACGGCCAGGGTCGCCACCCCGGCGGCGCTGGCCGCCTTCACGTCCCAGGTCGAGTCGCCGATCAGCAGCGCCGGCCCGCCGCCGCCCTTCTCCAGGGCGACCGTGACCAGGTCCGCCGCCGGCTTCGTCTCCTCGACGTCGTCGGCGCTGGTCCAGCCGTCGACCAGGTCGCGGGCGTCGAGCAGGTCCAGGTAGTGGTCGACCTCCTCCTGCTTGGCGGAGCTGGCGAGGATCACGGTCGCGCCCTCCTCCCGCAGCGCCTCGATCAGCTCGCGCGCCCCGGCCATCGGCTCGACTTCGCCGATCAGCTCGCCGTAGGCATCGGCCTCCGCCGCGCGGATCGCGTCGCCGTCTCGCTCCTCGACCTCCTCGCTGGTCAGCGCGGCGACGATCTTGTCCCCGCCCATGCCGATGTGGCGGTGGATTCGCCACATCTGCACCGCCTGCTGATGGGCATGCAGCGCCCGGTGCCAGGCGAGCGCGTGGTGATAGTTCGTGTCGACCAGCGTTCCGTCGACGTCGAGGATCGCGATCGCGTCCATTCGGTTCGCCTCTCTGCTCGGGTTCGGGCCAAGCTCGGATACCCGCGATTGACGCCCGCGCAAACGGGGTATCGAGGCTCCATGCCATCGATCAAGAAGTCCCTCGCCCGTAAGGCGGTCAAGTCGACCGCGAAGCACACCGCTCACGGCACCGCTTCCAAACTGAAGCGCGATCCGGCGCGAGCCGCGACCCTGCTGGGAGCCGGCGCCGCCGTTGGCGCCCTGCTCGGCTGGGTTCTCGCCCGTACGAGCGGAGCCGGCCCGGCCCCCGGCGGGAGCCCGGCATGAGCGCCGAGGGAGAGGCCGCCAAAGAGGAGCAGCTGGCGGACCTCAAACGCGTCGAGGAAGAGGCCGAGGCTGCCGCCGAAGAAGCCGCGCGGATCGGCGGCAAGGCTCCAGTCGAGAGCGACGATCCCTCCCAGCAGCCCCTGATCGAGGCCGGCCAGGGCGAGTCCGAGGGCTTCGAGCTGGCCGAGGCACGCCTGCGCGACATCGCCAGCCACGGCGACGAACACCGCTTCCCCGACCGCGACGTGCGACCGGCCGAGGACCGCGAGGACGTCGAGCGCGGCGAGGCCGACCAGACGATTCCGGCGGACGGCTGAGATGGCCACCGCCGCTCCCCATCGAGTTCTCGCCGTCGTCACCGGCGCGCTCGACGGACCGGAGCCGATCGAGGAGATCCGCCGGGCCGGAAACGGCGGCGGCACCGAGTTGCGAATCGTCGTCCCGGCGGTCGAGGCAAGCGCCTTCCAGCACACGCTGGGCGACATCGACGACCCCAGGGAACAGGCCGAGGAGCGCCTGCGCGCGGCGCTGAAATCGCTGCAGGAGAACGGCATCAGCGCCGCGGGCGAGGTCGGCGACCCGGACCCGGTCCAGGCCGCCCAGGACGCGCTGCTGAAAGCCCCGGCCGACGAGGTCCTGATCTTCGAGCGCGAGGCCGACCAGGCGCGCTGGTTCGAGCAGGGCCTGCTCGACCGCGCCCAGGCCTCGTTGGAGCCGCCGCTGCGAATGATCGTCATCCACAGCGGCGACGCCGACGGTGAGCACGTCGTCGCGGTCGAGCGGGCCGGCGCCGGCACCCGCGACACCGACAAAGACAAGCTCGAGCTGCCGATCTCGGACAACATGCCCCGGCTCTCGGTCCGGGACCTGGTCGGGATCGTGATCGGGATCGTGGGCACGATCGCTGCCATCGTCCTAGCCGCTGCGGCTGCCGGAGACTCAGGCTCGGAGACCGGCTGGCACGCCGTCGCGATCGCCGTCGCGATCGCCGTGGCCCTCGTCAACATGGCCCACGTCGTCGGCTTGGTCCTGTTCGAGAGCGTTCGCTACCGGGGCGGCTTCGCAGCGTTCTTCGGCTACCTCTCGCTGATCGGCACTCCCATCGCCGTGCTGGTCAACTTGCTGATCGTCCTGTTCGCCTGAGCCCCTAGCCCCGGCGCCTTGCGGGCGTTAGCGTGGGCATTGGAAATGATTTTTCCACCATTCCACCGGGGTGGCTCGGGTTCGCCGATGGTCTGCCTCCACGGTTTCGTCGATACCTGGCGCACCTGGGAGCTGGTGCTGCCGGACCTGGAACGCCAGCACGACGTTCTCGCGCTGACCCTTGCCGGCCACGCCGGCGGGCCGCCGATCGAGGGCGAGGTGACCGAGACGGCCCTCGCCGACGCGGTCGAGCGGGCGATGGACGAGGCCGGATTCGAGACCGCCCACCTGGTCGGCTGCTCGTTGGGGGGCTATGTCGCCCTCCAGCTTGCGGCCCGCGGCCGGGCGGAGACGGTGGTCGCGCTCGCCCCGGCCGGCGGCTGGGCTCCTGGCGACGAGTCCTTCCGGGACACGCTCGCTTTCTTCACGACGATGCAGGACCTGCTCGAGGCCGCGGTCCCGCACGCGGAGGAGATCCTCTCGACCCCCGAGGGCCGGCGCCGGGCGACCGAATTCGCCACCGTCAACTTCGAGCACATCCCGGCCGATCTGCTGGCCCACCAGATGCGGGGAGCGGCTGCCTGCAAGGCCGCGGTGCCGCTGATCGAGTACGCCGAGCGCGAGGGCTGGAACCTCGACGCGGAGAAAATCGCCTGCCCGGTCCGCATCGTCTGGGGCACCGAGGACCGGCTGCTGCCCTGGCCCGGCGCCGCCGCCCGCTTCCGCAACGAATGGCTGCCGCTGGTCGACTGGGTCGTGATCGACGGCGTCGGTCACGCCCTGCAGATGGACATCCCGCTCGAGACCGCGCAGCTGATCCTCGGCTTCGCTCAGTGAGCCGAGCCAGCCCGCTGCGGCGTACGCAGCGCCTCCAGCACCTCCTCGGCCAGCTGTGACCCGTCTTCGGGCCGTAGCGGAGTCGCGTTGACCCGCAGCACGACCCCGTCCTGGTCGACTTCCTCGAGCGAGACGCTGGGGCGGTAGCGGGTCGGCACCGTGATCGCCCGCAGCAGCTGCTCCTCCACCCGTTGCGGACTCGCGTCGGAATCGAAGCGAGCGCGGACGTCGACCTTGTCGGGCTCGCGCAGGGGCACGACGACGAGGTTGATCAAGACGCTGTTCGGCACCAGCAGGCGGTCCGCGCCCTGGACCAGCGTCGCGTAGAAGAGGCCAAGCGAGCTGACCGTGCCCTCGATCGAGCCGGCCAGGGCGCCGCCGACCAGGCGCACGCGTTCGCCGACTTTGAACGGGCGCGTGCTTTGCAGGACGATCCCGGCGAAGAGGCCGCCCAGCGTCTGCTGCGCGGCGAGGCCGAGGACGATCGCGGTGAAGGCGCCGCCGAGCGCGAGCGTGGCGGCGTTGACGCCGGCGATCCGCAGGGCCAAGATCACCACCGCCGCCATCGCGAAGAGGCGGATCAGGAAGCCGAGCGTCCCGGCGGTGGCCGGGTCGAGCCTGCGGTAGAGGCGGGGGGAGAGGCCGCGCACCAACCAGTGGGTAGCCGCCGAGCCGACGACGACGAGGATCGCGACGGTGGCGAACCGCACCCAGGGGCCGTAGCCCGGCAGCAGGCGCTGGCGGTTGTAATAGACGACCAGGGTCGCGGCCAAAACCAGCAGCGCCGCCAGCAGGCCGCCAAGCGCCCGGCGCGAGAGCCGCGGCGACAGCTCCTCGCCGAGCCCGAGCGAGTGCCAGGCATGGCTGCGGGTCTCGAACAGCTCGCGCGGCAGCTTTGGACGGCGGGAAGAGGGCATTGAATACCTCTACCCGGGCACCGCCGGACTATGCGTGAGCGCGGTGGCTCAGGCGCGCAGGGCCGCGAGCGCGTCGTCGCGGTTGCCGTGAATCGGGATCGAGTCCTCGAGCCCGGTGACCTCGAGCACCCGCAGCACTTGTGCGTTGGCGCTGCAGATCACGACCTTTGGCTTGCCGCTGTTGCCGTCGACGCTCTCGTCGAGGCGCTGCCAGGCGCGCACGATCAGGGCGATTCCGGTGGAGTCGATGAACTCGCACTCGGAGAGGTCGACCAGCACCGGCGCGTCGGCAGCCACGACCGCGGCCTCGAGCGCCGGCTCGAGATCGGGGGCGGTGCTGAGGTCAAGCTCGCCGCGCACGGCGACGACGCGAACTCCGTCCTCGAGCTGAGCAGCAGATGCCTCGAACGGCGCCGGATTCACGCGCCGATGCTAGCGCAGCGGGCCGGCCCTGCTCGCAGCGGTTTGCTCTTGCCCCTCGGGGGTAGGAATTGAGCGGCGGCGGGGAAAGCTATGCTCGCCGTGACTACGACGACGGCGTTGCGGCGCTGGGGACTGGCAAAAAAGGTGAATACCACGACCGACGATCGATCGGGGCTTCAGATGTCCCTTCCTGCAAGGGCTGAGAATGTTGCGGTAGTCCGCCACGCCCTGGCCGGACTGGCGGAGGGGATCGGGATGGACGAGCCCGGTCTCGCCGACCTCAAGACCGTGGTCACCGAGGCCTGCATGAACGTCGTCGTCCATGCCTATCCGGACGAGGAGAAAGGGCCGCTCCTGATCGAAGCGACGCCCGAGTTGGAAGGGCTGACCGTCGTCGTCCGCGACTTCGGCAGCGGCATCCGGCCCCAGCCCGACATCGAGCGCCCCAGCCTGCGCATCGGCCTCACTCTGATCGCGGCGCTCTCGAGCAGCTTCGAAATCAAGGGCGGCGTCGACCGCGGCACCGAGATCCGCATGCATCTGCCGCTGCGGGCCCGGGAACATACGGCGGAGTCCATCCAGGGCATCGGAGCGGAGCCCGTCTCCGACGCGACCGAGCTGCGGATCGGCCAGCCGGAGTTCCTCGGCCCTGTCCTCGGCCGCGCCCTCGGCGCCCTCGCCGCGCGGCGGGAAGTCAGCGTCGACCGCCTCTCCGACACGATGCTGCTCGCTGACGCGATCTCGGCCGAGGCGCCGCGGGTCTTCGACGACGGCCAGGTCAGCCTCAGCATCGCCGACCGCCCCGAGGGGGTGGAGCTTCACGTCGGCCCGCTCCAGAACGGGGCCGCGGAGCTACTGCGTTCCAGCTTCGACCTGCCCGAGCTGGGAGGGTCGCTTGAGTCGCTCGCCGACGAGGTCCGGGTCGAGGAGCGCGACGAAGGCGAGTTCCTCGTGCTGGGCATCTCGGCTCTAGCCGCCCAGTAGCTAGGCGCCGTCGCCGCTGTCCTGCTCGCCGACCTCCTGGCGGATCCGCTCGAGGGTGCGGCGGAGGATCCGCGATACGTGCATCTGCGAGTGGCCGATCCGATCGGCGATCTGCGACTGCGTCAGGTCCTCGACGAAGCGCAGTTGCAGGACCAGGCGCTCGCGCTCGTCGAGGTGGGGGAGGGCCCCTTCCAGCGCCAGCTTGTCCTCGACCAGCTCGAAGCCCTCGTCCTCGTCGCCAACCCACTCCGAGGCGGGCGATTCCTCCTCGTCGCCGCCGACCGGCCGGTCGAGCGAGAGCGGGCGGCGGTTGTGGTTGGCCTCCAGCACTTCCAGCACGTCGGTCGGGTCGACTTCGAGCTTGCTGGCGATCTCCCCGACCGAGGGCGAGCGCTGCAGCTCCACGGTCAGAGCCGAGATCGCTTTGTCGACTTCGGCCATGCGGTCGTGCAGGCCGCGCGGCACCCGCACGGTCCAGACGCGGTCGCGGAAGTGGCGCTTCAGCTCGCCGAGGATGGTCGGTGAGGCGAAGGCGGTGAAGGGAGTGCCGCGGCCCGGCTCGAAGCGGTCGATCGCGTTGACCAGGCCCAGGCTGGCCACCTGGAGCAGATCGTCGAAGGACTCGCTGGCGCCGCGGTATCGCAGCGCCAGGTTTTTGGCGAACGGCAGGTAGCGGCGTACCAGCTCCTCGCGCGTAGCCGGGTCGCGGTTCTCGCTGAAGCGCGCCCACAGCGCGCGCTCGTTCACCAGCCCGTCGCCGGGTCCCGGCGCTGCGTCCTGCTGGGGTCGTGGAGTCTCTTCCCTTTTCGCTGCCATCGCTGCCTTGCGCCGGATATTCACACCGGCGCCGCCCTGAGGGCCTGAAGACTGATGCCGTGCAGCGCCCGACGGCCACAATCGGCCTCCGAGGCCACACCATAGCGGGGGGCGCCCGTCACTTAATCCGCTTAGCTGGTCCAGTGCGAGCCAGCTTGATCGCCCTTGCTCTGCTGCTCTTGACCCCGGCCGCGGCGCGGGCCGAAATCTGGCAGCCGGAGCCGACCACCAGCGCCTGGCAGTGGCAGCTGCAGGGCAGGCTCGACCCGGGCGTCGCGGCCACGGTCTACGACGTCGACGGCTTCGCGACGACCAGGGCCCAGGTCCGGGCTCTGCAGCGGCAGGGGCGCAGGGCGATCTGCTACCTCGACGTCGGTAGCTGGGAGAGCTATCGCCCCGATGCCGCCAGCTTCCCCGCGGCGGCGATCGGCCGCCGCTACGAAGGCTTCCCCGACGAGCGCTGGCTCGACGTCAGCCGCTTCCGGCTCTTTGCCGCGCCGCTCCGCGCGCGGATCGCGATGTGCCATCGCAAGGGCTTCGACGCGGTCGAGCCCGACAACCTCGCGGGATGGGAAAACGAGACCGGCTTCGCGATCGACGCCGCCGAGCAATTGCGCTTCAACCGCTGGATCGCCCGCCAGGTCCACGCGCGCGGCATGGCGGTGGCTCTGAAGAACGACGGCAGCCAGGTCGGCCAGCTCGTCGGCAGCTTCGACTTCGCGATCGTCGAGCAGTGCTTCCAGTACGAGGAGTGCGGTCTCTACCGGCCCTTCGTCGAACGCGGCAAGGCGGTCTTCGAGGCCGAGTACGAACTCGAACCCTCGCGGTTCTGCGACGCCGCCCGGGCGCTCGACTTCAGCGCCATCCGCAAGTCCTACGACCTCTTCGCCAATCCCTGGCAGGCCTGCGATCCGCTTGCCGGCGCGGCGACGGCTAATCTCGGCTGAAGCCCTGTCCGCAACCGCGCAAGGAGGTCAGATGGGATTCGACCAGTACCACGAGCCACCCGAGGAGCTGTCGGCGGAGACCCGCACCTTCGCTCGCCTCTGCGCTTCGCTGACCGAGGAGGCCGAGGCGATCGGCTGGTACGAGCAGCGCCTCGCCGTCGAGACCGACGAGGACGCCAAGGCGATCATGCGCGACGCCCAGGGAGAGGAGTTCAAGCACTTCGCGATGGACCTGGAGTTCCTCCTGCGCCGCAGCCCGCGCTGGCGGCAGATCGCGCAAGGCGTGCTGTTCCAGGACGGCGACATCGTCGAGCACGGCGAGGCGGCCGAGGCCGGTTCGGCCGAGGACGGCGATGACGAAGGCCTGTCCACCACTGCCGCTGGCTCACTCGGAATCGGCAGCCTCAAAGGAGAAGAGCGATGAACCACCTACTGCGAGAGCTGGCACCGATCTCGGCCTCGGCCTGGGATCTGCTCGACGACGAGGCGCGTGAGCGCCTGCACGGCCCGCTGGCGGCCCGCCGCCTGGTCGACTTCGGCGGCCCCGTCGGCTGGGACCACTCGGCCACCAACCTCGGCCGGGTCGAGAAGATCGAGCCGCCGACCGAAGACGGCGTCAGTGCCGCTCAGCGTCGGGTGCTGCCGCTGGTCGAGCTGCGGGCCGAGTTCCCGGTCTTCCTCGGTGAGCTGCGCGACCACGAGCGCGGCGCCGTCGACGTCGACCTCGAGCAGCTTGACGAGGCGGCGCAGCGGATCGCCATCGCCGAGAACGTCGCCGTCTTCCACGGTTGGCCCGAGGCGGGGATCGGCGGCATCGCCGAGGTCTCCCCGTTCGAGCCCCAGCCCCTCGGCTCCAGCGCCGAGGACTATCCGCGCTCGGTTGCCGCGGCGGTCGAGCTGCTGCGGGCAGAGGGGGTGGGCGGCCCTTATGGACTCGCCCTTGGCCCGGCCGAGCACACCAAGGTGATCGAGACCGCCGAGCACGGCGGCTATCCGTTGTTCGACCACCTCGCGAAGATCCTCGCCGGGCCGATCGTCTGGGCTCCCGGGCTCAAAGGCGCGGTCGTCCTCAGCCTGCGCGGCGGCGACTTCCTCTTCGAGTCCGGACAGGACCTGGCGATCGGCTACAGCCATCACGACGCCGACGCCGCGCATCTCTATCTCGAGGAGAGCTTCTCCTTCGTGGTCGCCACGCCCGAGGCCGCGGCGCCGCTCACGCTCTGAGCGGCGCCCTGCGGAGCGATTCGCGGTGCTAGTCGGTCGCGACCTGCTCTGAATCGGCCGCCTCGTTCTCCGCCGCGGCGGTCGCGTCGGGCGACTTGAAGTGGAGGATCTCCACCTTGGAGAGCATGCCCGCCTCGTCGCCGTTGGCGAGTCGCTCCGAGGCCGCGGCCTGGATCTCGAGGACGCGGTCGAGCGTCTCCCCGAGCAGGACCGCGACTTCGGTCCAGCCCTGGTTGTCGACGACCATCGGGGTGCGGCTGAGGTGCCGATCCTCGACCGCGTCGAAGGTCTCCTTGTTGACCGCCTCCTCGATGTCGTCGAAGACCGCTTTCAACATCGCGCCGGAAAGGCCGGGGCGGAGGGCCTCCGGCATCCGGGCCCACTCGGAGTCGGCCAGGAACTGACGCCTGGTGGCGCGGTAGAAGTGCTCGGTGGCGCCGCGGCGCTGCTTGGTGTCGACCAGCTCGATGCAGTCGTACTTCTCGAGGACGCGCACGTGGTAGGCGACCAGGTTGAGGCTTTGGTCCAGCTCCTGGGAGAGCAGGTTGGGGCTGGCGACCCGCTCGTTGAGAATGATCAGAATTTGTACACGCAGCGGGTGGGCGAACGCTTTGGCGACGATTTGTTCGACGCCTTCTTTCTTCTTCGTCTTCGGCAAAGTGGCTTCCTTACGTTGTTTCCGGGGTGGCGGCCGATCACAGCACTTTAAAGCCAAGAACTCAAGATTTCCACAACGGTTCCGCAATTTTCGTCTATTTCTTAAGTTTTTGGTGTTCCTGAGTTGATTGATAGAAACATTTAGAGTATTACTTCGCGCTCGGCCAAGACCGCCTAGGGAAGCGGTCTGGGAGAGAGGGAATTCACGAGGGGAGGTGGTCGAGCGTGAAGATCGGAACGATGCAGCAGCGGGTGACTCCCGTAGCCATCAGCAAGGGCTCCTAGCTCGAGAATCGAGGACGGCGGTCGCGCCTGGCAGGCTGTGGTGGTGGCGCCATGGAAGCTGCCCTTGATCGTGGCCGCGATCGCCGTCCCGATCGTCGTCTCCTTCTACCTCGGGGGCCCCGGGGTTGGGGTCGCCGTCGGCGCCCTGGCGGCTGTGGCGATCGTCGTCGTCGCCGTCAGGCAGCGCCCGCGCGGCCCGCTCGGCGTGCCCGTGGCCGGCGCCGAACGGCGGCGTCTGCTGATCGTCGTCAGGCGGCCGCTGGAGGAGCCGGAGGCGATTCACGAGATCGCCGAGATCGTCGCCCGGGCCGACGTCGGCTCGGCCCGGCCGGTCGAGGTGCTGGTCCTCTCACCTGCCCAGCTCGGCTTCCTCGACCGCTGGGCCTCGGACCTCGAGCAGGCGCGGGGCGAGGCGCAGGAGCGGCTGGTGGTCTCGGTCGCCGCGCTGGCCAAGGCCGGCATTGCCGCCGAGGCGCGGGTGGGCGACGAGGAAATCGTGCAGGCGGTCGAGGACCAGCTCGGCAGCTTCGCCGCGACCGACGTGATCCTCGTTCTCGCGGAGCCCGGCGAGGATCCCGGCGACGACGCCGCGGCCGATCAACTCGAAAGGCGGCTGCGGTCTGAGTTCTGGCGGCTGGCGCCAGGAGGCGCTAGCGGCCCAGCAGCTCGCTGAACCGCAGCGCCGCCCGGGTCGGGATCACGAAGCCCTCGCGGGTGTGCAGGAGGCCGGCGCCGCCGAGGTCGCGGACGGCGCGCTCGATCGCGTCGCGCTCGGCGAATCCAGGCGACTCGCCGCCGACCTCGCGGACGAGTTCGGCGGCGGTCACCTGGGCCGGGTGAAGGGCGAGCAGTTGCTGCAGAACCGCGGACTCGGTGGCGTCGTCGACGTCCATGGGTGTGCGGCTGTCCTCGGTCTCGTCCATGGTCCGCCGCCGCTAAGCCTCGGGTGCATTCGGACTCTCCCCTGAACCGCCGTCGCCGCCGCGGTCGAGCCCGAGAACCTGTCGCGCCCACGGCGCCTCGATCGCGACGCGGTAGAAGTGCTGCATCGACCCCCGCACGGGCTTGGTCCTGACCAGGGAGACGGCGGCGCAGTCGGCGAGCACGCGCACGTGGTAGCTGACATTGCTCAGCGGCTGCCGCAGGGCGGTGGCCAATTCGCGCGGGCTGACCGCCTCTTTGCCCGTCATCTCGCGCAGGATGTCGCGGCGGAGTGGGTGGCGCAGGGCCAGCAGCAGGTCGTTGTCGTCCGAACGGTTGAGATTAGTCATCTTGGCCCGTGCAATATAGAGCAAACGAAAGGTTCTGTCTGTAGAGCTTTTGTCTGCGCTGCCGGGGCGCGGGCCTAGGCGTCCTCGTGGACGCCGCCCATCTCGCTGAAGACGGCGGTGACGCCGCCGTCGTCGCGTTGCTCGTCGGCGATCACGTGCGAGACGGCGTTGATCAGCGCCAAGTGGGTGAAGGCTTGGGGGAAGTTGCCGAGATGGCGGCCGGACTCGGCCTCCAGCTCCTCGGCGAAGAGATCGAGCCAGCCGGCAGCCTCGAGCAGGCGCTCGCAGAGCACGCGGGCGCGCTGGCACTCGCCGATCTCCGAGAGCGCCGAGACCAGCCAGAAGGAGCAGATCAAGAAGGTGCCCTCTTTGCCGTGGAGGCCGTCGTCGGTCTCATGCACCTTGTAGCGGAGGACGAGGCTGTGTTCGGTCAAGTCGCTGGCGATCGCGTTGACGGTCGCGACCACGCGCGGGTCGTCCGGCGGCAGGAAGCGGAAGAGCGGGATCAGCAGCAGCGAGGCGTCGAGCGCGTCGGTTTCGTAGTGCTGGCGGAAGACGCCGTCGCGGACGCCACGCTCGAGGATCTCGGCGTGGAACTCGTCGGCCTTGGCCTGCCACCCGTCGGCGAGGTCATCGAAGCCGATGGCGCGCGCGAGGCGGACGCCGCGGTCGACCGCGACCCAGATCATCAGCTTCGAGGAGACGTAGTGCTGGGGCGCGCCGCGCGACTCCCAGATCCCCTGGTCGGGCTCGGGCCAGGCCTCGATCGCCGCTTCGACCTGGTAGCGGACCAGCTCGCGGTCGGCCGGCGTGCCTTTGCCCCGCAACGCTTTTTCGTGCAGGTAGATCGAGTCGAGCAGCGAGCCCCAGACGTCGTTCTGGCGCTGATCGTAGGCGCCGTTGCCGATCCGCACCGGCTTGGCGCCGTCGTAGCCGGAGAGATGGTCGAGCGTCTGCTCGGTCAGCTCCTTCTCGTGGCCGATCCCGTACATGATCTGCAGGTCCGGGTGGTCCTTGCAGACCTCGACGATGAAGCGCATGAAGTCGCGGGCCTCCTGGTCGAAGCCGAGCGTGTGCATGGCCCAGAGCGTGAAGGTCGAGTCGCGGATCCAGCTGAAGCGGTAGTCCCAATTGCGTTCGCCTCCCGGGGTCTCCGGCAGCGAAGTCGTGGCGGCGGCGACGATCGCGCCGGTGGGCGTGTAGGTGAGGCCCTTGAGGACCAGGGCCGAGCGCTGCAGGTGGATCCGCCAGGGGTGGTCCGGGAAACGGCCGTCCCGCAGCCAGTCGCGCCAGAACTCTTCGGTCGAGTCGAGCCGCTCCAGCGCCTCCGGGGCGCTGCGCGGCCCGCCGAGGTTCTCGTTGCCCCAGGTGACGGCGCAGAAGCCGCTCTCGTTCTCGCGTAGTCGCACGGTGCCTCGCACCGCGCCCCCGTCGATCTCCAGTTCCATGTCGCTGGTCAGCCGCAGCTCGGTGCCGTCCTCGGCGCGGGCGACGGCCTCGCCGAGCTCGCCGCCGCTCCACTGCGCCGCTTCAAGCCCGTAGCCAAAGCGCGGCAGGCACTCCATCTCCATCTCGACCTCGCCGTCGATGCAGGTCATCGTCCGCAGCAGCGAGCGGTCGGACTCGTGGTTCGTGTCGGGCCGGCTGCCTTTGCCGTCGGCGGTCGCCCACTCCGCGATCGTCAGCGCGTCGTGAACCACGACCCAGCCGGTGTCGGTGACCCAGGTGGTCTCGATCACCAGCGTGCCCGGCTCGTAACGGCGGCCGATCGGGACGATCACCCCTTTCGGTTTCACCCGGAAGTGGCCGGCGCCGCGGTCGAGTAGGGCCGCGAAGGCGCTGGGCGAGTCGAAGCGGGGGAGGCAGAGCCACTCGACCGCGCCGTCGTAAGAGACCAGGGCGGCGGTGTGGCAGTCCGAGAGGAAGCCGTAGCTGCCGATAGTAGGGAAGCGGTCTTTGCTGGCACCCACGGCGCAGCCAAGCTAGCAGCGCGGTGGGCGGCTGAAAGCCCGCGGCGCGTCGCTACGCTGATTCTCGTGACCCTGCCGATCGCCCACGTGGGCGGCGTCTTCGCCCCGCTGGAGCTGTTGCCGCTGCTGCTCGCGGCTGGCCTCTACGCCAAACGCTCCTCGACCCTGGCCGCGAAAGGGCGGCCGGTGCCGGTCTGGCGCCAGGCCTGCTTCGCCGCTGGCCTGCTGACGATCATGGTCGCGCTGGCCTCCCCGGTCGGCCACATCGCCGAGGAGCTGGTGATCGCGCACATGGTCGAGCATTTGTTGCTGGGCGACATCGCCACCCTGCTGCTGGTGCTGGGCCTGACCGGGCCGCTGCTGCAGCCGATCCTGGCGGTCCGCCTCTTCGACCGCCTGCGGATCCTTGCCCACCCGCTTGTCGCCTTCCCGCTCTGGGCGCTCAACTTCTACCTCTGGCACGTGCCGGCGCTCTACGACGCCGCCTACGGCGGGGCGGCGCTGCACGCGCTGGAGCACACGACCTTCATCTTCTTCGGCTGCCTGATGTGGATGCCGGTCTTCGGGCCGCTGCCGACCCCGCAGTGGTTCACCGCCGCCTGGAAGGTCGGCTACGTGATCGCGGTTCGCTTCGCCGGCGCGATCCTCGGCAACGTCCTGATGTGGTCCGGCACCGTGCTGTACCCGATCTACGCGCCGGGGGAGCGCTACTGGGGGATCACGCCGATCGCCGACCAGAGCACCGCCGGCGTGGTGATGATGGTCGAGGGGACCTTCCTCGCCCTCGGCCTGCTCGCCTGGGTCTTCTTCGAGGCCGCCCGCGAGGGGATCGAGAAGCAGCGCCTGCTCGACCTCGCGCAGGAGCGCGGCGTCGAGCTCGACGCCGCCCGAGCCCAGCGAGCGGTCGCCGCCGGCCACGGCGAGCGCCTCGAGCAGCAGCTGATCGCCGCCGGGAGGGACCCTGAGGCCTGAGGCGCCGGGGCGCTTGCTGCTGCCGGCGCTGGTCTTCGCCGTCGGCGCGGCCAGCCTCGGGGTCGAGATCGCCGCGGCGCGCCTGCTGGCGCCCTACTTCGGCGCCTCGACGATCGTCTGGGCGAACACGATTGGCGTCGTCCTCGTCGCCCTCTCGGTCGGCTATTGGTTCGGCGGCCGCTACGCGGACCGCCATCCCCACCTCCGCGGCCTCTGCCTGCTGGTCCTGGCGGCGGCGCTGCTGATCGCCGTCGTGCCCTTCGCCGCGCGGCCCTTTCTGGGCTTCTCGGTCGACGCCTTCGAGACCGTCTCGGTCGGCGGCTTCGCCGGCTCGCTGTTCGGCGTCCTCATCTTGGTCGCGGTGCCGGTGACCCTGCTCGGCGCCGCCGCGCCCTGGGCGGTGCGGCTGGCGGTGGACGAGATGGACCGCTCCGGCGAGGTGGTCGGGAGGCTCTACGCGATCTCCACCGCCGGTTCGCTGCTGGGGACGATGGCCTCGGCGCTGCTGCTGATCCCGTTGCTCGGCACGCAGCGCACCTTCTTCGTTTTCGCCCTGATGCTGGCCCTGGTCGCCAGCGCCGGGATCGGCTGGCGCGCCGTGCTGGTGCCGGCGTTGCTGGCCCTGGGCCTGGCGATCCCGGTTGGGACGATCAAGGCGGCGGCGGGGGAGCGGGTCCTCTATGAGACCGAGACCACGCACCAGTACGCCCGGGTCGTCGAACGGTCGGACGAGAGCCGCGCGCTTGAGCTCAACGAGGGCCAGGCGGTCCACTCGCTCTGGCGCCCCGGGACCTACTTGACCGGCGACTACTGGGACGGGCCCCTGGTGCTGGGGTCGGCGGCGCGGCGGGCGCCACCGCGGCGGATCGCGATCCTCGGCAACGCCGGCGGCACCGTCGCCCGCGCCTTCGGCCATTTCTTCCCGGACACCGCTGTCGACGCGGTCGAGATCGACGCCGAGCTGACCGAGTTGGGACGGCGCTTCCTCGGCCTCGACAACCCCCGCATGCACGCCTTCGCCGAGGACGCCCGACCCTGGCTCGAGCGCGCCGCCGGTGGCTACGACGCGATCATGGTCGACGCCTACCGGCAGCCCTACATCCCCTTCTACCTGACCACCCGCGAGTTCTTCGAGCTGGCTCGGGAGCGGCTGGCGCCGGGTGGGCTGACGGTCGTCAACGTCGGCCATCCCGAGGGCAGCGACGAGTTGGAGCGGGTGCTGGGGCGGACGATGGCGGCGGCTTTCCCGCGCGTCCTGCGCTATCCGATCGAGCCAACCAACACGCTGCTGGTCGGCGGCGACGGTGACTTCTCGGCGGCGCGGCTGCGCGGCAACGCGGCGGCGCTGCCCGCCGCCCTGCGCCCCCTGGCCGTCTCGGCCGCTGCTGCCCTGGAGCCGCGACTGCCCGGCGGCGAGGTCTATACGGACGACCGCGCCCCGGTCGAGTGGCTGGTCGACAGCTCCCTGCTGGAATACGCGAATGAGTAGCGAGAGCGGGGCAGGTTGGGCCGGCAGGGCTCGCGCCTGGCTGGTCACCGGGCCGGTGGGGCGGGGGCTGGCCTTCGCGATCGACTTCGGGATCGCCCTGCGGGCCTTCCTCGCCGAGCGCCGGGCTCGCTGACGGCCGAGCGGATCATCTAGGGTCAGCGCCCTCATGCAGACGTCTCTCAAAGAGCTGCCCGACTCGCGCGTCAGCGTCGAGGTCGAGGTCCCCGCCGCCGACGTCGAGCGCGCCACCTCGCGGGCGGCCCGGGCGCTGGCCAAAGAGATGCGGATGCCGGGCTTCCGCCAGGGCAAGGCGCCGTCCTCGCTGGTGATTCAGCGCGTCGGCTTCGGCCCGGTCCTCGAGGAGGCGATTCGCGACTCGCTGCCCGAGTGGTACGAAAAGGCCCTGCTGGAGACCAGCGTCAGCCCGATCGGCGATCCCAGCATCGAAATGCTGGAGGCGCCCGACGAGGAGGGCCAGCCGCTGAAGTTCAAGTTCGAGGTCGGGGTGCGGCCGCCCGCGAAGCTGGGCGAGTACAAGGGGCTCGAGGTCGGCCGCGAGGAGAAAGAGGTCCCGGACGAAGTCGTCGACACCGAGATCGAGCGCGTCCGCGAGAGCTTCGCCCGCCTCGAGCCGGTCGAGCGCGAGTCGGCCGAGGGCGACGCGCTGCTGATGGACTTCGAGGGCTTGATCGACGGCACCGCCTTCGAAGGCGGCAAGGCCGAGGACTATCTGCTGACGCTCGGCTCCGGCTCCCTGATCGAGGGCTTCGAGGAGCAGCTGACCGGGGCCAAGGCCGGCGACGAGGTCAAGGTCGAGGTCACCTTCCCCGAGGATTATCAGGCCGAGCATCTGAGTGGCAAAGACGCGGTCTTCAACGTCAGCGTGAAAGAGGTGCGGGAGAAAATCCTGCCCGACCTCGACGACGAGTTCGCCGCCGACGCCTCCGAGTTCGACACGCTCGAGGAGCTGCGCGCCGACGTCCGCGAGAAAGTCGGCGAGGCGTTGAACAGCCGCGCCGAGGAAGACTTCCGCATCGCCGCGATCGACGCCGCGGTCGCCGAGGCCACGGTCGACGCCCCGGACGATTTGATCACCGCTCGCGCGACCGAACGCTGGGAGGGAATGGAACGCCAGCTGGCGCAGCGCGGCATGGACCCCAACGCCTTCTTGCAGATGCAGGGCAAAACGCGCGAGGAGCTGATCGAGGAGTCGAAGCCCGACGCCGAGAAAGAGCTGAAGCGCGAGGCGGTGGTGACGGCGATCGCCGACGCCGAGGCGATCGAGGTCAGCGAGGAGGAAATGGTCGAGGCGCTCGCCCACAGCGCCGAGCACGAACGGACGACGCCGGAGAAATTGCTGGCGCGGTTGCGCGAGAGCGGCCGCGACACGATGGTCGCCGAAGACATCAGGGCGCGCAAGGCGATCGAGCTGGTGGCCGAGGCGGCAACCCCGATTCCACTTGAGCAGGCCGAGGCCCGCGAGCAGATCTGGACGCCGGAGAAAGAGCGCAAAGAGGCCGGCGGGCTTTGGACGCCGGATTCTGAGTGACCCGCTGAGCCAGGCCGGGTCCGGTTGGGCTCGGTGGGAGGAGGGAGTCGAGTGCCCCTCTCCTGAAAGCCGTCGCGCAGCT
>DASYKN010000020.1:0-3232 GCA_035995325.1 Solirubrobacterales bacterium
CCGAGGGTGTCGAGGGCGACGTTGACGATCGTCGTGTCGAGGACCGACATGATCGTGCCGAGCACCACGACGGCAGCGACCCGCCACACGTGGGACTCGATCTTGGAGCCGCCTGCGGAGACGGATTCAGCCATTCACATCACTTCCTTGGGTACGCAAAGTCTTTCGGTACCTAATAGTTTAGCGCTGAACTAATAGGCCCTGTGTGATGTCGCTCCGGTTAGCGCGCAACGTTCAGCGGGAACCGGACATATAGGAGAGGAATGGGAATCGACCCAGTCGATACCGGTGCCCTCGGCCACGAGGTCGCCCAGGCGAGGTTCAACCGGCTCTATCGCGAGCAGGGACGCGCGATCCTCGCCTACGCGCTGCGCCGGGTCGCCGCGCCCGAGGACGCCGCCGACGTCGTCGCCGAGACCTTCCTGGTCGCCTGGCGGCGCTTCGGCGAAGTGCCGGTCGATGACGGCGCGCTGCTCTGGCTCTACACCGTGGCGGGCAACGTGATCGCCAACCAGCGGCGGGCCGAGCGGCGGCGGACGCGCCTCGGGGCGCGGCTGGCGGAGACGCTGCAGACCGAGATCGCCACCCACGAGGCACCGCGCGGCGAGGCGGCCGAGATCCTGCGGGCGATGGGCGAGCTCGGCCCCGGGGACCGCGAGCTGCTGATGCTGGTCAGCTGGGAGGACCTGGCGCCGAGCGAGGCGGCGCGGGTGCTCGGGATCACGGCCCTGGCCGCGCGCAGCCGGCTCCACCGGGCGCGGCGGCGGCTCAAGGGACTTCTGCGGGAACGAGAGATGGCGGGAGCTGGGGAGGCACTCGACATGGAGGAAGCACGATGAGCACGCGTGAGCTGAGACGGCTGCTGGCCGCCGCCGACCCGGTCGACCGGACCCGGCTCGAACGAATCGACTTCGTCGCGATGGAAGGCGAGCTGACGGCCGACCTTGAGGGGTCCTGGCCGGTCGCCGACCCCGAGCGGGCGACAGAGCTCCGGGTCGCGGACGCCGGCCTGCTGCCACGGCCCCACCGCCGTCGCCCCCGCAACCTCGCTCTCGCCGGCGGCGGCGCGGCGCTCGCCGTCGTCGTCGCCCTCGTGATCGTTCTCGCGGGCGGCTCGGGAGGCTCTGGCGGGCCCGCGCCCGCCTACGGTGCCGACCTCGTCCGCTTCGCCGAATCCTCGCCGCTGCTCTTGCTCGAAGGCCCCGGCTGGCGGGTCCAGCACGTCTCGCAGAGCAAAACGCGCGAAGGCACCGACGGCTCGATGGAATTCGTCACCGGCAAGGCGGTCCCCTACGAATCGATCGAAATCCTCGGCAACGAGAAGCGGGAGACCGAGAAAGGAATGTTCCCGCCCTCGATACGCCAGCGCCAGGTCGAGCTCCGATGGAGCCACGAAAGCTTGACGCAGGCGGTCGAAATGCAGCGCGGCTCCCCGCACCCGCACGGCCAACGCTGGGTAAAGCTGCCGGTCCTCGGCACGACCGCCGTGGTCGACACCCGCGCCGAGTTCTACGCCAACCAGGGCGGCCCGGGGAACCGCGAGATGGTCGCCCTCTGGTCGGAAGGCGGCTGGACGCTGAGCCTGAAAGCGGCGGTGAAGGACCAGGCGGCCTTCGAAGAACGGCTCGACTGGCTGACCAAGGTGAGCTCGCAGGAATGGCTCGAAGCGATGCCCGCGGCGGTCGTCAAAGCCGCCGACTTCCACGGCACGGTGCGAGAAATGATCAAAGGGATCCCGCTGCCGAAGACCTTCAGCCTCTCCCGCGTCCCCGACGAGGGGCTGACGACCAACCGCGAACAGATCGGCAGCCAGGTCGCCGGGACGATCTCCTGCCTCTGGCTGCGCCAGTGGGGCGCGGCGCAACGGAGCGGCGACGCCGCGGCCGCCGAGGAAGCGACCGAAGCGATGGCCACCTCACGCCACTGGAAGATCCTCACCGACGTCGAATCGACCAACGGCTACTCGCCGCTGGTCTGGGAAATCGCCGAAGACATGAAGAGGGGCTACGCCGAATACGACGGCCACAAACGCAAGCTGCTGCCGAAGGCGGAAGCCCTCGACTGCGCCCGCATGGGCGTGCCGCTGATGGCACGCAAGATCATGCGCCAGCGCGAACGTGGCGCGCCGCCGCCACCCGGCTAAGGGCCGTCGAGGGGCACGACCGTGATCGCGTCGGCGGGGAGGCGGATCCAGGCGTTGCCGCCGGGCTCGAGGAGGAGCGAGGCGGCGTCCTCGGATCGGCATTCGAGGTCGACCGGGCCGACCCGCGCCTCGACTCGTTTGCCGAGGCGGGTGAGGGACGCGACCTTGCCGTGGAGGGCGTTGGTGGGGTGGCCGTCGGTGGGGGGCTCGGCCAGGACCTCGACGTCGCCGGGGGCGATCACGGCGCCGACCGGGCCGGCGGTACGGGCCGGGACCTGGAGCTGCTGGCCGTCCGCCAGCGTCAGGGTCGAGCACTTCTCGGCGGGTGAGGCGATCGCGCGGAGGACGTTGTTGCCGGTAAGCGCCGCGACGAAGGCGTCGGTGGGGGTCCGCGCCAGGCTCTCGACCGAGCCGACCTGACGGATCTTTCCGGCGACGATCACCGCGGCGCGGTCGGCGAGCGCAACCGCGTCGCGGAAGTCGTGGCTGATGAAGATCGTGGGCAGGGCGAGCTCGTCGAGGAGCTCGCGCAACTGGACCTTGATCTCGGCGCGGGTGTGGGCGTCGAGGGCCGAGAGCGGCTCGTCGAGCAGCAGCACCTCGGGCCGGCGGGCGAGGGCACGGGCGAGGGCGACCCGCTGGCGCTCGCCGCCGGAGAGGGTCCCCGGTCGCTCGCCGGCGAGGTGGGAGATCTGCAGGCGCTCGAGCAGTTCGTCGACGCGGGCCGGATCGGAGCGGGCCCCGAAGGCGACGTTCTTGCGCACCGTGAGGTGGGGGAAGAGGGCGTAGTCCTGGAAGACGAGCCCGACCGACCGTTCCTCCGGCGCCAGCGACACGCCGGCCTCCGCGTCGAACCAGGCACGGTCGTCGAGCCCGATGTGACCGCGGTGGGGACGCGCCAGCCCGGCTATCGCGCGGAGGACCGTCGTCTTGCCCGCGCCTGACGGACCGACGAGGGCGACCGTCTCCGCTCCGACGCTCAGCGCGGCAGAGACCGTGAAAGGCGGAAGGGGGAGGTCGAAGTCGAGATCGAGGTGCGCCACGAGGAGATCATCTTGTACGCCAGCAGGACGCCGGCACTGAGGATTA
>DASYKN010000021.1:0-14186 GCA_035995325.1 Solirubrobacterales bacterium
AGGCCGGCCCGCCGCTGCGAGAGCTCGGCGCCGATGCAGTAGGCGAGCGGGATCGTGGCGACGCCGAAGAGGGCGGAGAGCGAGCGCAGGCCAACTTCGTCGGTGCCGAACGCCTTGGCCCACCCCCAGGCGAGGACGTAGTAGAGCGGCGGGTTGGACTCGCTGGTCTTGACCCGGTGCAGCATGTCCTTGAAGCTGCCCGGGATCACCCGCATCGCCGTGATCACCTCGTCGTGGTGGTAGCTCTGCAGGCCGAGGCTGGCGAAGCGCACGGCGATGCCGAGCGCGGTCAGGCCGGCGAGGGTCCACAGCACGGCTGCGCGCTGGCTCATGGCGCGCACTGGCCCTTCGGCATCTTGCGCGCGGGCCCAAAGGAAGGCGGGGCCGCGGCGGGGGACGCGCCCCAGGCGCGGTTCGGGTGCGGCCCCAGTTGGAAGGAGAGCGTGGCGCCGCGAGCGAGGGCGCAGTAGGTGGTCCAGGGCTTGTCGTGGCGGCGGCCGTCGAGCCGCAGCGACTGCACGTAGGGACCATGGCCGCGGCCGAGGATCAGCGCCCGGCGGCGATGCGGGAGCCGGATCTCGGCCCGGGCGAAGAGCGGGCTGCCGATCGCCAGCACCCCGACGCCGGGGACCTCCGGGTAGACGCCGAGGGCGCCGAAGACGTACCAGGCCGAGAGGGTGCCGAGGTCGTCGTTGCCGGGGTAGCCGTCCGGCGCGGTGGCGTAGAGGCCGAGCAGGGCGCGGCGCACGGCCGCCTGGGTCTTGTAGGGGCGGCCGAGCCAGTCATAGAGCCAGGGGGTGTGCAGGGTCGGCTCGTTGCCGAGCAGGGCGTGGTCGGCGTGGGTGCCGCCGGGGCCGGCGTTCAGCTCGTGCAGGAAGCCGTCGAGGCGGGCGGCGGCGCGGTCGCGGCCGCCCATGCGGCGGGCCAGGCCGGCTGGGTCCTGCGGAACCATCCAGGTGTACTGGGCCGAGTTGCCCTCGACGAAGCCGCCGCCGCCGAGGTTGTCGTAGGGAGCCGGGAAGCGGCCGTCGGCGAAGCGCGGCTCGACCATGCCGCTGGCCGGGTTGTAGAGCCGTCGCCAGTTGGCGGAGCGGCGCATGAAGGCGCGGTAGGCGGAGCGGTCGTGCAGGGAGCGGCCGGCGAGCTGGGCGATCGCGAAATCGTCGACCGCGTACTCGAGGCTGGTCGCGGCCGAGCCCCAGACCGCCTCCGGGTCGCCGTAGATCGAGTTGGCGTTGCGAGTGTTGGTGTCGAGGTCGAAGGGCACGTAGCCGAGCGCCAGGTACTGGTCCAGGCCCTGGCGCTGCACGTATTCGCCGTTGGCGCTGCGGCAGGGCGCGGTGGCGCCGCGGACCATCGCCGCCAGCGCCGCGCGGCGGTCGAAGCCGCGGGCGCCGAAGGCGGCGGCCGAGGCGATCATCGGGTCGGCGGAGTCGCCGACCATGGTCATGCTCTGGCCGTTGGCGTAGGACCAGCGCGGCAGGCAGCCGCTCTGCTCGGCGTCGGCCAGCAGCGAGCGGACGATGTCGCTGGCGCGTTCGGGCACCAGCAGCGCCAGCAGCTGGATCTGGCTGCGGTAGACGTCCCAGCCGGAGAAGTCGGCGTACTGGATATAGCCGCGGGCGCGATGTACCTGGCCGTCCATGCCCGGATAGGCGCCGCCGACGTCGCTGAAGGTCCGCGGCGCCAACAGCGCGTGGTAGAGCGCCGTGTAGAAGGTGCCGACCCGCCGCTCGGGCCCGCCGCCGACCTCGATTTTTCCCAGCGCCTGGTTCCAGCGCTTGCGGGCGCGCGAGGCGATCGTGCCGAAGCCGGCGGCGCCGCTCTCGGCGGCGAGGTTGGCGCGGGCGCCGTCGACGCTGACGAAGGAGATCCCGACCCGGGCGCCGACCGTGCGGTCGCCGCGGGTGTCGAAGGTCGCGTAGGCGCCGGCCTGGGCGGTCGTGCGCGGGTTGGCCGTCGGCGTCTGCCGGTCTTCCGCCGCGGTCCCGCCGGGGTCGAGCGAGCCGCGCTCCCAGGTCCCGGAGGCCTCGAAACGGCGGTCGAAGACGGCGCTGAAATAGACCTTGTAGCGCGGGCGCTGGCCACAGAAGAGGCCGCTGGAGGCGGCGCCGGAGATTTCGCGGCGGGCCGGGTCGACGGCGACCGCGGCGAGGTCGTCGGGCTGGGCGCTGCCGCCGGCGTCGATGAGGACGCTGGCGTGCGGGTTGGCGGGGAACTCGAAGCGAGCGCTGCCGGTCCGCGTCGTCGCGGTCAGGGCGACGTCGATGTCGCTGCCGCCGACCGGGTTGACGCGAACCCCGTAGAAGCCCGGCGACGCGGTCTCCTCGGAGTGCGAGAAGCCGGGCTCGAAGCGGCCGTCGAGGCCGCCGTCGGGCGCGGCCGGCGAGGACTCGATCGGCTCGGTCGTCGGCAGGAAGGGGAAGTCGCCGTAGAGAGCGCAGCCGGCGCCGCTGAGGTGGGTGAGGCTGAAGCCGGAGAGGTGGTTGTCGCGATGGTCATAGCCGCCCGAGTGCGGCGCCGAGGGGGTGGTGTCGGGGCCCCACTGGACCATTCCGAAGGGCAGCGTCGCCCCGGGGAAGTTGTGGCCGCCGCCGAAAGTGCCGGGCCCGGGCCGGGTGCCGGCGAAGGGATCGACGTGGGCGGCGAGGTCGCTGGCGCCGGCGCCCGGAGCGGCGAGCGCGAGAGCGAGCGCCGAGGCGAAGATCGCCGCCCTGGCTCGCCGCATGGGGATATGTCTCTTGCGCGTAATGTTCCCGCTCCGATGCGTAGGAGGAAAGCAACTCTGGCGGCGCTGGCGACGACCGCGGTCGTCCTGGCGCTGGTGCTGATCTTCGGCGGCGGCTCCGAGTCGAAACACTCCGAAGCGAGCGCCGCAGCGGTGCCGGGCCAGCCCAGAGTAGAGATCGTCTCCCCCCGCAACGGCGCCCGCCAAACCAGCCACGCCGTCGTCGTCAAGGCGATCGTCGAAAACTTCCAGCTGGCGCCGCGCCAGTTCGGGCGCGATCCGCAGCTCGGCGAGGGGCATATCCGCTTCAGCCTCAATCGCGTTCCGGACTGCGTCGACCCGATCAAACTGCTGCATGCGATCAACAGCCCGATCGGCAACGGCCGCCTCGTCGGCGCCTCCTTCGACTACCCGCGCTACTCCGGGCCCAACGGCGTCCTCGCCGACCGGATCGGCAGCGCCGGCAGCTACTCGCCGGCGACGCGGCCGGAGATCTACTACCACGGCCTCCCCCCCGGCTTCTACCGCCTGATCCTCAATCTGGCCCAGAACAGCGGCTCGACCACCCCCACCCACGCGGTCACCAACTTCCAGATCCTCCCCCGCCCCGGCCACGGCCCGAAACCGTGCCCGCAGGGCAAAGTGCCGAGCGCCAAGGCCGCCGCCCGGCTCAACGGCTAGTACGCATTCCCGCCCCCAAGTCCCCGGCCCAATCACGCTGGAGGCCATTACTTCACTTTGTATAGTGGGAGGGAATGCGTACGTACCGCCGTTTGATGGGTTTCCTGCGTCCCTACCGACGTCAACTCTGGGGATCGCTGGCCTTCGCCTGGGCGGCGATGGGGATGACCGTCCTCATCCCCTGGCTGATCGGCCGCGCCGTCAACGCGATCGAGAGCGGCGACAAGCCCGATCTGCTGCCGCTGGCGCTGGCGATCTTCGGCGCCGCGATCCTCCGGCTCGGCCTCACCGTGGTCCGCCGCCTGGTCGCCGGCAAAGTCTCGCTGGCGGTCGAATTCGACCTGCGGCAGATGTTCTACGCGCACCTGCAGCGGCTCGAGCTGGGCTTCTTCGACAGCCAGCAGACCGGCCAGCTGATGTCGCGGGCGACGGTCGACCTCGGCGCGATCCGCTTCTTCCTCGGCTACGGGCTGATCTTCATCACCCAGAACCTGCTGACGATCGTGCTGGCCAGCGCCGTGATGTTCGCGATCAACCCCTGGCTGGCGCTGATCGCCCTCGCCCCCGCGCCGCTGATCGTCTACACCGCCTCGCGCTACAACCGCGTCTCCCGCCCGGCCCAGCAGGAGGTCCAGCAGCGGATCGCCGAGCTGACCGCCGAGGCCGAGGAGAACGTCTCCGGGATCCGCATTGTCAAGGCCTTTGCCCGCGAGGAATACCAGCTGCAGCGCTTCAGCCGCTCCGTCTTACGGGTCTTCGATCAGAGCATCTACTCGACCCGGCTGCAGGCCTTCTTCTCGCCGCTGATCGGGCTGCTGCCCCAGCTCGGGATCGCCCTGGTGCTGCTGATCGGCGGCCGCGAGGTGATCGCCGGCAACCTCAGCCTCGGTAACTTCACCGCCTTCTACACCTACCTGGTGATGCTGGCCGGGCCGCTGCGGATGCTCGGGGTGGCGATGGGGATGGCGCAACGGGCGATCGCCTCCGGCAACCGGCTGTTCGAAATCCTCGACCGCGAGCCACGGATCGAGAGCCCGCCCGAGGCGCCGGCTCTGCCCGCCGGCGGCGGCCGCGTGCAGCTGCGCGACGTCAGTCTGCGCTACGAGGAAGCGCCTGGCCGCGGCCCCGACGCGCGCGAAGCCGTGCCGGCACTGACCGCGATCGAGCTCGAGGTCGAGGCCGGGAAGACGGTGGCGCTGGTCGGGCCCTCGGGCTCGGGCAAGACCAGCCTGGTGGCGCTGATCGCCCGCCTCTACGACCCCAGCGAGGGCGCGGTCCTGGTCGACGGGGTCGACGTGCGCGAGGTCGACGTCACCTCGCTGCGCTCGGAGATCGCCTTCGTCGCCGACGACAGCTTCCTCTTCACCGCCAGCGTCGCCGAGAACATCGCCTACGCCAACCCGGAGGCGACGCTGGAGCAGGTCGAAGCGGCGGCCCGGCGGGCCCAGGCCGACGCCTTCATCCGCGAGCTGCCCGACGGCTACGAGACCAGGGTCGGCGAGCGCGGCCTCACCCTCTCCGGCGGCCAGCGCCAGCGGGTGGCGATCGCCCGCGCCCTGCTGGCCGACCCGCGGATCCTGATCCTCGACGACGCCACCTCCTCGGTCGACGCGACCACCGAGGCGGCGATCAAATCCGGGCTCGAGGAGGCGATGTCCGGGCGGACCACCTTCATCATCGCCCACCGCCTCTCGACCGTCTCCCTGGCCGACGAAATCGTCGTCGTCGACGGCGGCCGCATCGTCGACCGCGGCAGCCACGAGGAGCTGATGGAGGGCTGCGGCTTCTACCGCGAGATCGCCGAGCACGGCCTCGCCGACTCGGTCTTCCTCCAGCGCGACCTCGAGCAGCGAGAGGAGATGGCACGCCTGTGAGCCAGCCCCGGTCCGAGCCCGAGCCCAGCGGCAACCGCCTGCGCGATATCTACCTGCTGTTCAAGGCGGTCTGGCGGCTGCTGCGCGGCGAGGACCAGCGCGGGCGCAAGGTGCGCTGGCTGGTCGGGCAGCTGCGGCCCTACCGCGGCCGGGTCGCCCTGATGTTCCTCGGGCTGGCCTTCGCGACCGCCGCCGGGCTGGCGCCGCCCTACCTGGCCGGCCGCGCGATCGACTCCGGGATCCTCACCGGCGACGCCTCCGCCCTCGACCTGATCGTCGTCGCCTTCGTCGCCGTCGCCGTCGTCTACGCCCTCGCCACCTACCTGCAGACCTACATGGTCGGCTGGGTCGGGACGCGGGTGCTGCAGGACCTGCGCCAGCGCGTCTTCGCCCACCTGCAGTCGATGTCCATCGGGTTCTTCACCCGCCGCAGCCCCGGGGTCCTGATCTCGCGCATGACCAACGACATCGAGGCGCTCAACCAGCTCGTCACCGACGGCGTCGTGACGATGTTCTCCAGCACCCTGACCCTGCTCGGCGTGGTCGTGATCATGCTCTTCCTCGACGTCCAGCTGGCCCTGGTCACCTTCCTCACCTTCCCGCTGCTGCTGATCGCCAGCCTCGTCTTCCGCATCGTCTCCCAGGGGACCTACCGGATGACCAGGGAGCGGATCGCGGCGATCACCGGCTACCTGCAGGAGACGCTCAGCGGCATGCGCGTCGTCCGCAGCTTCGGCCAGGAGCGGCGCCACGTCGAGGTGATGACCGACCTCAACGAGCAGAACCGGGCGATCAACATGAAATCGGTCTATCTCAACGCCTCCTACTTCCCGGCGGTCGAACTGCTGGCGGCGCTGGCGACCGCGGTGATCCTCGTCTACGGCGGCTCGCAGGCGATCGACGGGGCGATACAGATCGGCGTCATCGTCGCCTTCGTCGGCTACCTTACGACCTTCTTCGAACCGATCCAGCAGCTCTCCCAGCTCTACACCACCTACCAGCAGGGAATGGCGGCGCTGGACAAGATCTTCGACCTGCTCGACACCAAGCCGGACATGGTCGACGCCCCCGACGCGATCGACCCCGGGCAGCTGCGCGGCGAGATCGAGATGGAGGGCGTCTGGTTCTCCTACAGCGAGGAGGCCGAGCCCGGCGCGGGCGAGTGGGCGCTGGAAGGCGTCGACCTCCACGTCCCGCCCGGCCAGACTCTGGCCCTGGTCGGCGCCACCGGCGCCGGCAAGTCGACCTTCGCCAAGCTCGTCGCCCGCTTCTACGACCCCCAGAAAGGCAAGGTCCTGGTCGACGGCCACGACCTGCGCGGAGTCCAGCAGCGGGCGCTGCGCCGCCAGCTCGGGATCGTCCCCCAGGAGGGCTTCCTCTTCTCCGGCAGCGTCCGCGACAACGTCGCCTTCGGCCGCCCGGAGGCGAGCCTGGAGGAGATCGAGTCGGCCCTGGCAACGGTCGGCGCGACCGAGTTCGTCGCCGCCCTGCCGGACGGGATCGAGACCGAGGTCGGCGAGCGCGGCGTCCAGCTATCCGCCGGCCAGCGCCAGCTCGTCGCCTTCGCCCGCGCCCTGCTGGCCGAGCCGCGCATCCTGATCCTCGACGAGGCCACCTCCAACGTCGACGTCCGTACCGAGAAGACGATCGAGAAAGGCCTCGAGCGGCTGCTCCAGGGGCGCACCGCGATCGTCATCGCCCACCGCCTCTCGACGATCCGCCGCGCCGGCAAGATCGTCGTCCTCGAAGGCGGCAAAATCGCCGAGCAGGGGACGCACGAGGAGCTGATCGCCGCGAATGGCGCCTACGCCCGTCTCTACGGAGCCTGGTCGGAGTCTTCGGCCGCGTAGGTCGGGAAGCCATGGAGAGGCGGGAGCTGGTGTCCCTCTCTCAGAAGCCGTCGCGCAGCTGGGCGCGCGGTGAGGGCGCCGACCCCCGCGCTTGAGCTTCTGCGAGAGGGACACCAGCTCCCGCCAACCATCGCGACCCTCGGACAGCGTCGGGACGGAACACCTGATCAGCCGTGGAGAGGGACGGGTTCCCCTCTCGCAGAAGCTCAAGGAACCACGTGTCGCAGTAGTTGAAGCGTCCCAGCTGCGCGACGGCTTCTGCGGGAGGGGAACCCGTCCCCTCCTACGCACCTGCTCAGCCGGGCCCGACGCCGCCCGAGCTACCGCCGGTGCTGCCACCGCCGGCTTCGGGTGCCACTTCTGCTCCGGCGCCACCGCCGGCGCCGCCGGTTTCAGGCGCCACTTCTTCGGGCGCGACTTCTTCCGGCGCTGCTTCTTCTTCGAATTCTTCGGGGGCCGCTTCGACGCCGCCTTCTTCGACTTCTTCGCCGACGCCAGAGCCGGCGCCGGTCGCGGCCGGCGCGCTCGGGCCTTCGCTGCACTGTTCGAAGCCGTATTCGCCGGCGGTGCTGGCGAATTCTTCGAGGATCGGCGCCGCTTTCGTCGCCGCTTCGCCGAGCGCGGCCGTGTCTTCGCGTTCGGAGGCGAGTTTGGCTTCCGCCTCGACCGACGAGAGCGCTTCGGCGGCGGCAATCAGTTCGTCGTAGCCCTCCGGTTCGGCGGGCGGGCCGAAGTCCTTGATCCGTTCGACCATGCCGATGTAGAGGTCGGAGACCTGCTCGATCTGCTGCGGCACTTCGGCTTCGGAGCTGCCGACCGCGCCGACTGCGGCGTTGACCTCGCCGCAGACCCCGTCGCCCCGGGCAATCAGTTCGGCCTTGGTCAGCGCCGCGGCTTCCGTGGTCGTCGCCGTCGATTCGGTCGAGTCGTCGCCACCGCCACCGCAGCCGGCGGCAACCAGCGCCACCAGGGCCAGCGAAACGGCGATCGTCAAGAGCTTGGAGGGTCTCATCTAACTAACTGCGGCCCAGGGACTCGAACCCCGACTGCCTCTTCCAGAGAGAGGTGTGCTGCCATTACACCAGGCCGCAAAGCGCTCCCGGAAGGATACCCGGCGAGCCGCCTGCCGACTCTCAGGCGCCGATCGCCGAAAGGTCGCTGCCGGGGTCGGCGATCTGCTCACGGGCGTCGGAGACGTCGACGCCATCGGCCAGCATGCGGCGGGCTTCGGCGAGGTCTTCGGAACGCTCGACGCTGAGCGCGCCGGCGACGCGGCCGTCCTTCAGGTACCAGACCGAGAACTGGCCCTGCTCGCGCTCGCCGCGCCAGACCTCCTCGTCCCAGTCCTGGGCCGGGCCGACGTACTCGAGGCTGGCCCAGTCGGCGAGGTCGCTGAAGAAATAGGGGACGACCGTGTAGTCGCTGTCCTCGCCGAGCATGTTGGCGGCGACGTGGATGCCCTGCTGCATCGCCACGTCCCAATGCTCGACATGGATGCGGCGGCCGTGGACGACGCTCTCGTAGGAGCAGCAGTCGCCGGCCGCGTAGACGCCCTCGGCCGAGGTCCGCAGCTTCGAGTCGCAGACGATCGCGCCGTCGACCTCGATCCCGGCGCGCTGAGCGAGCATCGCGTCGGGGCGCACGCCGGCGCCGACGACGACCAGGTCGCACTCGAGGCTGAGCCCGCTCTTGGTGACGACAGCGCTGACCCGGCCGTCGCCCTCGAAGGCCTCCAGCTCCTCGCCGCCGTGGAACTCGACTCCCTTGGACTCGATCAGGTCCTGGAACCAGCGGCCGGCGTCCTCGCCGAAGGTTCGCGAGAGCGCCACGTCCTCCATCGCCAGGATCGAGCATTTGCCGCCCTTGGCGGTCAGCGAGGCGGCGACCTCGCAGCCGATGTAGCTGCCGCCGACGAGGACGACGTGCTTGGCCGCCTCGGCCTCCTTGCGGATCGCGTCGGAGTTGCCGAAGGCCCGCAGGTAGTGGATGCCCTCGTTCTCGGCCCCCTCGAGGCGGAGGATGTTGACGTTGGCGCCGGTGGCCAGCAGCGCCTGCCCGAAGGCGACCTCCTCCCCGCCCTGGAGCTTCGCCGTATGGCTGGCGGTGTCGAGCGCCATCACGTTGCGCCCACTCAGCAGCTCGACCCCGTTCTGCTCATACCAGGAGGGCGGGTTGACGTAGGCGTCGCTGCGCTCTGCCTCGCCGCGCAGGTACTCCTTCGAGATCGGCGGCCGTTCGTAGGGCGGCTCCGGCTCGCGCCCGACCAGCAGGATCGAGCCCTGGGCGCCACGCTTGCGCAGCTCCCCGGCGCAGGAGGCGGAGGCCAAGCCGCCGCCGACGAGGAGAAAGTCGACCTCGCGGTCAGGCACCGTTGCTGCCGTTGCCTTCAGGGCCGAAGAGAACCTTCAGGTCGTCCTCTTTGCCCGGGTCCAGCACGGCGAGAACCTCGTCGCCCTCCTCCAGCACGGTGTCGGCAGTGGGCACGAAGCCCTTGCCCGAGCGCAGGACGGAGATCAGCAGGCTGCCTTCGGGCATCTGCAGGTCCCCGACCCGGCGACCGGTGACGCCAGAGTCCTTGCCGAGCAGCATCTCGATGATCTCCAGCTGCTCCTCCTGCAGGTCGAGCAGGTGGACCAGGCCGTACTCGGGCACCTCGTGCTCGAGCAGGCGCAGGATCAGGTCGGTGGCCGAGACCGAGGGTTTGATCCCGAGCAGGTCGAAGTGCTGGCGGTTGCGCGGGTTGTTGACCCTGGCGATGATCTGGCCGACCAGGTACTTCTGCTTCGCGACCTGGCAGATCAGCATGTTGTCCTCGTCGTCGCCGGTCAGCGCGATCACCATGTCGGCGCGCTGGATTCCGGCTCGCTCCAGCACCCACAGCTCCGAGGCGTCGCCGTAGGAGACGTTGTGCTCCAGCTCCTGCTCGACGGTCAGGTAGCGGCGCCGGTCGTTCTCGATCAGCGTCACCTCGTGGTCTTTGTCCAGCAGCTCGCGCGCCAGGTTCCAACCGACCTTGCCCGCTCCGACGACGATGATGTACATCCGCTCCCCAGCCTCCTAGGCGGCTTCCGCCGCGTCGTCCGGGGAGTCGCCGCCCTCGGCGCCCTTGCGCACCGCGTCCTCGAGCATGTCGATCGCGACTCGGGTCGGGCAGACCGTGTGCAGGCCCTGCCGCTGGTACCACTCGGCCCGCAGCGGATCCAGCACCCGCGCGATCACGGTCGGCACCTCGTAGCGTTTCTGGGCGATCTGGGCGATCACGATGTTGGTGTTGTCGCCGTCGGTGGAGGCGATGAAGGCGTCGGCGCGCTCGATGCCGGCGGCGACCAGGGCCTCGGTCTCGAGCCCGGCGCCGACCGTGAACTGGCCGCCGAGGTCCTCCCAGCTCTTCTCGAGCCCGACCTCGAGCCGGGCGTGGGACTCGGGGTCCTCGTCGAGGCAGGAGACTTCGTGGCCCTCGCGGAGCATCGCCCGGGCCACGGAAGACCCCACGCGCCCACAGCCAACGATCAGAATCAGCATGGCGCGGATACTAGTCCGCGACGGCCGGCGCGGGCGGCGGCTCCGGCAGCGTTTCAGGTGGGGCGGTAAGCAGGACCCGGCAGGGGGCTTTCTTCAGCACGTACTCGGTCGCGGCGCCGATCTCCGCCGGCTTGGCGGCGCCGATCCCGCCGATCGTGGCGCCGCCGCGGATCTTCGTCGGCGGCTCGCCGCCGATCACGATCGCCTCGGCGCCGCTGCGCCGCGCCGCCTCGAGGATGCCGGCGCCGACCTTGCGGGCGCGGATCACCTCGGTGCTGACGCCGACGTCCTCGTACTCCTCGCCGACCTCGCGGGCGCGCTCCAGCGCCCGCCGCGCTTCGGCCTCGCGCTCGGGCGGCAGCGGCGCGTCCAGCGGCAGGGTCAGCGGCACCTCGATCACGTAGACGAGGTCGAGCCGGGCGTCTTCGTCGCTGTCGCTCGACTCCTCCTGCTCGGCGGCGGCGAGGCGGCCGGCGGTGGCGACGATGTCGTCGTCGAGCTTGGTGCCGAAGATCGGCACCAGGATGTTGCGGAATTCGACCTCGGGCACCTGCTTGGTCAGCGCCCGCTCGGGAACCGAGACCCGCTTGGTCAGCGTCGTCCCCTCGAAGACCTTGCGGTAGACGACATAGAAGAGCAGGCCGAAGCCCATCCAGCCGAGGCCGACCCAGCGGGCGACGTCGTGGTAGAGCAGGACGCTGACGAAGGCGAGGCCGCTGAGGACGGCGGCGACGATCGCCGGCAGCGGCAGCTCGGCGCCGCGCCACTTGACCCCGAGCGGGATCCGGAACGGCCGCGGCCGGTCGGGCTGGCCGATCCGCAGGCGGATGATCGAGAGGTGCGCGATCGTGATCGCCAGGGTGGCGCCGAAGGCGTAGATGCTGGCCAGCAGCTTGACGTTGGTCGGGATCACCAGCCCGAGGGCGATCAGGCCGGAGATCGTGATCGCCACGTAGGGCGTCGCCCGGCGCTTCCCCAGCTTGCCCAGCCAGCTGGGAATCTGGCGGTTGATCGCCAGCGTGTAGATGTGGCGGGAGACGCCGAGCATCGAGGTGTTGGCCGCCCAGAACAGGACCGGGGCGGCGATCAGCGCCACCATCCAGCGCATCGAGTCGGCGACCCAGGCGGGATGGAAGGCCGAGACCACTCCCAGCACCGGCTCCTCGATGAACTGGTTGCCGAGCGCGGTCTCGGGCCCGTGCGGCCCGGCCACGACCGGTACCGCCATCAGCGCGATCGCCGCCATGCCGGCGTAGACGAGCGGCACCGCGATCGCCCCCAACGAGGCGATCCGCTTGAGGTCGCGGCGGGGGACGTCGATGTCCGGCGCCAGGTCGGAGGCGGCCTCGATCCCGGCGTAGGCGAGCATCGCCACCACCGCGGCGTAGACGATGTCCTTGAAGTTGGGCTCGCTGAACAGGTGCAGCTGTTCGGTCAGCCGGTCGGGGTGCATGACGACGAGGGCGCCGACGACGATCACCGCCAGCTGCAGGCCGAGGTCGGCCAGCGCCAGGAAGGCCAGCGAGCGCTGGCGCTCGCGGCCGGTGACGTTGAGGATGTTGAGGACGCAGACCGCGACGATCACCGCCGCGGCGATGCCGATCTCCCAGCCCGGCTTGTCGAAGCTGCCGGAGATCGGCTCCAGGTAGTGCGGGACCGAGATCGCCGCCAGGGCGATCACGATCAGGTAGTCGATCAGGATCGCCCAGCCGGCGATGAAGGCGATCAGCTCGTTGAAGGCGTGGCGGGCGAAGGTCGAAGAGCCGCCGCGCTCGCGGAACATCGCCCCGCCCTCGACGTAGCTGAGCGTGGTCAGGCCAAATAACAGGCCGGAGGCGAGGAAGATCAGCGGCGTCAGGCCGAGGCCGCGGTCGGCGACGACGCCGAGCGCGAAGTAGATCGAGAAGCCGACCGCCGAGTAGGCGGCGGCGAACAGCCAGGGGACGCCGACGCCGCGCTTCAGCATCCGCTCGCGGCGCCCGTCGGGGCGCGGCGGTCCCTTGGGCCGGCCCCCGGGCTCGGTCGGCACGCTCACCCCTCCATCCGCAAGGAGATCCAGAGCCGGCCGGCGCCGACAACGACGAAGGCGAGGCCCATCAGCACCCCGACCGAGAGCGGCCCGCCGCCATTGACCAGGGTCACGGTCAGCACGACCAGGCCGATCACGACGAAAGCGGCTGAGAAGGCGCGCACGGCGCCGCGGTAGATCACTCGGCGACCTCGACCAGGGCGGCGGTCGGCACCGGCGGCGTGCTGGGCGGGTCGGAAACGACGATGACCCGGCAGGGGCGCTCGCCGAGGACCGTCTGCAGGGTCTTGTCGTAGAGCGGGACGCCGCCGCGATAGCGCAGCCCGATCACGATCGCCGCCGCCTTGATCAGCTCCGCCTCCTCGGAGATCGAGTAGCCGGCCTGGCCGGGCCGGACCCGGGCGACGTGCCCGGTCACCCGCTGGCCGCCGATCAGCTTCGCCTCCTCGATCATCCGCTGCGCCGCCTCTTCCTGTTCGGGCATGTCGGCGTTCAGCGGCAGGTTGGTGGGCACGGTCAGCATCGAGTGGACGTGGATCCCGCGGCGCCGCTTCGAGGCCAGTTTGACCGCGGTCGCGACCACCTCCGGCGAGAACGATTCGTCGTCCTCGAAGCCGACCAGGACGCTGCGGTACTCGACCTCCTCGACCCCCAGCGGCTCCGGCGTCACGACCTTGACGGTCTCCGTCAGCGGCAGTTTCTGGTTGCGCCGGTAGAGGACGTAGACGGCGATCCCCAGCACCATCCAGCCGGTGCCGACGAAGAGCGTGCGCGGGTTCAGCGCCATCACCACGACCCAGGCGGCGAAGGTGCCGAGGCCGCCCAGCACGGCGCTCAGCGGCAGCTCGAAGCCGAAGGCGCGGATGTTCAGGGGCGGCTTCCACGGGCGCTCGCGGTCCGCCTCCACCCGCCGCAGCTGGATCACCGCGACGTGGGCGATCGTGAACGAGAGCATCGCCCCGAACGAGTACAGCGTCGCCAGGAAGTCGGTCTGGCCCGGCAGCAGGGTGACGATCGCGATCGCAGCGAAGATCAGGATCGCGATGTAGGGGGTGCGGTACTTCGGGTGGACCTGGCGCAGCGCCTCCGGCAGCTGCCGGTGCTGGCCCATCGAGTAGGTCAGGCGGGAGACGCCGATCAGGCCGGCGTTGGTGGCGATCAGCAGGATCACCGCCGCCAGCACGCCGACGTAGTAGCGGAGGATTTCGGTCGGCGCGTGGGTCAGCCCGAGGTTCTCGACGATGCCGAGGATCGGGTCGTCGGCGAATTTGGAGCCGAGTTCGGTGACGTAGTGGCCGGCGCTGTTCTGGACGACCGGCATCGCCGAGAGCGCCACGATCGGGATCAGCAGGTAGAGGCCCAGCACCGCGACGACGACCAGGCCGACGCTGCGCGGGATCGTCTTCGCCGCGTCCTTGGCCTCCTCGGCCATGTTGGAGATCGTCTCGATCCCGGTGTAGGCGATCATCCCGACCGCGATCCCGAGCGCGAAGTCGCTCCAG
>DASYKN010000022.1:0-2124 GCA_035995325.1 Solirubrobacterales bacterium
GGCCCCGCCCCCGCGCTCGCTCCCCCTGCTGCTCTCCGCCAAGAGCCCTGAGGCCCTGGCCGCCCAGGCCGAGCGCCTGCGCTCCCACCTCGAAGCCAAGCCCGACCTCGACCTGACCGACGCCTGCTTCTCCCTTGCCACCTCGCGCGCCGCCCTGGAGCAGCGCGCCGCGGTCATCGGCGCCGACCGTGAGCAGCTGCTGCAGGGCCTCGGCGCGCTGGCCAGCGGCAAACCCCATGCGGCCGTGGTCGCGGGCAAAGCCGGCGCCACCAAGAGCGCCCTGATGCTGACCGGCCAGGGCGCCCAGCGCCCCGGCATGGGCCGCGAGCTCTATGAGGCCTTCCCCGCCTTCGCCAAGGCACTGGATGAGACCTGCGCCGAGCTCGATCCCCAGCTCGGCCTCTCGCTGAAGGATCACCTCTTCGCCGTGGAGGGTTCTCGGGAGGCGAAGGCGCTCGACCGCACCGAGCTGACCCAGCCGGCCCTCTTCGCGCTCGAGGTGGCCCTGTTCAGGCTGATCGAGACCTGGGGCCTAAAACCCGACTTCCTGATCGGCCACTCGATCGGCGAGCTGGCCGCCGCCCATATCGCCGGCGTTCTCTCGCTCGCTGACGCCGCCACCCTGGTGGCGGCAAGGGGTCGCCTGATGGGCGCCCTGCCGGCGGGCGGGGCGATGGTCGCGATCGCGGCCTCCGAGCAAGAGGTCGTTGAGAGCTTGGAGGGCGTCGAGGGCCTCTCGATCGCCGGCGTCAACGACCCCACCTCGGTTGTCGTCTCCGGCCCCGAGGAGGGCGTCCTGGCCTTGATGGAGCTCTGGAAGGGCAAGGGCCGCAAGGCGACCCGCCTCAAGGTCAGCCACGCCTTCCACTCGCAGTTGATGGAGCCGATGCTGGCGGAGTTCGAAGCGGTGGCTGAAGGTCTGTCCTTCGAGGAGCCCCAGATCCCGATCGTCTCCAACCTCAGCGGCGAGCCTCTGAGCGCCGAGGCCGCCTCCCCCGCCTACTGGGCGCGCCAGGTCCGCGAGGCGGTCCGCTTCCAAGACGGGATCAAATACCTCCAGGACCAGGGCGTCAGCACCTACCTCGAGCTCGGCCCCGACGGCGTGCTCTGCGCGATGGCCCAGGGCGGCCTTGCCGAGGGCGCCACGGCTGCCGACAGCGCCGCGCCCACCCTGGCGCCGCTGCTGCGCAAGGGCCGCGATGACTCCGAGGCCCTGCTCGCCGCCCTCGCCGCCGCCCACTGCCACGGCCTCGCCGTCGACTGGTACTCCTTCTTTGCCCCCCACTCACCCCAGCGCGTCGACCTCCCCACCTACGCCTTCCAGCGCAGCCGCTATTGGCTGGAGCCCGCCAGCGCCGCTGGCGATGCGGCCGCGATCGGCCAGGCCGCCACCGACCATCCCCTGCTCGGCGCCGCCACCTCTCTCGCCGGAGGCGAGGAGACCCTGCTCAGCGGCCGCATCTCCTTAAAGACCCACCCCTGGCTCGCCGACCACGTCGTCCACGGCACCACGATCCTGCCCGGCACCGCCTTCGTGGAGATGGCCCTGCGAGCCGGGGAGGAGGTCGGCGCCGAGACGATCGAGGAGCTGACCTTGGAAGCGCCCTTGGTGCTGCCAGAGCGTGGTGCCGTGCAGCTGCAGGTAAAAGTCGGCGCCCCCGAGGAGGCCGGCAGACGCGAGATCGAGATCCACTCCCGGCCCGAGGGTGAAGCGGGTGCCGAGCCTGAGGAGTGGACCCGCAACGCCGCTGGTGCCCTCGGACCTGCAAGCACCAGCCCTACCTTTGACCTCGGCCAGTGGCCGCCCCAAGGAGCCGAGCCGATCGCGGTCGAGGCGATCTATGACCGCGCCGCCGAGCTGGGGGTCGACTACGGCCCCGCCTTCCTCGGCGTCACCTCCGCCTGGCGGCGCGGCGAGGAGCTCTTCGCGGAGGTGGGGCTGCCCGAGGAGGCCGGCGGTGGCGAGGGCTACGCGGTGCACCCGGCGCTGTTGGATGCGGCTCTGCACGTCTCCCTGCTGGACCCGGGCAGCGCTGGGGACGATGGGCCGCGGGTGCCGTTCGGCTGGCGAGGAGTGAGCCTGCGGCACGGGGGGGCCTCCTCGCTGCGGGTTCGGCTTTCGCC
>DASYKN010000023.1:0-2551 GCA_035995325.1 Solirubrobacterales bacterium
CGCCGCTGCCCGGCGCCCTGCTGCTGCCGCTCTCGGCCAAATCCGAGCCCGCCCTGCGCGAGGGCGCCGCCAACCTCGCCGCTCACCTTCGGGGCAACCCCGAGCTGGACCCCGCCGACGCCGGCCTCTCCCTCGCCACCACCAGGTCCCGCTTCGAGCGGCGCGCGGTGATCCTCGGCTCCGAGCGCGAGGAGCTGCTCGGCGGCCTCGATGCCTTCGCCGCCGAAAAGGAGAGCGAGGCGGCGATCTCCGCCCTCGCCTCGGGCGAGCGCCGCCCCGCCTTCCTCTTCCCCGGCCAGGGCTCCCAGTGGGAGCGGATGGCGCTCGACCTGATCGCGGCCTCGCCGCTCTTTGGCGCCGCGATCGAGGAGTGCGAGGAGGCCCTCGCCCCCTTCGTCGATTGGTCCCTGGGAGAGGTCCTGCGCGAAGAGGGGGGCAAGTGGCTCGATCGCCTCGACATCGTCCAGCCCGCGCTCTTTGCGGTGATGGTCTCCCTGGCGCGGCTGTGGCGCGCCTGCGGGGTGGAGCCCGCGGTCGTGGTCGGCCACTCCCAGGGGGAGATCGCCGCCGCCCACGTCGCCGGCGGCCTCTCGCTCGCTGACGCGGCCCGGATCGTCGCCCTGCGCAGCAAGGCACTGGTCTCCCTGGCCGGCAAGGGCGGCATGGCCTCGGTCTCCCTCGCGGTGGAGCAGATCCTCCCGCGCCTGGAGCCCTTCGGCGATCGCCTCTCCCTGGCCGCGATCAACGGTCCCGCCGACCTCGTCGTCTCCGGGGACCCCGACGCGCTCAGAGAGCTGATCGGCGCCTGCGAGGCAGACGGGATCCGCGCCAAGCTGATCGCCGTCGACTACGCCTCCCACTCGGCCCAGATCGACGCCCTGCGCGAGGAGCTCTTGGAGGCCTTCGCCCCGATCTCCCCCCGCGGCGGCGAGATCCCCTTCCACTCGACCGTGACCGGCGAGACGATCGACACCGCCGAGCTCGGCGCCGAGTACTGGTTCGCCAACCTGCGCCAGACCGTGCGCCTGGAGCCGGTCACCCGCGCGCTCCTGGGCCAGGGCCAGCGCACCCTGATCGAGATCAGCCCCCACCCGGTGCTCGCCTTCGGCCTGCAGTCGACGATCGATGACCTCGGGCCCGCCGAGCCGGTCGCCGTGCTCGGCAGCCTGCGCCGCGAGCAAAGCGGCCCCGACCGCTTCGCCCGCTCCCTCGCCGAGGCCCACGTCGCCGGGGTCGAGCTCGACTGGGCGGGGCTCTACCCGGCCGCCAAGCGCGTGCCCTTGCCGACCTACCCCTTCCAGCGGGAGCGCTTCTGGCTCGCCGGCGCCGCCGGTCCCACCGACGCCGGCTCGATCGGGCAGGGAGCCCTCGATCACCCCTTGCTGGCGGCGGCGATCGAAGACCCCGGCGGCGAGCGCCTCACCCTGACCGGCCGCCTCTCCCTCGCCACCCACCCCTGGCTGGCCGACCACAGCGTCTTCGAGGCGACGATCGTGCCCGGCACCGCCTTCTTGGAGATGGCCCTCAAGGCGGGCGAGCTGGCCGCCGCCGAGACGGTCGAGGAGCTGACCCTGCAAGCGCCGTTGGTCCTCTCCGAGCAGGGCGCGGTCGCGATCCAGGTAGCGGTCGGCCCCGAGGAGGAGGGAAGGCGCTCGGTCTCGATCCACTCCCGCCCCGAGACGGCCGAGGAGCAAGAGGGCGAGCGGGCGGAGTGGGCCCTGCACGCCGCCGGCACCCTCTCCACCGAGCAGCCGAGTGCTCCCGAGCCCTTCCCCGCCTGGCCGCCCGCGGGCGCCGAGCCGCTCCAAAGCGCCGAACTCTATGAGCGCCTGGCCGACGCCGGCTTCGGCTACGGCCCCGCCTTCCAGGGCCTGGGCGCCGCCTGGCAAGACGGCGAGGAGATCTACCTCGAGGTCTCCCTGGCCGAGGCCCAGCAGCCCGAAGCCGCCCGCTTCGCGATCCACCCGGCGCTGCTGGACTCGGCCCTGCACGGGGCGATGCTCGGCGCCGTGGGGGAGGGGGCCGAGCCGGCTCCGGGCCTGCCCTCCGAGTGGCGCGGGGTGCGCGCGCTCAGACCCGGAGCTGCCTCGCTGCACGTCCGCCTCTCGCTGCAGGAAGACCGCCTGCGCCTGCTCGCCGTCGACCCAAGCGGCGTCCCGGCGCTCGAGGTCGGCTCCGTCTACAGGCGCCCCGTGGATCGGGCCCAACTGGCCGGCCAGGCCAAACAGGGTTCGCTCTACCGCCTCGGCTGGCAGGAGCTCTCCCTGCCCGAGGCAGGCGAGGAGCCCGAGACGACCCTGATCGACACCCGCGAGTGGGACCAAGGGGACCCGGTCGAGGCCTCCCACGCCTTCGCCGCCAAGGCGCTGGCAGCGATCCAGGCCCACCTGGCCGACGAGACGGAGGAGAGCCGTCTCGTCTTCCTCACCGCAGGCGCCCTCGACACCAGCGAAGCCGAGAGCCCGAGCCTCGCCGCCGCCACCCTCGCCGGCCTGCTGCGCTCCGCCGCCTCCGAGCACCCCGGCCGCTTCGCCCTGATCGACAGCGACGG
>DASYKN010000024.1:0-19135 GCA_035995325.1 Solirubrobacterales bacterium
CCTCGGCCCGACCGGGGTCGGCAAGACCGAGCTGGCGAAGGCGCTGGCCGAGTTCATGTTCGACTCCGAGCAGGCGATCGTCCGCCTCGACATGTCCGAGTACATGGAGAAGCACACGGTCTCGCGGCTGGTCGGCGCCCCACCCGGCTACGTCGGCTACGAGGAGGGCGGGCAGCTGACCGAGGCGGTGCGGCGGCGCCCCTACGCGGTGGTGCTGCTGGACGAGATCGAGAAGGCCCACCCCGACGTCTTCAACACGCTGCTGCAGATCATGGACGACGGCCGCCTCACCGACGGCCAGGGCCGCACCGTCAACTTCACCAACACGGTCCTGATCATGACCTCCAACGTCGGCAGCGAGCGCATCCTCGGCGAGCAGGTCGACGAGCAGATCCGCGAGCAGATCGAAGAGGTGCTGGCGGCGACCTTCAAGCCCGAGTTCCTCAACCGGATCGACGACACCGTGATCTTCCACCGGCTCTCGAAGGCCGACATCGGCCGCATCGTCGCGCTGCAGGTGGACCAGCTGGTCGGCCGGGTCAAGCAGCGTGGGATCGAGATCGAGCTGAGCGAGGACGCTCGCTCGCTGCTCGGGAACCTTGGCTACGACCCGACCTACGGGGCGCGGCCGCTGAAGCGGGTGATCCAGAAGCAGCTGGTCGACAAACTGGCGCTGAAGATCCTCGAGGGCGAGTTCGCAGAAGGCGACCTGGTCGAGGTCGATGCCGCCGCGGGCGAGCTGGTCTTCGCCAAGGGTGCGATCTGACACGCGTTCATGCGGGTTTAAGGGTCGGTTGTAACAATCCGACATAAGCTTTTAGAGAAGTAACGATGTCCAAACGGCAACCCGGCAAATCCGACTCGACGGACGCGAGCGCGTACTCGCGCCGTGCTGCGCTTGCCGATTCCGCCTGGAGCGCGCAGGATCGCGTCCGCAGCGGCTCCGGCCGGGCGCTGAGGGCGACCGGCGAGGCGGTCAGCTCACCGCTCGAACGGGTCGACTACTCCCTGCGCAAAAAGCTGATCTGGCCGGCCGCGGACCGGGCCGCGACGATCGGCCGCCCGGGACGGGCGCTGGCCAGCGCCGCGGTCGTCCTGCTGGCCGCCGGCGCCGGCGTCGCCGGCCTGGTCTGGGCCGCCCCGGACGGGCCGCACCAGCAGACGACGGTGACCCGGCTCAGCGAGGCTTCCGCCCCGATCGCGAGCGCGGAGACGACGGCTCCGAAGCCGGCCGAGCCGACCCTGCACGGGGCAACGCCGGTCTTCAAGCCCGGGCAGTCGCCGGCCGCGAGCCCTGAGGCCGATCCGGCCAAGGCGGTCGTCAAGTCCTCCGCGGAGCCCAGCGCCGAGGCCGCCGCGCCACCCGCCGCCGCCACCTCGTCGGCGCCAGCCGCCACCTCCTCTTCCTCCTCCTCGGCCCGCAAAGGCGCCCAGGTCGACGGGCCGCCCGCCGGCCCGGCCGCCCTCGCCGTCGCCGATCAATTCGCCGCCGCCTTCCTCCGCTACGAGACCGGCGGCAGCGACCCGGCGGTCCGCGGCGGCTTCGCCGCGACGGCGACGCCGGAGCTTGCGCAGGCGCTGCTCAAACGGCCGCCGCGGCTTCCAGCCAACGTCAAGGTGCCGAAGGCCAAGGTCCTCAACGTCGTGCCGGCGCCGTCCAACGCCGGCGTCTTCCCGGTCAGCGTCTCCCTGCTGCGGGTTGGCGTGACCAGCGAGCTGCGGTTGCAGATGGAAAAACTGAAGGGCGACGGGTGGCGCGTCACCAACGTGCTCGGCTGAGGATGAAGCGCGCCGACAAGATCCGCACGGCCGTCGCCGTCGCCGTCGCCACCGTCGCGCTCTCGGCTCCGTTCGCCGCCCGCGCCGCCGGGGCGGAACCGGTCAGCGCCGGCGCCACCCTGGAAGAACCGGCCAGCGCGCTGGCCGCGCCGACGGCGGACCCGGCGCCGCTGCAGCAGGGCACCACCCTGGCGCCACCGGCTCCCACCGCGACCGAGCCTCCCGCCGCCAGCGGCGGCGTCTCCGCCGGCAACGGCGCGGGCGACGCCGGGGCCGAAGAAGCGGCCGCCCCCACCGAAGGCACTGCCGGTGCCCTGCCCGCCCTGCCCAGCCCCAGCGCGGTGCTGCCGATTCCCTCCCTGCCCGCCTCGACCTGCGCTGCCACCGGCGTGCCGCCGATGCTGATCCCGATCTACCAGCGAGCCGCCGCCACTTACGCGCTAGGACCGCAGGGGCCGGCGGTGCTGGCCGGGATCAACCAGGTCGAGACCGCCTTCGGCACCAACCTCGGGCCCTCCTCCGCCGGCGCCGTCGGCTGGATGCAGTTCATGCCCGAAACCTGGGCCGGCTACGGCGTCGACGCCAACGGCGACGGCGTCGCCGACCCCAACGACCCCGAAGACGCGATCTACGCCGCCGCCAGCTACCTCAGCGCCTCCGGCATGCCGGCCGACACCTACGGCGCGATCTACGCCTACAACCACGCCGACTGGTACGTCGCCGAGGTCCTCGCCAACGCCGGCTGCTACGCCGGCGCGGTCGGCGGCCCCGGCCTCGCGGCCACCCTCAGCCCGCAGCTGCAGGTCCTCAAATGCGAAGCCGCTCCGGACTGGAAAGCGAAGATCCCGCACGAGTACATGCGCGCCTTCGAGGACGCCGCCGCCCGCTACGAACTCGGCAAGCGCGGAGTTTGGACGCTGGCCGCGATCGCCCACCTCGAGTCCAACTTCGGCCGCGGCCTCGACAAACGGCAGCTGCACGAAGAAGGGCCGCTGGGGCTCGACGCCAGCGAGTGGAACGCCTACGCGGTCGACGGCGACGAAGACGGGCGCATCCGCCACGGCGACCCGGTCGACTCGGCCGCGACCCTGGCGCGGATGATCTGGTCGCGCGGCAGCCTCAGCGCCGGCGTCTTTACCCACAACCAGGCCGAGTGGTACGTGCAGCTGGTGCAGCAGGAAGCCGCGCGGATCGAAGGCGAGTGCCAGTCCCGCTACGTCGACTGGGCCCTGGCGCCGCTCGCCAACGGCCTCGAAACGGCGGGCGCCAGCGCGGTCCTAACCGGCACCCTGGCCAGTTCCCCGCGCAACGCGCCGCCGGCGATCAAGGCGGCGATCGCGGCGGCCAACTCGATCACCACCACCCCCTACGTCTGGGGCGGCGGCCACGGCTCCTGGTACTCCTACGGCTACGACTGCTCGGGCGCGGTCAGCTTCGCCCTCTACGGCGCCGGCCTGCTCGGCACCCCGCTCACCTCAGGCTCGCTGGAGAGCTACGGCGAACCGGGCCCCGGCAACTGGATCACGATCTACGCCAACGCCACCCACGCCTACATGACGATCGCCGGGCTGCGCTTCGACACGGCGGGGAACCCAGCCGGGGTTTCGGGGCCGCGGTGGCACAGTGAGCCGCCGTACCCCGAAGGGTTCGTCGTGCGGCACCCGGTCGGGTACTGAGCGTCTAGGGACGGAGCAACCGTCGGGGGAGGGCCTAGTGCCCCTCCATCAGAAGCCGTCGCGCAGCTGGGCGAGCCCCGAGGGTTCGAACGTGGTTCCTTGAGCTTCTGCTGGAGGGGCACTAGGCCCTCCCTGCGAAGCGCGCTCCGGTAGACGCCCAGGGTTCGGAAGCTGGCGAAAAAGCTCAGCGAGCGGCGCCTTCCAGGTGAGATTTCGCACTCAGGCTCCGCCGGCTCTTGAAGAGCTTCCGAACCTTTGGCGTGTCAGCTCTTCCGGGAGCTTCCGAACCTGGGCCACCCGCCGCTCCGTGTTGATGGAGGGATCATCTGCCCCTCCAGCAGAAGCTCAAGGACGGGGGCCCATGCCCTAGCCGCGCGACCCAGCTGCGCGACGGCTTCTGATGGAGGGGCAGATGATCCCTCCTCCACCACCGAAGCAGTACGGTTGTCCCACGGGCACGATCCAAGACTTGGAGGATGAAATGCCGACTTATTTGATGCTCACCAACCTGACCGCCGAGGGAGTTCGGACCCTCAAGAACAACCCCAGCCGGGTCGCTGAGGTCAATAAGGAGGTCGAGCAGATCGGCGCCAAGGTCGTGGCGCAGTACGCGACGCTCGGCCAGTACGACTTCGTCACCGTGGTCGAGGCGCCCGACGAGAAGACGATGGCCAAGGTCTCGGTCGAGCTCGGCTCGCGCGGGACGATGAGCAGCCAAACGCTTACCGCTATCTCGGCCGACGATCTGGCCGGGGCGCTCTAGCGTCCTTGAAGGCCCTCGTAGTCGGTGGCGGCGGGCGTGAGCACGCGATCGTGCGGGCGCTGGCCCGCTCCGCCCATGCGCCCGAGCTGTTCTGCGCGCCCGGCAACGCCGGGATCGCGGCCGACGCGGAGTGCCTGCCTGAGGTAGCCGCCGACGACGTCGAGGCGATCGTCGCCGCGGCCAAGCGGCTGCGGATCGACCTGGCCGCGATCGGCCCCGAGGCGGCGCTGGTCGTCGGCCTCGTCGACGCGCTCGAGGAGGCCGGCATCCCGGCCTTCGGCCCCTCTGCCGCCGCGGCCGAGCTGGAGGGCTCGAAGGCCTTCGCCAAGGAGCTGATGCGGGAGGCGGGGGTCCCGACCGCCGGCCATGTCCTCCTGCGCAGCCGCGAGGAGGCGCTGGAGCAGATCGCCGGCGCGCCCTACCCGACGGTGCTGAAGGCCGACGGCCTCGCCGCCGGCAAGGGAGTGATCCTCTGCCCGAGCGAAGCCGAGGCGCGGGCGGCGATCGACGTCTTCTTCACCGAGCGCCGCTTCGGTGAGACGGTCGTCGTCCTGGAGGAGTTCCTCGAGGGCGAGGAGCTTTCGCTGCTGGCCCTCTGCGACGGCGAGAACGTGGTGCCGCTGGCGCCGGCCCAGGACTACAAGCGGATCTTCGACGGCGACGAGGGGCCGAACACCGGCGGCATGGGCAGCTACTCGCCGGTGCCCGGCTTCGGCCCGGACGAGGTCGAGCAGATCGTCGACAGCGTCCACCGCCCGATCGTCGCCGCGATGGAGCGGCGCGGCATCGCCTTCCACGGCGTCCTCTACGCCGGCCTGATGATCGGCGCCGACGGGCCCAAGGTGCTGGAGTTCAACACCCGCTTCGGCGACCCGGAGACGCAGGCGGTGCTGCCACGGCTTCGCTCCGACCTGGTCGACCTCTTCCTCGCCGCGCGCGAGCCCGGCGGCCTTGCCGGCGCCACGGCGGAGTTCTCCGAGGACTGGGCGGTGACCCTGGTGCTGGCCTCCGCCGGCTACCCGGAGTCCTCCTCCAGGGGCGACGTCATCGCCGGCCTCGCGGCCGCCGCGGAGCTGGCCGAGGTGACCCACGCCGGCACCGCCACGCGCGGCGGCGAGGTCGTCACCGCCGGTGGCCGCGTCCTCAACGTCACCGGCCTCGGGCCGACGCCGGCCGCGGCCCGCGATCGTGCGTACGATGCGGCCAGCCGGATCTCCTTCGACGGAATGCAGATCCGCAGCGACATCGCCGCCCGCGCCGTCGAGCGCGTTCCCAGTTAACCCCAGAGAGGAAGCCAAGTGAGCGAGATTTCAGAGCCCCAGCCGACCGCCTCGGCCAGCGGGTCCGTGCAGCCGACGACGATGCCCGCGGTGGAGGAGGCGTTCGACGAAATCGACGTCGACGAGCCGATCGTCGGGATCATCATGGGCTCGAAGAACGACAAGCCGAAGATGCAGCCGGCCGGAACCGCCCTGCACGACGCCGGCATCCGCTACGAGGTGCGGGTGATGAGCGCCCACCGCGACCCCGAGGCGGTCCGCGAGTACTGCCAGAACGCGAAGATGCGCGGCCTCAAGGTGATCATCGCCGGGGCCGGGATGTCGGCGGCGCTGCCCGGCGTCGCCGCCGCCCACACCGAGCTGCCGGTGATCGGCGTGCCGATCCTCGGCAAGAGCCTGGGCGGGCTCGACGCGCTGCTCTCCGCGGTGCAGATGCCGCCCGGGATCCCGGTCGCCTGCGTCGCCATCGACGGGGCGAAAAACGCCGGCGTGCTGGCCGCCAGAATCATCAACTGCTGATGATCCCCCGCTACACCCGTCCCGAGATCGGGGCGGTCTGGACGCCGCAGGCGAAGATGGAGGCCTGGCTCGAGGTCGAGCTGGCGGCGACCGAGGCCTGGGCCGAGGAGGGAGTCGTGCCGCGCGAGGCGGCCGCGGCGGCGCGGGCGAACGCCGCCTTCACGGTCGCGGCGGTCGACGAGCGCGAGCGGGTCACCGACCACGACGTCGCCGCCTTCGTCGACGTCGTCGCCGGCTCGGTCGGCGAGCATGGGCGCTGGGTCCACTACGGGCTCACCTCCTCCGACGTCCTCGACACCGCCCTGGCGCTGCAGCTGCGCCGGGCCGGCGAGATCGTCGTCGCGGGGGCCCGCGCCTACCGCGACGCCCTGCTCGAGCGGGCGCTCGAGCATCGCGACACGCTCTGCGTCGGCCGCACCCACGGCGTCCACGCCGAGCCGACCACCTTCGGCCTGCGCCTGGCCGGCTTCGCCTTCGAGGCCGACCGCAACCTCGGCCGGCTCGAGGAGGCCTTCGCCCAGCTCGCCTTCGGCAAGCTCTCCGGCGCCGTCGGCACCTACGCCTCGATCCCGCCCGCGGTCGAGGCGCGGGTGATGGAGCGGCTCGGCCTCGGCCGCGAGGACGTCGCCACCCAGGTCGTCCCGCGCGACCGCCACGCGGTCCTGACCTCGGCGATCGCGATCGCCGGCGCCGGGCTCGAGCGCTTCGCGACCGAGGTGCGTGGCCTGCAGAAGACCGAGGTGCGCGAGGTCGAAGAGCCGTTCGCCGCCGGCCAGAAGGGCTCCTCGGCGATGCCGCACAAGCGCAACCCGATCCGCACCGAGCGCGTCACCGGCCTGGCCCGGGTCCTGCGCGGCTACGCCCAGGCGGGGATCGAGAACGTCGCCCTCTGGCACGAGCGCGACATCTCCCACTCCGGCGCCGAGCGGGTGATCCTGCCCGACGCGACGATCCTGCTCGACTACATGCAGGAGCTGGCGACCAAGGTCGCGAGCGGGATGACGATCCACGCCGAGCGGATGCGGGAGAACCTCGGGATCACCCACGGCGCCCTCTTCAGCCAGCGGGCGCTGACCGCGCTGGTCGAGTCCGGGATGAGCCGCGACGACGCCTACCGCGTGGTCCAGGAGAACGCCCAGCGCGCCTGGGACACCCGCACCGAGTTCCGCGACCTGCTCGCCGAGGCGGCGCCGCAGCTCGACCTCGACGCCGTCTTCGACTACGGCGCCTACCTCACCCACCTGCCCGAGGTCTTGGAGCGGGTCGAAGCGCTGAGGACCTGAGCGGGGCGATGACCGCGCAGCTCGAGGCCGACGTCGCGATTGTGGGCGCCGGGCTCGCGGGGCTCGTCGCCGCACGGCGGATCGCCGCCGCCGGCAAGCGGCCGCTGGTGGTGGAGGCGCGCGAGCGGGTCGGCGGGCGGCTGCTGAACGAGGAGATCGGCGACGGCAAGGTGGTCGAGGTCGGCGGCCAGTGGATCGGGCCGACCCAGGAGCGGCTCTCCGCGCTCGCCGCCGAGCTCGGCGTCGGCACCTTCCCAACCCACGACCAGGGGCGGCACCTGATCGAGATCGGCGGCAAGCTCACCTCCTACACCGGCGCCCTGACCGACGCTCGCGTCGGCTTGGTCCGCGAGCTTGCCCGGGCGATCCCGCCACCGGCGCTGGCCGACTTCGAACAGGCGCGGGCGCGGCTCGACCGGATGGCGCGGCAGGTGCCGCTGGAGCAGCCGTGGATGGCGCCCGAGGCGGCGGACTGGGACAGCCAGACCTTCGCCACCTGGGTCCGGCGCAACACCCGCACCGAGGCCGCCCGCGGCCTCTTCGAGCTGGCGACCGAGGCGGTCTGGGCGGCCGAGCCCGGCGACGTCTCCCTGCTCCACGTCCTCTTCTACACCCGCTCCGGCAGCGGCTTCAACTCCCTGGTCGGGACCGATGGCGGCGCCCAGCAGGACCGCTTCCACGGCGGCTCGCAGCGGCTGGCGCTGCTGATGGCCGAGCAGCTCGGAGCGGAGCGGCTGCGCCTCGGGGCGCCGGTGCGGCAGATCCGCCACGGCGAGGACGGCGTGGTCCTCGTCGCCGACGGCCCCGGCGGCGAGCCGGGCGGGCTGACCGTGCGGGCACGGCGGGCGGTCGTCGCGATCCCGCCGACCCTGGCCGGGCGCATTGCCTACGACCCACCGCTGCCGGCGCGGCGCGACCAGCTGACCCAGCGGATGCCGCAGGGAACCGTGATCAAGACGATGTCGATCTACGAGCGCCCGTTCTGGCGCGAGCAAGGGCTCTCCGGCCAGGCGACCACGGACGTCGGCCCCGCCCGCGTCGTCTTCGACAACTCGCCTCCCGACGGCAGCCCCGGGGTCCTGCTCGGCTTCCTCGAGGGTCGCCTCGCCCGCCAGTGGGGGGCGCGGCCGGCGGCCGAGCGGCGCGCGGCGATCCTCGCCGGCCATGCCCGGCTCTTCGGTCCCCGGGCGGCGCGCCCGCAGCGGTTCGTCGAGCGGGTCTGGGCCGAGGAGGAGTGGACCCGCGGCTGCTACGGCTGCCTGATGACGACCGGTGGCTGGACCGAATACGGTCGCGCCCTGCGGGCGCCGATCGGCCCGCTGCACTGGGCCGGAGCCGAGACCGCGACGGTCTGGAACGGCTATATGGACGGCGCTGTCCAGTCCGGCGAGCGCGCCGCCACCGAGGCCCTGGCGGCGATTAGTCCCTCTTAAGCCCGCGGGGTAGGCTGCGGCGATGATCCTCTACACCTGCGGGCAGAAGAAGACGGGGCCGGCCTTTGCCCATCCCTGCGCGAAGGCCGGCAAGGCGCTCGACGCGGCCGGCTATGAGTACGAGCTGAAGACCGTCGGCGGCTACCGGTTGATGCCCTGGACCTGGGGCAGCCGCGACGAGGACCGGACCGAGATCAAGAAGCTCAGCGGCACCAACGAGGTGCCGATCCTCGTCCTCGACGACGGCGAGGTGATCTCCGGCTCCAGCACGATCGCCAGCTGGGCCCGGGAACACCCGCACGCGCCGGCGAAGTCCGGCAGCTAGGCGCCTAGGCCGCGACGGGCGTCTCGCGCGGCGGGCGGCGGGCGTCGACGATCACCGGAGTCCCATCCTTGGGCGAGAGGGTGAGATTGCGGCGAGCGCCGATCTCCGCCAGCGGGCTTGTCTTCCTCAGGTCGCAGCGACCCAGCACCTCGCGCAGGACGATCCGCATCTCGAGTTCGGCGAAGGCAACTCCGATGCAGCGGTGGATGCCGCCGCCGAAGGGGATCCAGGCGTAGGCATCGGGGGCTTCGTCGAGGAAGCGCTCCGGCTTGAACGCGGCGGGGTCCGGGTAGAGGTCGGCCCGCGTGTGCGTGATCCAGACCGCCGGGGCGACGTTGGTGCCGGCGGGCAGGGTGAGGCCGTCGACCGACAGCTCCTTGGCGAGCCTGCGCCCGATCAGCGGCACCACCGGCCGCAGGCGCAGCGACTCGGACATCGTCGCCTTCAGGTAGTCGTTCTCGCCGGCCGCGAGCGACTCGCGCAGCCGCTGCAGCTGCGGCGGATGGCGCAACAGCAGGTCGAAGGTCCAGGCCAAGGCGGTCGCGGTCGTCTCGTGACCGGCCAGCAGCAGGGTCATCAGCTGGTCGCGCAGATCCTTGTCGCTCATCGCGCTGCCGTCCTCGAACCGGGCCAGCATCAGCATCGAGAGGATGTCCTCGCGCTCGGCGAGGTCGGGCCTGGCGCGGTGCTCGGCGATCTCCGCGAAGAGCAGCCCGTCGACCTCCTTCATCAGCTTCCCTTCCAAGCGCGCCCACGGACCCCCTTCGCCGAAGCGGCTAGCGAGGAGGCCGAGCATCAGGGCGCGCGGCGAGCCGGTCTCGGTCAGCACCTCCGGCAGCAGGTCGCGCAGGCGCTCCAAGCGGGGACCGTCGGCGAGGCCGAAGACGACCCGCAGGATCACCTCCAGGGTGACCGCCTGCATCCCGGTGTGGATCGGGAACTCCTGCCCGATCGGCCAGGAGTCGATCTCGGCTGTGACGATCTCCTCCACCACCGCCTCGTAGGAGCGCATGCGCTCGCCGTGGAAGGGCGGCAGCATCAACTTGCGGCGAGCGAGGTGCTCGTTGCCCTCGAGCAGGAAGACCGACTCGGCGCCGAGCAGGGGCCGCAAGAGCATCTTGCGGCCAGCCGACATCTCGTTCTCGGACTCCAGGTAAAGGGCTTTGATCGCCGCCGGGTCGGAGATCAGAACCAGATGCTTGAAGCCGATCAAGCGCAGGCTGAAGGTGTCGCCGTAGCGCTCGCGGCACTCCTTCACGAACGCCAGCGGCCTCAGCGTCCAGCGCAGCGTCTGCGCCAGCGCGCTCTCGCTTGGTCCGGGTGGCAGCGGCACGGCGCAAGGATCGCAGGGAAACGCCGGGCTGTGGTCCAGCTTCCCGGATGGTTAGCATCGGCTTAATGCCATCCCTAACCGATCTCAAACTGCATTCCTCCGGAAAGGTCCGGGAGATCTACGAGTGGGACGACGACCTGCTGATGGTCGCCTCCGACCGGATCTCGATCTACGACGTGGTGATGCCGACGCCGGTCACCGACAAGGGCAAGGTGCTGAACCGGATGTCGGTCTTCTGGTTCGGGCTGACCGAGGACATCGTCCCCAACCACTTCCTCTCCGAGGACGTGCCCCAGGAGGTCGCCGAACGGGCGATGCGGGTGCGGCGGCTGGAGATGTACCCGGTCGAGTGCGTGGTCCGCGGCTACCTCTCCGGCTCCGGCTGGAAGGAATACCGCGAGGGCGGGGCGGTCTGCGGGATCGAGCTGCCGAGCGGGCTGCTCGAGTCCGACAAGCTGCCGGAGCCGATCTTCACGCCGGCGACCAAGGCCGATATCGGCGACCACGACGAGAACGTCGACTTCGACCGCGCCGCCGAGATCGTCGGCGACCGGGCGCTGATGGAGGAGCTGCGCCGCGTGTCCATCGAGGTCTACCGGCGCGGCGCCGAGCACGCGGCCGAGCGCGGGATCATCCTCGCCGACACCAAGTTCGAGTTCGGCCGCCACGCCGGCGCCGAGATCGTCCTCGCCGACGAGGTCCTGACCCCGGACTCCTCGCGCTTCTGGCCGGCCGACAGCTACGAGCCCGGCCGCACCCCCCCCTCCTTCGACAAGCAGTTCGTGCGCGACTGGGCCAGCGAGCAGGGCTGGGACAAAACGCCGCCGGCGCCGGTGCTGCCGGCCGATGTGATCGAGCAGACGCGCGGCAAATACGTCGAGGCCTTCGAGCGGATCACGGAGACCAGCTTCTAGTGGCGAAGGCCCGGGTCCTGATCCGGCCCAAGGAGGGGATCCTCGACCCGCAGGGCAAGGCGGTCGAGCGGGCGCTGCCGGCGCTCGGCTTCGAGGGCGTCGAGCATGTCCGGGTCGGCCGCATGGTCGAGCTCGAGGCCGAGGACCCGGCGCAGCTGGGGGAGCTTTGCGAGAAGCTCCTCGCCAACCCGCTGATCGAGGACTACGAGATCCAGACCCTGTGATCTGGGGCGTCCTCCAGTTCCCCGGATCCTGCGACGAGCGCGACGCGCTGCACGCTTGCACGGTTGCCTCGGGCGAGCCGGCGCGGTTGATCTGGCACGAGGAGCGGGATCTGGGCGGCGTCGACGCGGTCGTCGTCCCCGGTGGCTTCTCCTACGGCGACTACCTGCGTGCCGGCGCGATCGCCCGCTTCTCGCCGGCGATGGAGGCGGTCGCCGAGTTCGCCGCGGCCGGCGGTCCGGTGCTGGGGATCTGCAACGGCTTCCAGGTCCTCTGCGAGGCGGGCCTGCTCCCCGGCGCCCTGCTGCTGAACGAGAGCATGCGCTTCCTTTGCCGCCAGCTCGACCTCGTGGTCGCGCCGCGCGACGCATCCACCCCCCCAGAGGGGGGTCAATCGAACGAACGGCGCGAGGGGGTGAGGCTTTCGATACCGGCCAAGCACGGGGAAGGCCGGTACTACGCGCCGGATGAGGCGCTCGACGAGCTGGAGGCGAACGGGCAGGTCGCCTATCGCTACGCGCCCGGGCAGAACCCGAACGGGTCGGCGCGCGACATTGCCGGGGTGAGGAACGAGGCCGGCAACGTGCTGGGCCTGATGCCGCACCCAGAGCATGCGGTCGATCCCCTCACCGGCTCGACCGACGGGCTGCGGGTCTTCGAGGCCGTCGCCGCAGCCGGGGCGCCCGCGTGAGCGTCGGCAGCGCCAAACACCGCGAGCTGGGGCTGACCGACTCCGAGTTCGAGCTGATCGTCGAGAAGATGGGGCGGGAGCCGAACGTGGTCGAGCTGGCGATGTTCAGCCTGCTCTGGTCCGAGCACTGCGCCTACAAGCACTCGCGCAAACTGCTGGGCAAGCTGCCGACCGAGGGCGAGCGGGTGCTGATGGGGCCGGGCGAGAACGCCGGCGCCGTCGACGTCGGCAACGGCTACGCGGTCGCCTTCAAGGTCGAGTCGCACAACCATCCGAGCGCGGTCGAGCCCTTCCAGGGGGCGGCGACGGGGGTCGGCGGCATCCTCCGCGACGTCTTCGCGATCGGGGCGCGGCCGATCGCGATCCTCGACAGCCTCCGCTTCGGGGAGCTGGACTCGGTCCGCTCGCGCCACCTGCTCGACGGCGCCGTGCGCGGCATCGGCCACTACGGCAACTCGATCGGGGTGGCGACGGTCGGCGGCGAGATCTACTTCGAGGAGCCCTACGAGCACAACTGCCTGGTCAACGCGATGTGCATCGGCCTGGCCAAGAGCGAGGACATGGTCCGCGCCGCCGCCGCCGGGGTCGGCAACGCGGTCGTGCTGATGGGCGCCTCGACCGGGCGCGACGGGATCGGCGGCGCCTCGGTCCTGGCCTCGGCTGAGCTTGGCGAGGGCGACGAGGCGAAGCGGCCGACGGTGCAGATCGGCGATCCGTTCGAGGAGTCGAAGGTGCTGGAGTGCTGCCTGGAGCTACTGGAGAAGGGGCTGCTGGTCTCCCTCCAGGACCTCGGCGCCGCCGGCCTCACCTCTTCGGCCGGCGAGATGGCCTCGGCCGGCGGGGTCGGGATCGACATCGACGTCGCCCGGGTGCCGCTGCGCGAGGCCGACATGGAGCCCTTCGAGATCATGGTCTCCGAGTCCCAGGAGCGCATGCTTGGCGTGGTCGAGCCGGCGCGGGTGGCCGAGGTGCTGGCGGTCTGCGAGAAGTGGCAGACGGGATCGGCCGAGATCGGCGTCGTCACCGACGGCGGCCAGATCCGGATCCTGCGCGGCGCTGAGGTCGTCGGCGAGATGCCGGTCGAGGCGTTGGTCGACGGCTGCCCGCTCTACGACCTCGAGCCGGCGGCGCCGGAGGGCTGGATCTACGGCAACCGGGCGACGCTGGCCGCGGGAATCTCGGCGGCGGACGAGCTGCTGGCCCTGCTGGCGGCGCCGAGCATCGCCTCGAAGCGCTGGGTCTTCGAGCAGTACGACTCGGTGGTCGGCTCGCGCACGGCGCGGCGGCCGGAGTCGGCGGACGCCGCGGTCCTGGCCCTGCCCGAGGCCGGCAACGCGATCGCCGTCTCGATCGACGGCAACGGCCGCCGGGTCGCCTGCGACCCCTACGCCGGCACCGTCGAGGCGGTGCTGGAGTGTGCCCAGAACCTCGCCTGCGTCGGCGCCGAGCCGCTCGGCCTGACCAACTGCCTCAACTTCGGCAACCCCGAGAAGCCGGCGACGGCCTGGCAGCTCGACAGCGCGATCTCCGGCCTCGCCGACGTCTGCACCGCGCTCGGCGTGCCTGTGGTCGGCGGCAACGTCTCCCTTTACAACGAGGGGCCGGAAGGCCCGATCTATCCCACCCCGGTGGTGGCATTGGTCGGCGAGCTGCCGGACCCCGCCCAGGTCGCCGGCAGCTCCTTTGTCGCCGCGGGCGACGCGATCGGCTTGATCGGCCCCTTCGCCCCCACCTTTGCCGGCTCGGAGCTGGCGAAGCAGCGCGGCGAGTTGGACATGGGCCTGCCTCAGCCCGACATCGCCCCCGTGGCCGCCGCCTGCGCCACCGTTCGCGACGCGGTCCGCGCCGGCAAGCTCGCCTCGGCCCACGACGTCAGCGACGGCGGCCTCGCCTGCGCCCTCGCCGAGTCGGCCATCGGCGCCGGCCTCGGCTGCCGGGTCGACGTGCAACCGCTGCGCGACCGCGGCTGCTCGCCCGAGGAGGCCCTGTTCGGCGAGGGCACCGGCGGCTTCCTGGTCAGCGGCGACCGCGCCGCGCTCGACGCGCTCGGCGCCGTCTACCTAGGCGAGGTCGGCGGCACCGCGATCGAGATCGCCGCCGGCGACCGCAGCATCCGCCTCGGCCTCAGCGACGCCGAGAGCGCCTGGCGCTCGCTCAGCATCTGAGCCGAGCCCAAAAGATCGGAGCGAGCTTCGCGCGGAGTAATGCCCCACGCAAATCGGCGCGCGCGAGGACTCGAGACCTGCTGCTGAGCCGAACGGCGGCTGCGCCGACCCCGCCCTAGCCGTGGTGGCTCGGGTTCCGTTGACAAGACCGCTGGGCCGGTTATCGAATGCCCTCTCAGCAATCGAGATGACGCGCAATCTGACGTTGCTTGCGACCGCTCTGGCGGCTACCTCGATGGCGGCTGCGGCGTTGGCCGGGGCGGCCTTCGCGGACACCTTCCGCACGACCCCCGGCGGCTCGGCAACCGTCACAGGCACCCAAGGCGTCACGACGCTCCTCAAAACCACAGGTGGCTCCGCGGAATGCAAAAAAGCCACCTATAAAGGGACAACCGTGGATCAGACGAGCGAAATCGAACTGACTCCGACCTTCAGCGAATGCACCTGCCTGGGAGTGGCATGCACGATCGACATGAACAGCTGCAGGTTCCGCGTCAGCATCGGCTCGATGACAATCGGCGCGATTGACATCGTCTGTCCCGAATCAAATTCGATCACGTTCACAAACACTAAGTGCACTATCCACCTCGACTCCCCGAGCGTTGTCGGAACCGCGGTCTTCAGCAATATCGGGTCGGGTACGACAAGGGAAATCAAAATCTCCTACACGTTCGAAGGCGCCAAATACACGCACACAAAAGGCGCGGGCGTCGGCGCTTGCACTTCCGGCTCCGGTTCAAACGGGACCGGCAGTGGCACCATTACGGCCACAGGGGAGACCGATGGAGGCACCACGCACGTGGAACTCTTCGTCGTCTAGTTGATGCCGCAGCATCTGCGCGGAATAGCTAGCTGGCTAAGTCTGCAGCTCAAGCGGCTCCCCGACGGCGGAGGACCGGGGTGCGCTCTGGTCCTCCGCGCGCTGAGGTCGAAGCCACAGCACCGCGGCGCCTGAGGCGAGCGCGGCGAAGACGGAGAAGAGGTAGGCGCTGTCGGAGGCGCTGAGCGCGGCTGACAGCGACGCCGGTTCTCCGACCATGGCGACCAGGATCGCGGTGCCGAGGACGGCGCCGACCTGGCGGAAGGCGGCGTTGACGGCGCTGGCGGTGGCGAAGCGGTCGTCGGGGACGTCGCGGACCGCGGCCGAGCCGAGGGTTGGGAAGGCGAGGCCGATGCCGATGCCGGTGAGGCAGGCGCCGGGGAGCCAGAGGCCGAGCCAGTCGGGCTCGGCGCCGGCCGAGCGCAGGACCATCACCCCGGCGGCGAAGAAGAGGGCGCCGGGGACGATCACGGCGCGGTGGCCGAAGCGGTCGGCGAGCTTGCCGGCGGGGCCGGCGACGACGGTCGAGAGCGCCGGCCCCGGCAGCGTCGCCGCGCCGGCCTGGAGGACGGTGTAGCCCCAGATCGAGGTGAGGAAGAGGACATTGCCGAGGATCAACGAGAAGAAGGCGGCGGCGAAGAGCAGGGTGCCGAGGTTGCCGGCGCGGAAGGAGGCATGGGCGAACAGCGCCGGCTCGACGATCGGGCGCGGATGGCTGCGGCTGCGGACGACGACGCCGGCCAGCAGGATCGCGGCGGCCGCGAAGCAGCCAAGCGTTGCCGCCGAGGCCCAGCCCCAGTCGTTGCCCTCGATGATCGCCAGCGTCACCGTCGCCAGCGAGAGGGCCAGCATCGCCGCTCCCGGCAGGTCGGGCAGGCGGCTGTCGAGGATCTTTGGCCGCGGCAGGCGGCTGCGGCCGGCGAGCAGGATCGCGGCGCCGAGCGGCAGGTTGACGAGGAAGACGAGGCGCCAGTCCGACAGCTCGACCAGTGCCCCGCCCAGGGTCGGGCCGACTGCCGCGGCGGCCGCGGCGGCGGCGCCCCAGAGGCCGACCCCGGCGGCGCGGCGCTCGGCCGGGAAGCTGTCGAGGACGATCGCCAGCGAGGCCGGCGCGATCATCGCCGCGGCGACTCCCTGCACGACCCGGAAGGCGATCAGCAGCTCGAGGCTCGGCGCCGCCGCGCAGAGGACGCTGGCGGCGGTGAAGCCGGCGACGCCGAGCAGGAAGATGCGGCGATGGCCGAAGCGGTCGGCGAGCCCGCCGGCCGGCACCAGCAGGGCGGCGATGACGACGAAGTAGCCGTCGAGGACCCAGGAGAGCGCGTCCCGCCCCGAGCCCGCGAAGGACTGCGAGATGTCCGGGAAGGCGATGTTGACGATCGTCGTGTCGAGGAAGGCGACGAAGGCGCCGGCGCAGGCGATCGCCACCGCGCCCTTTCTATGCCCGCTGTCATACATCGCGGCGGCGACTATACTATGTCCGTGGGCATAACGCGACTGGAGGACGCGAAAGCAGTGGAGCCGGCGCGCCGCGATGGCCGCGAGCGCCTGCTCAACGGCGCCCGGCGGCTGCTCGCCGAGAAGGGCTACGCCGGGATGGAGCTGCGCGACGTCGCCGCGCGTGGCAATGCGCCCCGCGGCTCGATCTACCACCACTTTCCCGGCGGCAAGCGCCAGCTCGCGGTCGAGGCGGCGGAACTGGAGGGGACCGAGATCCGCGCCGCGATCGAGCTTTCGCTGGCGCAGCGCGGCCTGGCCGAGACGCTGACGATGTTCGGTGAGATGTTCCGCCGCCGCGTCAAGGACCAGCCCGAGCGGCTCGGCTGCCCGGTCGCCGCCGCCGCCCTCGCCCGCCCCGAAGACCCGGCGCTCGCCGCCGCCGCCACCGCCGCCTTCCAGAGCTGGGAAGCCCCGATCGCCGCGGCGCTCGAGGCTGAGGGCGTGGCCGCCGAGGACGCCGCGACCTTTGCCGGCCTCGTCGTCTCGACTGTCGAGGGCGCGCTCGTCCGCGCCCGCGCGGCCGGCGACCAGGCGCCGCTGGACTCGGCCGTCGCCGGCCTGCGCCAGGCACTCGACGGCCTGCTGGCATCCTCCGCGCCCAGCGCCTGAGCCCCCCGCGCTCCTGACGGTTTAGAAAAACTTTACGCGGGCACCCTTAGAACGCACCCTTCGCGGCCTCCGGGCCGGAGGTGCGGCAATGGAGGAGAGGACTTGAAACCCCGCCGGCCTGCCCTGGTCTCGGCCTTCTTGGCCGCCGTGGCTCTCGCTGCCACCGCGCTCTCCGCCTGCGGCGGCGGCTCCGACGCCTCCGGCGCCCGGCAGCTGACCTTCTTCGTCGCGATCCAGCCCGGTGGCACGATCGAGAAGGTCTCCGAACGCTGCTCGAAGGAATCGGGCGGCAAGTACACGATCACGCCGGAATTCCTCCCCACCGACGCGACCCAGCAGCGCGAACAGCTGGTCCGCCGGCTCGGCGCCGAGGACCCCTCGATCGACATCGTCGGCATGGACGTAATTTGGACCGGCGAGTTCGCCAACGCCGGCTGGGTCGAAGAGTGGCAGGGGAAGCTGAAGAGCCAGGTGACCGAAAAGGTCTTCCCCAACGTGATCGAGACCGCCTCCTTCGAGCACAAGCTCTACGCCGCTCCCTTCAACACCAACACCCAGCTGCTCTGGTACCGCAAAGACCTGGTGAAGAAGCCGCCGAAGACCTGGGACGAGATGATCGAAATGGCCGAAGAGCTGAAGGAAGCCGGCACGATCCAGGTCCAGGCCAACCGCTACGAGGGCTTCATGGTCTGGGCCAACGCGCTGATCGAAAGCGCCGGCACGCCGATCCTCTCGGGCCCGGAAAAGGTCGACCTCGAACAGGGCCCGACCGAAAAAGCGCTGGCGGTGATGGGCAGGCTGGCGAACTCCTCCGCCGCCCCGGCCGGCCTCTCCACCTCCGACGAGGACAGCGCCCGGCTCGCCTTCGAGGCGGGCGAATCGGCCTTCATGACCAACTACACCTTCGCCTACGCCAGCGCCCAGTCCGAAGCCCCCGAAATCGGCAAGGAGATGGGCTACGCCCGCTTCCCCGGGGTCGACGCGGACAAGCCGAGCAAGCCGCCGCTGGGCGGCTTCAACCTCGCGGTCAGCTCCTACTCGAAGAACAAGGACGTCGACTTCGAAGCCGCCGCCTGCCTGGCCGACAAGCAGAGCCAGCTGACCGCGGTTGAACTCGACGGCCTGCCGCCCTCGCGCTCGGACCTCTACGCGAACAAGACCGTGACCAAGGCCTACCCCGGCTTCGCCGGCCTGGTCAAGGAATCGATCGAGGGCTCCGGGCCGCGCCCGACCACGCCCGCCTACCAGGACGTCTCCTCGGCCCTGCAGCGGACCCTGCACCCGCCGGAAAAGATCGACCCCGAAGACACCGGATCGATCTACGACGAACTGAAGTCCAACCTCGAAGCCGCGGTCAAGCGCGAAGGGCTGCTCTGATGGAGGCCAGCGCAAAGACCAGTCGCGCACCAGCCCCGGCGGCAAACAGCCAGCGCACGCGCTCGGAGCGCAAACTCGCCTGGATGCTGTGCGCGCCGGCGGTGCTGGCGATGCTGGCCGTCACCGCCTACCCGATCGGCTACGCGATCGTCCTCTCAGTCCAGCAGATCGACCTCCGCTTCCCCGACGAGAGCGGCTTCGTCGGCCTCGAAAACTACGTCTCCGTCCTCACCTCCAGCCTCTGGTGGGAAGACATCTTCAACACCCTCTTCGTGATGATCACCTCGGTCGCGATCGAGCTGGTGCTGGGAATGGCGATCGCCCTGGTCATGCACCGGGCGATCTTCGGCCGCGGCGTCGTCCGCACCTCGGTCCTGATCCCCTACGGGATCATCACCGTCGTCGCCGCCTTCGCCTGGCAGTTCGCCTTCGCGCCCGACACCGGC
>DASYKN010000025.1:0-35375 GCA_035995325.1 Solirubrobacterales bacterium
CTCCTCGTCGAAGCGCGCTTTCAGCTCGACCATGCAGACCGCCTGCTTGCCGCGTTCGGAGGCGCGGATCAGCGACGGCACCAGCGGCGAGTCGTCGCTGGTGCGGTAGACGGTGTGCTTGATCGCCAGCACGTCGGGGTCGGCGACCGCCTGCTCGACGAAGCGCTCGACCGAGGTCGCGAAGGAGTCGTAGGGATGGTGGACGAGGACGTCGCCGTGGCGGATCGCCGCGAACATGTCGACCGGCTCCTCGTCCTCGCCCAGCAGCCGCGGCTGCGTGACCGGCGACCAGGGCGCGTAGCGCAGCTCCGCATGGCCGGGGACGTCGGCGATGTGGCCGAGGTCGCCGAGGTCGATCAGGCCGTCGACGTCGTAGACCTCGCGGTCTTCGAGCCGCAGCGCGTCGATCAGCTGCTCGCGCAGCTTCGCGTTCATGCCGGCGCCGATCTCGAGCCGCACGACCTCGCCGAAGCGGCGCCTGCGGATCTCGTCCTGGACCGCCTGCAGGAGGTCGTCGGCCTCGTCGCTGATCGTGAAGTCGGCGTCGCGGGTGACCCGGAAGTAGCCGTGGTCGATCACCTCGGTGCCGGGGAAGAGGACGTCGAGGTTGGCGGCGATCGCCTCCTCCAGCGGCACGAAGCACTTGCCTCCCTCGCCCAGCGGCAGGAAGCGGCCCAGCAGCTCCTTCGGCACCTTGACCCGGGCGATGATCTCGGTCCCGCTCTCGGGGTCGCGCAGCAGCACGCCGAGGCTGAGCGAGAGGTTGGAGATGTAGGGGAAGGGCCGGCCGAGCCCGATCACCAGCGGCGTCAGCGCCGGGAAGACCTGCTCGTGGAAGCGGGCGTCGATCTCGCGCCGCTCCGACTCGGTCGCGGTCTCGAGCGTGACGACGCGGATCCCCTCCTCCTCCAGCGCCGGCCGCAGGACGCCGCCGAAACAGGAGTTGAGGCGCCGGTCCAGCTCCAGCACACGGGCCTGGATCGCGTCGATCTGCTCGCTCGGGGCTAGCCCGTCGGGGCCGCGGGCGTCGATGCCGGCGTCGAGCTGGTCGAACAGGCCGGCGACCCGGACCATGAAGAACTCGTCGAGGTTGGAGGCGTAGATCGCGCAGAAGCGCAGGCGCTCCAGCAGCGGCACCTCCTGGTCCTCCGCCAGCTCGAGGACCCGCTGGTTGAAGTCGAGCCAGGACAGCTCTCGGTTGAAATAAAGGGCGGGATCGTCGATCGATCCATCGTACTGAGGCATCGCCGCTGCGCCCGCGGCCCCAGGCGACCTGGGCCAGCGCCTGCCGCGGCTTAGAGCGCCTGCTCCAGCGCTAGCCAGGTACCGCGTTTGGACTCCTCCCGCCAGACCTCGCGGAAACGCCGGAAGAGCAGCTCGCGCCGGGTGCGCAGGAGGATCTGCAGGGATTCGATCTCCCCGGCGCTGGGCAGCATCACGTCGCAGTCGTGGATCTCGCCGAGCAGGCTCTGCAGCTGCTTCGCCGCGCCGCGCGCGGCCTCGGCCTCGGGGCCGATGCAGGGCCCGGTGACCTCGAGGACGTAGCGCAGCCGCTTGGCGGCGATGCGGAGGTCGTGCTGCGCCCGTGCAGCCTCGGGATTCAGCGCCGGGCCCGCGAGGACGAGCAGCTCGGCCAACCGGGTCTCGACTATGCGCGCCGCGTTGGCGCGCAGCGGCGCGCCCGGATCCAGCCCCTCGACCCGGCGCGGCTTCATCGCTCCGCCTTTCGCGCCAGCGTCTCGAGCCGGCCGCTCAGCTTCGCCAGCCGCTCGGGCTCGAGCAACGGCGCCAGGTCGCCGTTGGCTCGCCGCTGCTCCTCGCGCAGGACCTCGATCCGCGCCGCCAGCGCCGCCCCGTCGACCTCCGGCGCTTCCCCCGCGAACTCGTTCAGGAAGGCGATCTCGACATCGCGGTCGCGCCGCTCCCCGAGCGCATCGGCCAGCTTCTTGACCCGCTTCAGCGCCTTGCGGAAGCGCTTGCGCGGGAAGCTGGCTTCGAAGATCTCGAGCGCCGCCCGCAGACGCCGCGTCGCCACCCGCATGTCGTGCAGGCGGTCGATCTCCTCGACGTCGGGGACCCCGTCGGCATGCTCGAAGACCTCGGCGCTGCGCACTCGCACGACCCGCGCCGCGGCGGCGGCGAACTCCTCGTCGCAATCGAACCCCGGCACCTCGCGCGCGCGAGCCACGGGTTCAGGCTAACTAGGCGGCGATGCGGGCCGGCGAGGAGCCGTTGGCGTTGCCGTTGAGGAGGTCGAGGATGATCCCCTCGCGCAGGCCGCCCTTGCCGATCTGCAGGGGCTGGCCGAGCAGCTCGGAGACCTTCTCCAGCAGCAGCACGCCGGTGGTGAGGATGCGGACCCGCTGCGGGTCCAGCTCGAAGCGGCGGGCGACGTCGGCGGCAGGGTCGCCGCAGAGGACCCGGATCCCTCGCTCCAGCGTCTCGTACTCAAGCACGGCGCCGACCAGCCGCCGCAGCGAGGTGGCGCTGCCGCCGACGGCGACCGCCTGGGCAGGATGCTCGATCTCGACTCCCGCGAAGATGTCGTCGATGCGGTCGCGGACCTTGCGGATCTCCGCCGCCGAGGGCGGGTCGGAGGAGATCAGCTCGTTGGCGAGGACGCCGGAGCCGACCGGCCAGGAGCGGACCTTCTCGGTCCCGCCGGGCGCGGTGCCGAGGATCACCTCGGTCGAGCCGCCGCCGACGTCGACGACGCCGATCTTTCCTTCGACCGGGTGGCCCAGGGTCTTGGTCGCGCCGACGAAGGCGAGCCGGCCCTCCTCCTCGTCGCTGAGGACGTCGACCGGCACCCCGGCCGCGGCCGCGATCGCCGCGGCGGCCTTGTCGCCGTTGGAGGCGTCCCGCACCGCGGCGGTGGCGACGGCGCGAATCTCCTTCGCTCCCAGCTCTTCGGCCAGCCGCACCTGCGTGGCGACGACCTCGCAGACCTCCTCGATCTTCTCCGGCAGGATCTCGCCGTTCTTGCCCAACGCCTTGTTGATCCGCGTATAGGCCCGCTGCTCCATCACCTTTTTCAGCTGCCCGTCGATCGGCTCCGCCACAAGGACGCGAGTCGTGTTGGAACCGATATCTATGGCAGCGCAGAGCATCGCGAGGTCTCCCCCATGTTCCCAGACCCCCCGGATCTCACACGCTAGGCGTTGGGATGCGACGCGTCCTCGAACTCGCGGAAGAGCCCGGTGACGACGAAGGCGACCTGCTCGCCGATATCGACCGCGTTGTCGCCGATCCGCTCGATCGCCCGCGCCGCCAGCAGCATCGTCATCGCCCACTCGCGCTTGTCGGCGTCGTCGCCGATCGCCAGCGCCAGCCGGAAGCAGTCGCGGTTGAGGTCGTCGACGACGTCGTCCTGCCGCACCAGGTCCAGGGCCATGTCGACGTCGCGCTCTTCGAAGGCCCGCTTCGCCTGCGCGATCAGGGTCCGGGTCTGCCGGCCCATGGCCAGGATCAGCTGCACCATCTCCTCGTCGGCGGGCGGCTCGTTGCCGGAGATCGGGATCACCTTGCAGACGTTCACGCACTGGTCGCCCATCCGCTCGACGTTCTTCAGCACGTGCAGCAGCGAGGAGATCAAGCGCAGGTCGGTGGCGACCGGCGACTGCGTCGCCAGCAGCGTGATCAGCGCCTGATGGACCTCGAGGTAGCGGCCGTCGATGCGGTCGTCGTCGGCGACGACGATCTGCGCCAACTCGATGTCCTGGTGCTCGACCGCTTCCAGCGTCCGCGCCAGGGCGGCGCTGACGAGGTCGAGGCCGCCGAGCGCGCTGGCCTCGAGATTGGCGAGTTCCTCCAGGTATTCGGCACGGGCTACTTCTGGCATGGTCGCGTTCTCCTTCAGCTCAGCCGAAGCGGCCGCTGACGTAGTCCTCAGTCGCCTGCTGGGTCGGTTTGGTGAAGATCGTCTCGGTCGGCGCGACCTCGACCAGGCGCCCCGGCTTACCCGACTCCTCGAGGTTGAAGAAGGCGGTGACGTCGCTGGCCCGGGCCGCCTGCTGCATGTTGTGGGTGACGATCGCGATCGTGTATTTGCTCTTCAGCTCGCCGATCAGGTCCTCGATCGCCAGGGTCGCGACCGGGTCGAGCGCCGAGCAGGGCTCGTCCATCAGCAGCACCTCGGGCTCGACCGCAATCGCGCGGGCGATGCAGAGGCGCTGCTGCTGGCCGCCGGAGAGGCTGGCGCCGGGCCGCTCGAGCCGGTCCTTGACCTCGTCCCAGAGGTGGGCGCCGCGCAGCGAGCGCTCGACCACCTCGTCCTTGCGCTGCTTCGGCAGCCGGCCGGCGTTGAGGTTGAGGCCGGCGGCGACGTTGTCGTAGATCGACATCGTCGGGAACGGGTTCGGCGACTGGAAGACCATCCCGACCAGGCGCCGGACCGCGACCGGGTCGACCCCGGCCCCGTAGACGTCCTCGCCGTCGAGGCTGATCTCGCCCTCGACCCGGGCGCCCGGGGTCAGCTCGTGCATGCGGTTGAGCGAGCGCAGGAAGGTGGTCTTGCCGCAGCCCGAGGAGCCGATCAGCGCCGTCACCTTGTTTGGGGCGATCGTCATCGTCACCTCGTCGACCGCCTGGAAGGCGCCGTAGAAGAGGCTCACCCCGCGCGCCTCGATCGTCTTCGCCGGGCGCCCGCCGGCGCCGACCACCGGCTCGGTCGAGGTTTGGGTCGCGACGTTCACCTTCATCTCTGCCCGGCCTTTCTCGGTGGTCTCCTGCTTGTCCGCTGCTCCCAACATGGCTCTCAATTTCTTTCCCTCCACTGGCTAGCGGATCTCGGTTTTGTAGCGCCGGTAGACCAGGCGGGCCGCGATGTTGAGGATCATCACGATCGCGATCAGGGTCAGCGCCGCCGCCCAGGCGCGGTCATAGGAAGCCTGTTTCAGCACCCCCGGCGAGCGGTACTCGTTGTAGGCGTAGACGGCGAGGTTCTGCATCCGCCCGTTGAACGGGTCGGAGTTGAGTGAGTCGATCACGCCGGTGGTGACCAGCAGCGGCGCCGTCTCGCCGACGATCCGCGCGACCGCGATCATCACCCCGGTGACGAGGCCGGCGAAGGCGGTCGGCAGGACGATCTTGGTGATCGTCTTCCACTTCGGCGTGCCCAGCGCGTAGGCGGCTTCGCGCAGGTGGGCCGGGACGATCTTCAGGACCTCCTCGGCGGAGCGGATCACGATCGGGATCATCAGCACCGAGAGCGCCACCGAGCCCATCACCCCGAGCCGGATGCCGGGGCCGAAGAAGATCTCGAACAGGGCGTAGGCGAAGAGGCCGGCGACGATCGAGGGGATCCCGGTCATCACGTCGACGAAGAAGGTCAGCGCCCGGCGCAGCTTGCCGCTGCCGTACTCGGTCAGGTAGATCGCCGCCATGATCCCGATCGGAACCGAGATCAGGGCCGCGACGCCGGTGATCACCAGGGTGCCGACGATCGCGTGGGCGGCGCCGCCGCCGTTGATCACGCCGCGGGCGTCGTCGCTGAAGAATTCGAGGCTGATCCCGGGCAGGCCGCGCTTCCCGACCTCATAGAGGAGCGAGATCAACGGCACCATCGCCAGCCCGAAGGCGGAGGCGATCGCCAGCGTCATCACCCGGTCTTTCGCCCGCCGCGGCCCCTCGACCGCGCGCGACCAGGCGTAGAGCGCGACGCAGCCGACCAGCACGGCGAAGACCAGCGTCAACGCGATCGTGAAGGCGCCGCCCGCGAGCAGGGCGGCGGCGGAGACGGCGGCGGAACCCGCCAGCACGCCATAGGGCGCCCAGCCGGGCAGGGCGCCACGGCCCCCACCGAGATCGAGGCGGGCGGCGACGGCGGTTTGCGAGCCGGCCTCCATCCCCTCCTCAGACCTTGTCCTGGCGGGCGATGATCGCCCGCGCGCCCATGTTGGTGACCAGGGTGATCGCGAAGAGGACGAGCCCGGTCGCGATCAGGGTGTTGATCGCCAGGCCCGAGGACTCGGGGAAGTCGAGGGCGATGTTGGCGGCAATCGTCGAGGGGTTCGCCTGGCTGATCAGGTTGAAGGAGACGATGCCGGAGACCGAGAGGATGATCGTCACCGCCATCGTCTCGCCGAGGGCGCGGCCGAGGCCGAGCATGGCGCCGCTGATGATCGACGATTTGCCGAACGGCAGGACCGTCATCCGGATCATCTCCCAGCGGGTCGCGCCGAGCGCCTGCGCGCCTTCCTGGAGTTTGCGCGGCGTCTGCGAGAAGACCTCGCGGGCGACCGCGGAGACGATCGGCAGGATCATCACCGCCAGCACCAGGCCGGCGACGAACATCGTCCGCCCGGTGGTCGAGGCCGGCCCCGCGAAGAACGGGATGAAGCCGAGGTGCTCTTCCAGCCACCCCATCACCGGCACCGCGGCCGGCCCGAGGACGAAGATGCCCCAGAGGCCGTAGACGATGCTCGGGATCGCCGCCAGCAGGTCGACCAGGTAGCCGAGGGTGAGGGCGATCCGCGGCGGGGCCACGTGGGTGATGAAGAGCGCCGCGGCGACCGCCAGCGGCACCGCGATCACCGCCGCGAAGGTGGCGGCGAGGACGGTGCCGAAGGCGAGCGGGGCAGCGTAGTCGAGGAGGCTCTTGCCGCCCGGCAGTTCCGAGGCGCTGGCGGTTACAGCCGGCAGGCCCTGGACGAAGAGGAAGACCGCGACCCCGGCCAGCAGGGCGAGGATCGTCACCGCCGCCGCGGTCGCGGCGTTGGAGAAGACCCGGTCGCCGACGCGGCGGCGTCCTCCTGACGCCGCCGCGAGCAGCTGACCGGCATTGGTCGTGGTATCGACCCGGGCCACGACCCTCCTAGCCGGCTTCGATCGCTTCGACGGCCGGGGTGACCTTCTTCGTCAGCGCGGCCGAGAGCGGCGCCGAGCCGGCGTTTTCAGCCGCCGCCTGCTGCCCTTCGGTGCTGATCGCGTATTCGAGGTAGGCCTTGGCGATTGCCGCTTCCGAGGACGAGTCGTACTTGGTGCAGGCGAGCAGGTAGGAGACGAGGACGACCGGGTAGGTCCCCTGCGTTTCCGTCTTGCGGTCGAGTTTGAAGGCGAACATGTAGGGGCTCGCCTCGGCGCTCTTGTCTTCGGGCGACTCCTCGAGGATCGCGGCCGCGGCCTCGGGGGTCGGCTCGACGTAGTCCTGGCCGACCTGGATCTTGGCGACGCCGAGTTCGCCGGCCTGGCTGGCGTCGGCGTAGCCGATCGCGCCTTCGCCGGCGGCGACGGCTTCGACCACTCCGGAAGTGCCGGAGGCGGCCTCGCCGCCCTTGACAGGCCAATCGCCGCTGACTTCGTGATCCCAAACGGAGGGGACTACCTCCGAGAGGTATTCGGTGAAGTTCTCGGTCGTGCCGGACTCGTCAGAGCGGTTGACGGGGGTGATGCGGGTGTCGGGCAGGTCGACGCCGGGGTTGTCGGCGGCGATCGCCTGGTCGTTCCAGGCGGTGATTTCCTGGTTGAAGATCTTCGCCAGGGTTTCCGCCGAGAGCTGCAGCGATTCGACCTCGGGCAGGTTGTAGATGATCGCGATCGGCGAGACGTAGGCCGGGACCTCGATCAGCTGGCCGGGGGCGCAGCGCTTGAGCGCTGCCTTCAGCTCGCCTTCTTCTTCGGAGATCGCCGCGTCGCTGCCGGCGTAGGCAACACCGCCGGCGCTGAACTGCTCGCGCCCGCCGCCGGAGCCGACCGGGTCGTAGGAGATCGTCGCGCCCGAGTTCGCGTTCTCGAAGTTGGCGATCCAGGCTTCCTGCGCGGCCTCCTGCGAGGTCGCCCCGGCGCCGGCGATTTCGCCGGAGAGGTCGCTGCCCGAGGAGGAACTGCCGGTTTCGTCGCTGCTGCTGCCGCAGGCCGCGACGCCCAGCGTCAAGATCGAGGCGAAGGCGAGAACGGCAAGCCATCTAGAGCGAGACATCTGACTCCCTTTTGTTCGTTGGTGGCAAGGTGGGTCGGCGTCGACACGGTCGAGGCCGCGGCCAGACTCGCAGCGGGCATCTGGGAGCTTGTTACCTGGCTGTGTCGAGGATGTGAAAAGGATGTAAAAGGCTCAAGAAAGGGCGCAAAGTCGCTAGCCATCGGGCGAAAAGCGGTAGCCGATGCCGTTGTGGGTGTGGATCAGCCGCATCCCGGGCAGGGCCTCGCCGAGCTTCGCCCGCAGGCGGCTGACGTAGACGTCGACCGAGCGGTCGTCGCGGCGGGGCTGGCTGCCCCAGACCTCTGTGAACAGCTCCTCCCGGGTCATGATCCGCTGCGGATGGGAGGCGAGGGTGACGAGCAGCTGCAGCTCGCGCATGGTCAGGCTGAGCGGGCGACCGTCAACCAGGGCGGCGTGCTGCTCGGGACGGATCTGAAGCCGCCCGGCGGCGAGTTGCGCGCTGTTCTCCGTTCCCATCGCCATGCTCGCCGAGCCTGGCGGGAACCGGCGCTGCGGCGGTTACCTCGCCGTGAAGGTCTTGTGAACGACCTGTGAAGGCGCTGCCGGAGCGGCGTCGGGCGCCGGGCGCAGCTCTTCCTTGACGATCCCGGCCGGCTCCGGGTCGAAGCGGTAGCCGATGCCGAAGTGGGTGTGGATGTAGGCCCAGCTGGGCGAGCGCGTCTCCAGCTTCTGGCGCAGCTTGCGGATGAAGACGTCGACCGAGCGGTCGCCGTGGGCCATCGCGTAGCCCCAGACCCGCTGGTAGATCGTCTCGCGCTCCAGCACCTGGCCGCGCTCCTCGGCCAGCAGGTGCAGCAGCTCGAACTCACGGCGGGTGAGGTCGAGGGCCTCGTCGCCGACGAAGGCCTGGAAGCGGTCGGGCCGGATTTCCAGCTCGCCGGCGGCGACCGGTGCCGCCTCAAACTCGCGGCGGCCCTGGCGGCGACGGCGGGTGACGGCTTCGATCCGCGCGATCGCCTCCTCGGGATGGCAGGGCTTGTTGATCCAGTCGTCGACCCCGAGGCGCAGGCCGCGCACCCGCTGCGCCACGGTCGAGCGGCCGCTGCAGACGACGAGGCCGAGGTCGGGCAGCATCGCGGCGACGCGGTCCAGGTACTCCCAGCCTTCGTCGCCGAGCAGCACCGGGTCGAGCAGCAGTGCATTCAGCTTCATCGCCACCAGGTCGCGGGGCGGCACCGCGCCGCTGCTCTGGCGCAGCTGCCAACCGGCCGCCTCGGCGCGCTTGGCAAGCACGGTGACGAAGCCGCTGTCGTTGTCGATGACCGCGAGGCGGATGGTCTGCTGTGGGTTCAAGAGAGGTGGACGCCGGCTTCTGTTTGGTGGCACTGCCGCCGACGAGACGTGACGATTGTATGCCCCCCGAACGGCAGAACTGCCTGCGTTTACAGGATTTTCACAGGTCGATCACCAGCAAAATGCGGCGATATGCCCGAAAACAGTCCCTTTTGCAGGGCCGGCCCGCCCTCAGCTGATCGCGCCGGTCGCCGCCAGGATCAGGACCAGGGCCCCGAGGACGATCCGGTAGATGACGAAGATCTCCAGCGTGTGCGAGCCGAGGTAGCGGATCAGCCAGGCGATCGCCGCGTAGCCGGTGACGAAGGCGACCAGGGTCGCGATCACCGTCGCCCCGGCCGAGGGGCTGCCGGCTTCGCCTACCTTGCGCAGCTCGAAGAGGCCGCTGAGGACGACCGCCGGGACCGAGAGCAGGAACGAGTAGCGGGCCGCGGCGACGCGGTCGAAGCCGCGGAAGAGGCCGGCGGAGATCGTCGCCCCCGAGCGCGAGACGCCGGGGATCAGCGCCAGCGCCTGGGCGAGGCCGATGAAGAGGCCATCGCGGCCGTCAAGCTCGTTCAGGTCGCGCTGGCGGGTGGCGACCCGCTCGGCGGCGATCATCACGAAGGAGAAGAGGATCAGAGCCGAGCCGATCAGGTAGAGGCTGCGGGCGCCGGACTCGATCTGGTCCTTGAAGATGAAGCCGAAGATCGCGATCGGGATCGTGCCGAGGACGATGAACCAGCCAAGCCTCGCCTCCTGGCTGGCGCGGCGGATCGGCACCCGCAGTTCGCGCAGCCAGGCGACGGCGATGCGCCAGAGGTCGGCGCGGAAGTAGATCAGCACCGCCGCCATCGTCCCCAGCTGGATCACCGCGGTGAAGCCGGCGCCCGGGTCCTCCCAGCCCAGCAGGGCGGGCACGATCCGCAGGTGGCCGCTGGAGGAGATCGGCAGGAACTCGGTCAGTCCCTGCACGAGCCCGAGGACTATGGCTTCGAGCGTACTCATAGGCGGCGCATCCTATGGCGGCGCCTAAAGAGGAGATGAGGAGAAGCCTCATGGGCAACGACGCCGTCGTACGCTAGATTTCCGCCCGTGAAGCGCACCGCAGCACTCTTCGCCTCGATCCTGGCCACGATGCTGGTCCTCGCGCCGGCCGCCCTGGCCGAGAACGGCGTCGGCCTCGCCGGCCCGACGACCGACAAGACGGTGACCTTCTTCTGCTTCGGCGTGATCGCCTTCTTCGCCCTCGTGCCGATCGTGATGTCGCTGATCCAGGGCAAGCTGGAGAAGCGCAAGGAGCTGCGCCGCTCCGACCTCGAGCGCTTCAACTAAGCCGGAAGCCGCTGAGCAGGCGTTTCTCGGTCTCGCCCTCGATCTTGGCGACGACTTCGACCCGGCCCTCGAGCGGGGTGTCGCGGATCTTCGTCGCCAGCAGGTCGTCGACCTGGAAGATGCCGGCGGAGTTGTTCAGCTCGATCTCGATCCGCACCGGCCGCTCCTCGCCGGCCTCGATGTTGACCTCGTCGATCGCCGCGGCGGAGATCGAGTGAATGCCCTCGTGGCCGGCCTCGATCGGGATCCGGGTGCGGCCCTGGGCCATGTCGAGCGCGTCGGCGACGCGGACGACGCCGGCCTCGAGCGTGTAGGGCTCGCCGCGGCGGCGGTGGCCGATGATCGCGTGCAGGATCTCGGCGGCGACGACGGTGCGCTCGGGCTCTTTGTAGGAGCCGGCCAGCAGCCGTTCGAGCGCGCCGCTGGCGAGGAACAGCGAGTAGGCCTCGTGGTCGGCGCGGTGGATCGACATGCCGACGTCGTGCAGCAGGGCGCCGCCGGCGACGACCACCTCGGCGTCGCGGTCGCGCATCCCGTGGTCGGAGACCATCGCCGGCTCGACCCCGGCCTTGACCAGCAGCCGCAACAGCCGCAGGGCGATGTTGAGGACGATCTGCATGTGGACCCAGGAGTGGTCCGACATCCCCAGCCGCTCGGACTGGATCTGGGTCATGTACCACCAGGCGCGCACCTGGTCGTCGCCGTTGACCGCCTCGAAGAAGGCCTCTAGCTTGCGGTTGCCGCGGGTCGGGGCGCGGACCTTGGCCTCGGCGACCGCCTCTTTCGGAGGCTTGCGAATCGGGCCTTTGGGGTCCGGCGTCGGGACTGGGTCGCTCATGGGGCGGATCGTAGGGAAGGGGTCGGGTGCCCCCTCCCTCGCCGCCTCAGCCGCAGACCGGCCAGGGGCTCGAGCCCGACTGGCTGTAGAGCAGGGCGGCGCGGTAGTCCTGCTCCTGCTCGGGAGCGGCCGCGGGGTCGCCGGAGCCGCCGACGGATTCCCAGGTGCCGAAGTCGAACTGGTATTTGCCGCGGTAACTGCCGTCGGAGGAGACAGCGGCCGGGTCGCCGCCGGACTCGCAGGCGGCGATCGATTCCAGCGTGCCGATGGTGACGCCGCCGGGCAGGCTGGCGAAGAGTTCCCGGCGCTGGCGGCGAAGCTCGGCCCGGTGTTCGGCGCGGATCTGCCGCGTCAGCTTGTGGATCACGTGCTGGAAGCGGTCGATCGGCCGCTGCAACGGGGCGATCTCGGCGACCTGGGCATCGGTGACGCCGATCCGCGAGCCGGCCTCGCCGCCGTCGGCGGCCAGCGCCGTCGCCGGCGCGGCGAGGGCCAGAAAAAGGGCAGGGGCGATATGTGTGCGTTTTATGAGCAAGCGCGCAACCGTGGCGGTGTTTGCGGCATCGGTGGGTGACCGCAATCACACAAAGGCCCGTGAACGAGCCGATCCGCACTTGCTCAGGCACGGAGCCGCTGCTGGCGCAACGGCGGGTGCAGTCGATCTTGCGGCCCGATCCGCCCCGCCCGCTGCGCCATGATCCGCCGATCGCCGACCAGCCGACCACGCGTTTGCTGCTTGCCTGCCCCGACCAGCCGGGGCTGATCGCCCGCGTCAGCGGCTTCCTCGCCGATGCCGGGCTCAACATCGTCGACGCCGACCAGCACTCGACCGCCGAGGGCCGTTTCTTCATGCGGATGGTCTTCGACCCGGTCCCCGAGGGCGAGCGCGCGGAACTGCAGCGCCGCTTCGAGGACGAGGTTGCGGGGCCGTTCGCGATGGAGCATCGCTTCGCCGAGTCGAGCCAGCGCAAGCGGGTCGCGATCATGGTCAGCCGCGAAGACCACTGCCTCTCCGACCTGCTCTGGCGCTGGCGCAGCGGCGAGCTTGGCGGCGAGCTGGTCGCGGTCCTCTCCAACCACCGCGACCACGCCGGCCAGGTCGAATCGGTCGGGCTCCCCTTCCACCACGTGCCGGTCGAGCCGGCGATCCGGGCCGAGTCGGAGCGGCGGGCGCTGGAGCTGCTCGAGGGCGTCGACCTGCTGGTCCTCGCCCGCTACATGCAGATCCTCTCGGCCGGCTTCCTCGAACAGCTCGAGGCGCCGGCGATCAACATCCACCACAGCTTCCTCCCCGCCTTCGTCGGCGCCGACCCCTACCGCCGCGCCCACGAGCGCGGCGTCAAGCTGATCGGCGCCACCGCCCACTACGTCACCGCCGACCTCGACGCGGGCCCGATCATCGACCAGGACGTGACCAGGGTCAGCCACAGCGACGAGGTCGGGGACCTGGTCCGGATCGGCCGCGACATCGAGCGCCTGGTCCTCGCCCGGGCGGTGATGGCCCACCTCGGCGACCGCGTCCTGCTCGACGGCGAGCGCACGATCGTCTTCTGAGCGCCGCCGGGTGAAGCGCCCGCTCGCCTAGCTCGCGGCGGGCTCGGCCTCGGCTGTGGCCTGGGCCCGCTCCCACTGCGCCAGCAGCTGCTCGACCGCGAGCTTGGCCTCGCGGTGGCGCTTTTCGCCCTGCTCGATCCGCCCGGGGCTGGACCAGGCGGCCGGGTCGGCCAGCTCCTCCTCGACCTCCTTCAGCTCCGCTTCGGCGCGCTCGATCTTCTGCTCCAGCCGGGCGGCCTTCTTCGCCGCCTTCTGCGCCGGCTTGGTGGCGCTGTACTTGCCGCCGTTCTTGGCCGGCGCCGGTTTCGCGGCCGCGGCGGCGCTGGCGGCGCGTTCGTCGCGGCGCAGCTGGTACTCGGCCCAGCCGCTGGGGTGGCTCTCGAGCTTGCCGTCCTCGCAGACCAGGGTGCGGCTGCCGACCGCCTCCAGCAGCGCCCGGTCGTGGGAGATCAGCAGGACCGCGCCCTCGAACTCGGTCAGGGCGTCCTCGAGCGCCTCGCGGCTCTCGATGTCGAGGTGGTTGGTGGGCTCGTCGAGGACGAGGACGTTGGCGCCGGAGGCGACCAGGATCGCCAGTGAGAGCCGCCGCTGCTCGCCGCCGGAGATGTCGCTCAGCTGCTTCTCGGCGTCGGCGCCGGAGAAGAGGAAGCCGCCGAGCAGCGCCCGCGCCTTCGGCCCGGCGAGGCCGGTCTCGCGCTGGGCGGCGTCGAGGACGGTGCCGGTCCCAGCGGCGGTGTCGGCGTGCTGGGAGAGGTAGCCGAGGTTGACGTTGTGGCCCGTGCGCACGCTCCCCGAGGCCGGCTCCAGCTGGCCGGCGAGGGTCTCGATCAGGGTCGTCTTGCCACTGCCATTGGCACCGACCAGGACCACGTGTTCTTCGCGCTCCAGCTCCAGCTGCGCGCCGTCGAGCAGGACCCGGCCCGGCACCTCGATCCTGCCGTTGACCAGTTTCAGCACCACCCGCCCGGGCCGCTCGGGGGGTTTGAAGGAGAAGCGCAGTTTGCGCCCGTCGCGGCTTTCGGCGCTCGGGCCGGAGCGCTTCTTCTTATCGATCTGTTTGACCCGCGACTGCGCCTGGCGCGCCTTCGTCGCCTTGTAGCGGAAGCGCTCGACGAAGCGCTCCATCCGCTCGATCTCCGCCTGCTGGCGCTCGATCGCTTTGCCGAGGGCGATCTGGCGCGCCGCCTGCTCCTGGCGCCAGGCGTGCCAGGGTCCGGCGAAGAAGCGCGCCTTCCCCGCCTCCAGCTCCAGCACCGAGGTCCCGACCGCCTCCAGGAACCAGCGGTCGTGGGCGACGAGGACGACCGCGGCCTCGAGGTCGACCAGATAGGACTCGAGCCACTCCAGCGAGGGGATGTCGAGGTGGTTCGTGGGCTCGTCGAGCAGCAGCAGGTCGGGCCCGCTCGCCAGCGCCCGCGCCAGCGAGGCCCGGGTCAGCTCGCCGCCGGAGAAGGTCGAGAGCGAGCGCTGGGACTGCTCGGGGTCGAAGCCGAGCCCGCGCAGCACTTCCAGCACGCGGTCGCGCCAGCGGTAGCCGCCGCCGGCTTCGAGCTGCTGCTGGGCGGCGGCGTAGGCGGCCATCGTCGCCTCGTCGGCGCCCTTCGACATCTCGCCCTCGAGCCGCTCCAGCTCGACCTCGGTCGCGAGCATGTCGGCGCGGCCGGAAAAGACGTAGTCGCTCAGCGTCGCGCTCGAGTCGCGCGGTGGCCGCTGGTCGTGCAGGGCGACCCGCGCCCCGCGCTGGACCGAGAGCGACCCGGATTCGGGCTTCAGCTCCGCGGCCAGCACCCGCAGCAGCGTCGACTTGCCGGCGCCGTTGCGCCCGGAGAGGGTCATCCGTTCGCGCGGCTCGAGCTTGAACGAGACGTCCTCGAACAGCAGCTTGCCGCCGAGGTGGACTTCGAGTGAGGTTGCGGTCGCGATCGCCATCGGGACCGAGCGTAACCTTCTGCGCATGGGAGGCCCGCTCCGACACCTCGGCGAGCTGGCGAAGGCGCGGGCCACGCGCAGCGCTTCGGCGCGTGCCGACGGCCAGGCGCTGGCCGAGCTGGAGGCGCGGCCGCTGGCGCTGCCGGCGGGCCTGGAGGTCGAGTGGCTCGGCGTCTCCGGCTACCGCTTCAGCTACGAGGGCAGGACCCTGTTCGTCGACCCCTACCTCTCGCGTGTGCCCTTTCGCGATCTCGTCCTGCGCCGGCAGGCGCTGCCGGACCCGGCGCTGCTCGACCGCTTCGCTAAGGCGCCCGGGGAGACGGTCGGCGTCCTCGTCGGCCACACCCACTTCGACCATGCGGTCGACGCGCCGGCGATCGCCCGCCGCTTCGGCTGCAAGGCCTACGGCTCCAGGTCGCTGCTCAACCTGATGGCCCTGCACGGGCTGGCCGAGCGGGCGGTCGAGGTCGAGCCCTACCGCACCTACGAGCTGGGCCCGTTCGAGGTCAGCTTCACGCCCAGCGTCCACTCGAAGCTGCTGCTCGGGCTGGCGGTCCCCTACGACGGTGAACTCAGTTGCGAGCAGCTCGACTCGCTCTCCCCCGGCGCCTACCGCTGCGGCCAGGTCTGGGGGATCTCGATCGCCGTCGCCGGCATCCGCTTCTACCACCAGGGCAGCGCGAACCTCGTCGACGAGGCGGTGCGGGAGCTAGGCGTCGACGTCTTCCTCGCCGGCGTCGCCGGCCGCAGCTTCACCGAGCGCTACTGGCAGCGGATCCTGCCGCGGCTGGAACCGCGCGCGGTCGTCCCCACCCACTACGACAACTTCTTCCGCCCGCTCGGCCAACAGCTCGAGTTCGTCGCCAACGTCCAGCTCGCCGAGCTGCCGGAGGAGATCGGCGCCGTCAGCCGCGATATCGAGATCGCCGCCCTCCCCCGCGCCGATCGCGCAGATCAGCGGCCGCCGGTTCCGTGAAGCCTTAGGGGGGCCATAGCCCCGGTTAGGCATCAAACTTGGCGGCGATCTGCTCGATCGTGCCCATCGTCCGCATCGTGCCCTTGCCGAGGGCGGCGTCGATCGCCTTGAGGTCAAGCTCGGACTCGATCGTGCCGCCGCCCGGCAGCCAGTACAGCTCGCGGCCCTCGAGCGCCAGCAGGTCCTCATCGCTCGCCAGCGCCAGCACCTTCTTGCGCGCCGCCGCGGTCGGCTTCTTCGCCAGCAGCGAGACCTGGAGCTTTCCCTTCGACGCCGCCACCGCCTTCGACGGGAACGGCTCCCGGGCGGCGATCGCCTCGACCTCGACGCTGCTGCGGAGGAAGACCGGCACCTCGTATCCGAGCGCCTCGCCCAGGCCCGTTTCGATGACCTTGGTCAGCGCGCCCTCGCTCTTCTTGGCGCTGGTGAAGATGACGTTGCCGCTGGCGCGGAAGGTCGCGACCTCGTCAAACCCGAGCGTCTCGAACTCGGCCCGCAGTTCGTCGTTCTTGATCCGCCGCCCGCCCAGGTTCATGCCGCGCAGGAAGGCCACGTAGAGGCTCATGGCGGGCAGCCTACGACCTCGGCGGGGCCGTGCCAGGATTCGCCGATGGGCGCCGGCTACAACTCACTCCCGCCCGACCTGCCGGTCCCCGAGGACGACGGCGCCGCCGACCATCTGCCCGGCGCCTCGCTGCCCTCGCTGCAGCTGCCCTCGACCGCGGGCGAGGCGGTGGACCTCGCCGCCCTGGCCCAGGAGCGGCTCGTCCTCTACGCCTACCCGCGCACCGGGGTGCCGGGAGAGCCCCTTCTCGCCGGCTGGGACGACATCCCCGGCGCCCGTGGCTGCACCCCGCAGAGCTGCGCCTACCGCGACAGCCTCGCCGAGTTCGAGCGGCTCGGGGCCGCCGTCGTCGGGATCAGCGCCCAAAGCCCCGAGGAACAGCGCGAGTTCACCGCGCGGGAGCACATCCCCTTCCCGCTGCTGAGCGACTCCGGCCTGGCCTTGGCTGAGCGGCTGGGCCTGCCGACCTTCGAGGCCGCCGGGATCACGCTCTACCGGCGCCTGACCCTGGTCGCCGAGGCCGGCACCGTCGTCAAGGCCTTCTATCCCGTCTTCCCACCCGACCGCGACGCCGCCGCGGTGCTGGCCTGGCTCGCGGCCCACCCGCCCCGCTAGGGGAAGGTGGGCAATTGATGGAGGCGCCGAGATTCGAACTCGGATCCGCGGAAGCGGTACGAAGGCATCTACAGGTTTAGCCGGCGCTTGATTCTCGTCTCCCGGGGTCCGCGCCGGCGGGCACTACGGGAGACAAAGCCCTCTTGAATTTCCCTGGGCGGACGGGGCGATCCACCCGGGTGAGCCCGCATTTTGAAGCCGGCTGGCCACCCTGCGGGCGAGGGTGGACCGACTCTCACAGCGCTTAGTTTCTAGCTAAGCGGCGAGGGCGAACTCATGGTCCGCACGTATTGGTTTGTGCCGGTGTTTAACGAGGCCTCCGACAACCTCGACCTGCAACCTTTCGCACGAATCGACCACGTCGAAGCCTGTCGCCCCCGTGCTTGCTGCGCTTGGAATTGTACGGTGTCGGGGATGGTGGGCCTGTGAACGAGCGTGCATATGACGCGATCGTCCTCGGCGCCGGCCCCGCGGGCGAGGTCTGCGCCGGGCGCCTGGCCGACGGCGGGATGAAGGTCGCGATCGTCGAGCAGCACCTGATCGGCGGCGAATGCTCCTACTACGCCTGCATGCCCTCGAAGGCGCTGCTGCGGCCGGCGGACGTGCTGCGCGAGGCCCAGCGTGTGCCCGGCGTCCCGGTCGGCGACGACGCCAAGCTGGCGCCGCAAGCCATTCTCGACCGCCGCGACGAGGTGATCCACGGCCTCGACGACTCCGCCCAGCTGCCCTGGCTCGAAGAACGCGAGATCGACCTCTTTCGCGGCTCCGGCCGCCTCGACGGCGAGCGGCGGATCGTCGTCGGCGACGATGGGCTGAGCGCCCGCACCGCGATCGTCGTCGCCACCGGCAGCGGCGCCGCGATGCCGCCGATCGACGGCCTCGACTCGGTCACCCCCTGGAACAACCGCCAGGGCACCACCGCCAAGCAGGTCCCCGCGAGCATGATCGTCCTCGGCGGCGGCCCGGTCGGCAGCGAGCTGTCGCAGGCCTGGGCATCGCTCGGGACCAAGGTGGCCCTGGTCGAGGGCAACGACCACCTGCTGGCCCGCGAGGAAGCCTTCGCCGGCGAAGAAGTCGCCAAGTCCTTGCATAAGAGCTTCGGCGTCGACGTCCGCACCGGCGTCCAGGCGTCGAAAATCGCGGCGGGCGGCGCCGGCGTCGTCGCCGAGCTGAGCGACGGCAGCAAGGTCGAGGCCGAGCAGATCCTGATCGCCGTCGGCCGCGCGCCCCACACCCGGGAGTTGAACCTCGACTCTGCGGGCGTCGAACCGAACCAGCACGGCTTCCTCGACACCGACGACCGCCTGCGGGTCGGCGGCCGCGACTGGCTGTTCGCGATCGGCGACGTCAACGGCCGCGCCCTCTTCACCCACATGGGCAAGTACCAGGCGTGGGTCGCGGCCGAGAACCTGCTCGGGCGCGAGGCCAAGGCGGTCGCCGAGGGCATCGGCTCCCCCCGCGTCACCTTCACCGACCCCCAGGTCGCGGCGGTCGGCAAGACCCTCGACCAGGCCCGCGAGGCCGGCATCGACGCCCGCGCGATCGACGTCCCCACCGACGGCTCGGCCGGGGCCAGCTTCCAGGGCAAGGACACCGGCGGCACCTCGCGGATCGTCGTCGACCAGGGCCGGGGGACGATCGTCGGCGCCACCTTCACCGGCTTCGAGACCGCCGACTTCCTGCAGGCGGCAACGGTGGCGATCGTCGGCGAGGTGCCGCTGGCGCGCCTGCGCCACGCGATCGCGCCCTACCCCAGCCGCAGCGAGATCTGGCTCAAGCTCCTGGAGAAGTACGAAGAAGGCTGAGCCGGGCGCGCGCCGCTAGAGCGTCGCGCGGCGCTTCAGGTCTTCGAGCACGTCAAGCGGGAAGCCGGCGACCTGGTCGAGGTCGTCGATCGACTGGAAGCCGCCGAGGCGCTCGCGGTGGGCCAGCAGGCGGGTGGCCTGGGTGACCGAGAGGTTCTGCCCGCGCAGCTGCTCGAAGGTGACCGTGTTGAGGCTGATCGCCGCGCTGTCGCCCGCGTTGACAGGCGGCGCCGGGGCCGGTGGCGGCGAGGGCGGATCGGGGCTCGGCGCCGGGGACGGTGGCGCCGGAGCGGGCGGCGGCTGCGGAGCCGGCGGCACGGGCGGCTGCGGGAAAGGAGGCGCTGGCGGCTGCGGTTGAGCCTGCGGCTGCGCCTGGAACTGGTGCGTGTCGGTTGGCTGCTCGAATGGCGGCGGCGGTTGCGGCGGGCCCTGCACGGAGCTGATCACGGCCTGCTCGGCCTCGGCCGCGCGTCGCTCCGCTTCCAGCGCCCGCTGTTCGGCGGCGGCGACGCTCTCCTGCATCTCCCGCAGGCGCTGCTGGCGGCCTTCCTCCTCCGAGTGCAGCTCTTCCAGGCGCTTCGCCTCGGCGGCGCGCTGTTCGGCCGCTTTGGTCCGTTCCTCGATCTGGCGCAACTGCTCCTCGGCCTCGGCCATCGAGCGTTCCTGGGCCTGCCGTTCCTCGTTCAGCCTTTGCTCGGCCGTCTGCAGATCCGGCAGCGGGGCCGGCGGCGTCAGCGGTGGCACCGGGGGCTGCGGCGCGAACTGCTGCGTCTGCGCCTCGGCGGGCGGGATCTGGGCGGGCGGGGCTTGGGCAGGCGCCTGGGGCTGCTCGAGCCGACGATCGGCGGCGGCACGGATCCGCTGCTCCTCCTGGCGCACTTCCTCGACCTTGTCGCGGACCCGCTGTTCGGCCATCACCGGGTCGTACTCGCTCGGGGCCGGAGAGACGACGGCGCCAACCGGCGGCGTCAGCGGCGGCAAGGGCGGAGCGGCGGCGGCGGGCTCGGCGGCACCGCCCTGGGCCAGCTCGCGTTCGCGGGCGGCGCGCGCCGCCGCCAGCCGTTGCTCGGCCAGCGCCGCTTCCTGCTTCTGCTTGCCGCCGCCGTACTTGATCCCGAAGAAGCTCTTTTGCTTGGGCGCCGGGACGACAGCGGGCGCGGGGGCCTGGCCGGCGACGGCCGCGGGCTGCGCGGGCGCGGTTGGCGCTGGAGGGGCGGGAGCGCCGCGGCGCTGGGCTCGCTGGCCGGCGCGGGCTTGCTTGCGCCGCTGGATCTCCTCACGGCGTTTCTGGCGCAGCTCGTTGCGTTTGAGGCGCTGTTCCTCGCGCACGCGGCGGCGGCGGTCCTTGGGGCTCTCCGGCCCGCTGGGCACAGGGGGCGGCGGGGCGGCGGCGGTCGGCGGCGGCGCGGTGGGCGGCAGGCCGGCGGCGGGCGCGGTCGCAACGGCAGGCGGCGGCGTCGCGGCGGACGCGGGCGGCGGCGTGACCGCACCCGCGGCCGGCGCCGCGCCGGGCCCGGGGGCCGCGCTCGCCTTCTTCTTGCTGCGGCGCTGGCTGATGTTGACGGCGAGCAAAAGCAGCAGGATCGCCAGCAGCAGGGCACCGACGAAGTAGCCGGTGTGGTCGCTGACGTAGTCGCTGGCCTTGTCGGGGAACGACTGGGCCGCGGCGGTCGCGGGCACGACCAGCATCAGGGCGACCCCTGCGCCGCTGACCGGGAGAAGCGAACGGATCCGCATGCCCGTGAATCCTTGCAGGTGGGCCGGCCGATGCAAGCCGCGCCGTCGCGGCGCGGCGGACCGACGTTCGAGACCGCGACGGGACCTCACCGCATCCGGCTCTTGAACTCCCGTTCGACCTCGCGGCGGACGTCGCGGTCGGCGATCTCGCGGCGCCGGTCCTTCCCCTCCTTGCCTCGCGCCAGGGCCAGCTCGACCTTCGCGCGCGGCCCCTTGAAGTAGATCCGGGTCGGGATCAGGGTCAGGCCTTTCTGCGCCGTTTTGCCGATCAGGCGCTCGATCTCGCCCTTGTGCAGCAGCAGTTTGCGCGGCCGCTCCGACTCGTGGGCGTCGACATCGGCGAACTCGTAGGGGGGAATGTGCAGCTTGCGCAGCCAGACCTCGCCGTTGTCGACGACCGCGTAGGCGTCGGTCATCTGCGCCTTGCCGCTGCGCAGCGACTTGACCTCGGAGCCGCGCAGGACGATCCCCGCCTCGAGTTTCTCCACCCACTCGAATTTGTGGCGGGCGCGGCGGTTGGTGACGACGTCGCCGGAGGCCGGCAGGCGCGGCTCCTTCTTCTTCTTAGCCACCGGCCAGCTCCAGGTCCACGCGGCCGCGGCCGGGGTCGACACCGCTGACCCGGACCTGCACCGGGTCGCCCAGCTGCAGCCTCTTCTTGCCCCCGCGCTCGACCAGGGCGACCTCGGTTTTGTCCAGCTCGAAGCGGCCACCCGGCAGCCGCCGCGCCGGCAGCATCCCCTCGTAGACGTCGCCCAGCTCGCCACCGAAGGAGACGAAGGCGCCGGCGCGGATGACGCCGGAGACCTCGCCCTCGAACTCGGCCTCGAGCCCTCGCTCGCCCAGCTCGCGTTCGAGCAGGTAGGCGGCGCAGACGTCGTCGGCGACGTGCTCGATCTTCGCCGACTCGCGCTCGCGGGCGGAGCAGTCGGCGGCCACGTCGCGCGCCTCGGCCAGCCGCGGCGCCTCCTCCCCCTCCCCCAGCGCCGCCAACAGCGCCCGGTGGACGACCAGGTCGGGGTAGCGCCGGATCGGCGAGGTGAAGTGCGCGTAGGCGGCGCTGCCGAGGCCGGCGTGGCCGCTGTTTCGCTCGCTGTAGGCAGCCTGCTTGAGGGAACGGAGCACAAGCGATGTATACGCCTCGCGGCCGTGCCCGCGCCGCCTGGCCTCGCGGCCGACCAGGCGGCTGGCCTCGGCGGCGATCTCGCCCGCCTGCTGGGCCGAAATCCCCTGGCCGAGCGGCGGCGTCGGCACCCCCAGCGCCGCCAGCTGCGCGACCAGATGCTCGATCCGCGCCGGGTCCGGCTGGGCGTGGACACGGTAGATCGCCGGCACCCGCTCCCGCTCCAGCCGCTGCGCCACCTGCTCGTTGGTGAGGATCATCAGCCGCTCGATCAGGCGGTGCGACTCGGTCTGAGGGACCCGGCCGGCGGCGTCGACGTTGCCGGCGGCGTCGAAGCTGAACTCGGGCTCGCTCGATTCGACCTCGAGGCTGCTGGCGCCGCGATGCTCGCCCAGCTCGCGGGCGACGTCACGGGCGGCGGCCAGCGGTTCGGCGACGTCCGCCGGCGGCTGCGCCCGGCCGGCGAAGATCGCGTCGAGCTGCTCGTAGTCGAGCCGGGCGTCGGAGCGGATGCGGCTGCGGTAGAAGCGGGTAGAGCTGGGCACGGCCCCCGGCCCCAGCTCGATCTCCGCCGTCACCGCCAGGCGCTCGACGCCCGGGACCAGGCTGCAGGCCTCGCTGCTGAGCGCGTGCGGCAGCATCGGCTCGACCGTGCCCGGCACGTAGGTGCTGTTGGCGCGGCGGCGCGCCTCGAGGTCGAGCACCGAGCCCGGCCGCACGTGGGCGGCGACGTCGGCGATGTGGATCCAGACCCGGGCGCCTTCGCCCTCGCGCTGGGCGGAGACGGCATCGTCGAAGTCGCGGGCGCTGGCCGGGTCGACGGTGAAGGTCGAGAGCGCGGTGAGGTCGCGCCGCGCGCCGGGGTCCAGCTCGACCGCGGCTACCGCCGCGGTGGCGGCCTGTTCGAGCGCCGGGCTGAAACCGCGGAACCCAAGCTGCTCGCGCAGCATCGCCTCGACCGCGTCGCGGGCTTTGGGCAGGCGGTCGCGAGCGGCGCGGGCTCCGGGCTCGCGGCCGCGGCCCTGACCCTGGCCCTGGCCGGCCCGCGCGCTGGCTCTTGCGGCGCGGCCGGGCCGCGCCTGGCGGCGCCGGCTCATCCTCCGACCTGGCCGGCCAGCAGGTCCAGCGCCCGCTGCTTCCCCTCGTCCGCCTGCGTTTCCGGGTCGTCGCTGGCCTTGACGTCGGGGTGGATGCCGCCGCTGCGGGCGAGGTTGACCCCCTTGGGGGTGAAATACTCGCCAACGGTCAGCTTCAGGGCGCCGCCGTTGGCCAGGCTCTCCTCCTGCTGGAAGACGCCCTTGCCGTAGGAACGGGTCCCGACCACGGGGGCACCGGCGTCGTCGGCCAAGGCGGCGGCGAGGATCTCCGCCGCGGAGGCGGTGTTGCGGTCGATCAGAACCACCAGTGGCCGCTTCGGCAGGTTGCCGCCGACGGTTTCGTGGACGCTGTGCCCCTGGGTCCGCGAATCGGTCGAGACGACGACTTCATCGGCGGGCAGGAAGACGCTGGCGCTCAGCACCGCCTCGTCGAGCAGGCCGCCGGGGTTGCCGCGCAAGTCCAGCACGACCCCTTCCGCGCCTTCGTCCTCGACCTTTTGCACGGCGGCGGCCAGCTGCCCGTGGACGCCTTCGCTGAAGCTGAGCATGCGCACGTAGCCGAGCTTGCGCCCGTCGACCTCTTCGACCTTGCTGCTGACGTTCGGCAGCGCCACCTCGGCCCGGGTCAGCCGCAGCTGGCGGGTCTTGCCGGTCTTGGCGTCGCGGACGCCGACCGTGACCTCGGTCCCTTCCGGCCCCTTGATCCTGTTGGTCGATTCGGAGCTGCTCTCGCCGGCGATCGACTCGCCCTCGACCGAGACGATCGTGTCGCCGGCCACGATCCCCGCCTGCCGCGCCGGCGAGCGGGGGAAGACCTGGACCACGTGCAGGCCGGCTTTGACCGGGACGACGGAGAGCCCGACCCCGGAGAAGTGGCCTTCGATCGCCTGGTTGAAGCTTTCGAGGCTTTCCGGCGAGAAGTATTCGGTGAAGCGGTCGCCGTGGCGCTGGCGCAGCTCCCTGACCATGCCCTGCAGCGAGGCGTTGCTCAGCTCGGTGCCGCCGACCGAGCGGTAGTAGTTATCCTCGATCAGTTCCGCGGCTTCGGCGTGCAGGCTCGCCTCCGAGCCGGTGAAGGGGTCGCGGAGGAATTCCGGCAGCTTCGCCGGGTGGCCGCCGAGCCAGAGGCCGGCGCAGAGGACGACGACCAGCGACACGGCGTAGGCCACCGCCCCACGCGCCCTCACGAGAGCGGCCTCAGACCTTGAGGAAGCGCCGCAGAGTGATGCCGGACCCGATCGTCGAGACCAGGACGGCGGCGGCGAAGAGGATCGCGACCAGGGCCGGGAACGACAGCGTGCTGTTGTTCTGCGCGGCGAGGAAGGAGAAGGAGTCGCTGAGCGGGTCGACGACGGTGATCTTGCCGAGCCACAGGACAAGTATGGCTACCAGGCCTCCCGCGAAGCCGACGACGACGCCCTCGATCATGAACGGCCAGCGGATGAACCAGCGGGTGGCGCCGACCAGGCGCATCACCTCGACCTCGCGGCGGCGGGTGTAGATCGAGAGCCGGATCGTGTTGCCGACCAGCATCAGCGAGGCGGCGATCAGCAGCGCGGTGATCACGGTGAGGACGATCTTCAGAGCGCTGGTCACCTCCTCGATCTGCTGCGAGGCCTGCTGGCGGTCGAAGATGTTGTTGATGATCGGCGAGATCGGCTGCGCCTTGCCGTTGGCGCCCGTCGGCATGATCGCTTCGCGGATCCCGGGCAGGTTGCCGGCGTCGTCGGCCTTGATCTCGAGGCTGGCCGGCAGCGGGTTGGTGTTGAGCTGCTCGACGATCGATTTGTCCTTCAGTTCGCTGCGCAGGGTGGCGAGCGCCTGGGACTTGCTGATGAAGGCCACTTCGGCGACGTGCGGAATCGCCCCGACCTGCTTTTCCAGCGATTTGATTTCGGCCTGGGTGGCGTCGTCGAAGAGGCCGACCTGGATGTTGAGCTGGCTGCGGACCTGGTCGCTCTTTGCCTGCGTGGTCTGGAAGATCGGGATCAGGACGCCGAGCAGGATCACGGTCACGACCGTGGTCACGATCGCCGCCAGGGTCGGCGCCCCGTTGCGGCGCAGGGCGCGCAGCGCCTCCTGCAGGAAGAAGATCAGGCGCGACATCAGAGCAGGGTCTCGTGGTCGCTGTGGCCGTTGGTCTGGGTGCCGCCCTCGGGGCCGACGCCCATCTCGGCCTTCATCCGCAGGCCGAACTCGGTCGTCGACTCCTCGGTGTAGCCGCCGCTGACCTCGTCGCGGACGACGCGGCCCTCGTACAGCTCGACCACGCGGCGGCGCATGTTGTCGACCATCTCGCGGTCATGGGTGACGACGACGACCGTGGTCCCGGTCTTGTTGATCCGGTAGAGCAGCTGCATGATCCCGATCGAGGTGACCGGGTCGAGGTTGCCGCTGGGCTCGTCGGCGAGCAGCAGCGGCGGGTGGTTGACGAAGGCGCGGGCGACGGAGACGCGCTGCTGCTCGCCGCCGGAGAGCTGGTCCGGATAGCTGTTGAGCTTGGTCGAGAGCCCGACCAGGCGCAGGGTCGCCGGCACCTGCTCGCGGATTTCGTGGCGGCTGGCGCCGATCACCTGCAGCGCGTAGGCGACGTTGTCGTAGACGGTGCGGTTGGGCAGCAGCTTGAAGTCCTGGAAGACGGTGCCGATGTTGCGCCGCAGCTGCGGGATTTTCTTCTCCGGCAGGGCGCCGATGTCGCGGCCGGCGATCTTGACCGCGCCCTCGCTGGCGGAAAGCTCGCGGATCAGCATCTTGATCAGCGTCGACTTGCCGCAGCCGGTGGGGCCGACGAGGAAGACGAACTCGCCGCGGCCGATCGCCAGGTTGACCCGGTCGAGCGCCATGTGGCCGCCCGGGTAGACCTTGGTCACGTCGCTCAGCTCGATGATCGGAGCCCGGCGGCCACGCGGCCGCTGCGGCTCGTCCTCGCGCGCTTGTTTCTTCTTCGATCTAGCCATGTCAGCGGTGAGTTCTGCGCAGACAGCGTGACTCCTTCGCCCCCTCGACCACGCAAGACCGCGCCCACGCACGGCTTCGCCCAAAGGCGTTCAGCCGATCGAGACCATGCGCTCGATCGGGATCCGCGCCCGCTCGGCGACCGCCGCCGGGACGCTGACCTCGAACTTCATCTCCCGCAGCGAGTCGCGCAACTTCGGCAGGGTGATCATCTTCATGTACTTGCAGACGGCCATCCGGTTGGCCTCGATCAGGTTGGCCTGGGGGGCCGCCTGCTGCAGCGGGTAGAGCATCCCGTTCTCGGTGGCGACGATGAAGCTGCCCTCGGGGTGGGCTTCGACGTGCTGCTGCATGCCCGAGGTCGAGAGCATGTGGACCCCCTCGGGGTCGATGTCGCCGGCGGCGACGTACTCCATCGCCTGGGTCGAGCAGCCGCACTCGGGGTGGATCAGGAACTCGGCCTCGGGGTGTTCGGCCCGGGTGCGGGTGATGTCGCCGGGGCGGATGCCGGCGTGGACGTGGCACTCGCCGTCCCAGACGTGGAAGCGGGCGCGCCGCTCGGGGTCGTCGGGCAGCCCGGTCTCGCGCTCGACGAAGGCGCCGAGCCACATGTCGGGGCCGAAGAGGATCTCGGTCTCGGGGCCATGCTCGGCCCAGATGTGCTCCACGACCTTGACCGCGTTGGAAGAGGTGCAGCAGTAGTCGGTCTCGGCCTTGACCTCGGCCGAGGTGTTGACGTACATCACCACCAGCGCCCCCGGATGCTCCGCCTTCCAGGCGCGCAGCTGGTCGGCCGTGATCGAGTCGGCAAGCGAGCAGCCGGCGTCGAGGTCGGGGATCAGCACCTTCTTCTCGGGCGAGAGGATCGAGGCCGTCTCGGCCATGAAGTGGACGCCACAGAAGGCGATCGCCTCGGCGTCGGTCGCGGCCGCCTGGCGCGAGAGCCCGAGCGAGTCGCCCAGGTAGTTGGCGACGTCCTGGATCTCGGGCAGCTGGTAGTTGTGGGCGAGGATGACGGCGTCGCGCTCAGCCGCCAGCGCCCGAATCTCATCGCTGAGTTCGGCGATCTGGTCCGGCGCCAGCTCGGGCCCGAAAGTCGGTTGGATCGTCGGGAGCTCCTGCATGAGCCCTTCCTTTCCTGATGTTCGCTGGCTGGGCGTGAGCCTCAATCCAGTCGAATGAACGTCTCCGAAGTCTAGCCTTTGGCGAATGCCGGAGCTACCGGAGGTCGAGATCGTCGCCCGCAGGCTGAATGCCGGGCTGGCCGGCGCGCGCGTGGAATCGGCCCTGGCGCCGGGGATGAACGTGATGAAGACGTTCGATCCTTCGCTCGATGAGTTGGTGGGGCGGGAGGTGACGAGGGTGCGGCGGATAGCGAAGATGCCGGTGGTCGAGTTCGGGGACCTCGCGCTCCTGATCCACCTGATGTCGGCGGGGCGGCTGCGGGTCTTCGACAAACGCGCCTCGGCCAAAGACCGGGCCTCGCGGGTCCTGGTGCGGCTGGAGGACGGGCGCGAGCTGCGGCTGCGCGAGTTCGGGACCAAGCAGCGGGCCTGGGCGAAACTGCTGCCGAGCGACGCCGTCGCCGCGGACGAGATGGTGGCAACGCTGGGCCCGGAAGCCTGGCCGCCGCCTCCGCTCGAGGCCTTCGCCGCCGCGATCGGCCAGCCGCGGCACCTGCACCCGCTGCTGCGCCACCAGCGCGACATCGCCGGCATCGGCCGCTCCTGGGTCGACGAGATCCTCTGGGAGGCGCGCCTCTCCCCCTTCAAGAAAGGCTCGGAGCTGGGCCCGGAGGAGGTCGAGCGGCTGCACGCGGCGCTGCACGTCCTCGGCGACGCGATCGACCACTACGAGGAGACGATCGGGCCCGAGGTCCCGGACAAGGTGCCGATGCCGCTCAAGATCCACAGGCGCGAGGGCGAGCCCTGCCCGCGCTGCGGCACCACGATCGAGGCGGTCTTCTTCTCCGAACACCAGACGAACTACTGCCCGAAAGAGCAGACGGGCGGGCGCGTCCTCAAGGACCGGCGGCTTTCGAAATTGCTCAAGTAGGCGCTTCAGGCAGGTTCCAGGAGGAGGCTGAAGTCCAAGCTGGGAGCCGAGTGGGTGAGGGCGCCGATCGAGATGAAGTCGACGCCGGTCTCGGCGATCGGGCGCACGGTCTCGAGGTCGACGCCGCCGGAGGCCTCGAGGCCGGGGCGCTTATCCCCCGACGCGTTCTCGTCGCGCAGCTTGACCGCGCCGCACAGCGTCTCCAGGTCCATGTTGTCGAGCAGCAGGCGCTCGGCGCCGACGCCGAGCGCGTAGGCGACCTCTTCGAGATCGCGGCACTCGATCTCGACCGCCAGCTCGGGCTCGGCGCGGCGAACCGCGTAGACCGCCTTGGCGACGCCGCCGGCGAGGGCGATGTGGTTCTCCTTGATCAGGATCGCGTCGTAGAGGCCGAGCCGGTGGTTGACCCCGCCTCCGGCCACGACCGCGGCCTTCTCCAACGTCCGCAGCCCCGGCGTCGTCTTGCGGGTGTCGAGGATGCGGGCGCCGGTGCCGGCGACCGCCTCGACGAAGCGCGCGGTCAGGGTGGCGATCCCCGAGAGGTGGCCGAGGAAATTGAGCGCGGTCCGCTCGGCGACCAGGATCGCGCGCGCCGGCCCCGTCGCCAGCGCCACCTCGGCCGGCACGCCGTCGCGCCACTGCCCCTCGACCATCAGCTTGTCGACGTGCTCGACCCCGCACTGGCGCATCGTCTCCTCGACCAGGCCCAGCCCGTAGGCGACCCCCGCCTCTTTTTGCACGATCCGGGCGCGGGCGCGGGCGCCCGCGGGCACCGTCGCCGCCGTGGTCACGTCGCCGGCGCCGACGTCCTCGGCCAAGGCACGGGCCACGATCTCTTCAACGCCGCCGTTCATCGCGCCAGCCTAGATCACAAACGAAACGTGCATTTCCGACGCATAGCGGGTGGAATGCACTCCTCGTCGCCGACCTGACCTCACGCCCCGCCCGATCGCAGCGTTTAATCCCCGAGGTGACTGAGCTGCCCCCGTTCCAACAGCTGATCGACGAGCACGCCGGCGTGGTGATGGGCGTGCTGCGCGGGGCGGTCGGGGGCAGCGACGCCGAGGACTGCTTCCAGGAGACCTTCATCTCCGCCCTGCGCGCCTATCCGAAGCTGCACGACGCCGGCAACCTGCGCGGCTGGTTGATCACGATCGCCCACCGCAAGGCGATCGACCACCACCGCGCCAGGGGCAGGCGGCCGCTGCCGGTCGCCGAGGTGAAGGAGGTCGCGGTCAGCGACCCCGAGCCGGGCGACGGCGTCTGGGCCCTGGTCGACGGGCTGCCGCCGAAGCAACGGGCCGCCGTCACCCTCCGCTACGCCAGCGACCTCCCCCACGCCGAGATCGCCGCCGCCCTCGGCTGCTCGCCCGAGGCAGCCCGCCGCAGCCTGCACGAGGGGCTGAAAAGACTGAGGAAGGAAATGGCATGAGGGCGTCGCTGAACCGACTCGCCGAGCGTGCCGCCAACGAGGGGCTGCTCGACGTCGCCTACACCAGCGCCGACTCCCCCTTCGGCACCCTGCTGCTCGCCACCACCCCGCGCGGGCTGGTCCGGGTCGGGCTGCCCAACCAGGACGACGAGGCGCTGCTGGCCGAGCTGGCCGCGCGAGTCTCGCCGCGCGTCCTCGAGGCCGCCGCGCCGCTCGACGACGCCCGTCGCGAGCTGGACCTCTACTTCGAGGGCAAGCTGACCGAGTTCGACCTGCCGCTCGACTGGCGCCTCAGCAAGGACTTCCGCCGCCGCGTCCTGCGGGCGATTGCCCGCATCCCCTACGGCCAGACCCGCAGCTATACGGAGATGGCCAGGAGCGCCGGCAACGAGCGGGCGGTCCGCGCCGCCGGCAGCGCCTGTGGCTCCAACCCGCTGCCGCTGGTGGTCCCCTGCCACCGCGTCCTGCGCAGCGGCGGCGCCCTCGGCGGCTACGGCGGCGGCCTGCCGATGAAGGAGGGCCTGCTGCGCCTGGAGGGCGTTCTCAACGCCTGATTGGCTTAAGCGAACCCTGACTAAAGGGTTCACACCCCGGCTCCGATCTAAGGAGCATGCGACGCAAGCCGACGCCGACAGTCGACCACGATGCGCAGGTCACCAGGTTCGCCTGGTGGATCTCCTTCTTCGCCACCCTGACCCTGATCGCCGTTCTCGGCCTCGCCCGCTCGGCGCAGGCGATGACGCTGCCTGCTGCCCCCGCCCCGGTCGCCACCGCGGTGCTGACCGCGGTCGACGACGAAGGCTTCGAGGGCGAAGCCGAAGCCAGCGAAGACGAAGAATTTGAATTCGGCGAATGCGACGAAGCCGAAGAGGAATGCGAAGAAGACGGACCCGCGGACGGCTTCGAAGCGCCTGACGAATGCATCCTCAACAGCGCCAAAGCGATGGTCCTCTCGCTCGGCAACCACGACAAGGTCCGCCTTCAGATCAAGTACACGACGACGGCCCCGACCGCCGTCAAGATCGCCTACGGCCTGCACGGCGGCAAGGGCTCGCTCTACCTCGGCGACGAGAAGAAGCAGCTCGGGAGGAAGGGCGTCCTCCGCCTGGACAAAAGCCTGACCGAGACGCAGATGGCGAAGGTGGCCGCCGCCAAGGGCTTCACCGTCCGCCTCCGCGTCGCCGCCGCTCCGGGCTACTGCGCGCCGTTCTTCGACTGGCAGCTCGACGACCGCCGGCCCACCCCTGCCGGCCTCTCCTGGCTGCAGTCCGAATAGGGCTCAGCCCAGCGTCTCGCTGAGCCAGGCGGTCGCGTCCGTCAGGTGGGCGGGGTCGATCGTGTGGCCGACGTCGGACTCGCGGTACTCGACCGCCAGCCCGCCCTCCTTGAGCAGCTTGCGCGCCCGATGGGCGAACCCGATCTCCATGATCGGGTCGCGGCGGCCGTGGGCGACGAAAGCGCGGGTCGACTCGCGGTCCGCCAACGACGGCTGCCAGCCCGCGACAGTCGGCACGAAGCCGCTGAAGGCGAGGATCCCCGCCGGCGCCGGCCGCTCGCCGTCGAGGCCGAGCGCGTAGCTCATCACCGTGCCCATCGAGAAGCCGCCGAGGACGGTCCGCTCCGGCCCCACCCCGGTCTCCTCCCAGAGCCGGTCGTGCAGCTCCGCCAGCCCGGCACGGGCGGCGAAGAAGGTGTTGGGATCGGGATAGCCGACCCGCGGCACCAGGTACCAGTGGTAGCCGGGCGAGCCCGGCAGGCTCAGCGGCGCCCGTGGCGCCACCACCCGCAGCCGCTGCTCCGGGTCGAGCGCGTCGGCGAGGCCGAGCAGGTCCGGGGCGTCGGTGCCGCGCCCGTGGTGCAGCACCAGCAGCCCCTCGGGCTCCGCCGCCGCCGGCCGCTCGAGGAAGGCGAGCGCCGCCACTAGGAGGCCGAGGCCGCCGCGGTCTTGTTCAGGTAGTCGCGCACGAACTCGTCGATGTCGCCGTCCAGCACCCGCTGCACGTCGCCGACCTCGTGCTCGGTGCGGTGGTCCTTGACCATCGTGTACGGGTGCAGGACGTAGCTGCGGATCTGCGACCCCCAGGCGACGTCTTTGACCTCGCCCCGCGCCTTCGCCATCACTTCGGCCCGTTTGCGCTCCTCCAGCTCGATCAGCTTCGAGCGCAGGAACTGCATCGCCACCGCCTTGTTCTGGGTCTGCGAGCGCTCGTTCTGGCACTGGGTGACGACCCCGGTCGGGAGGTGGGTGATCCGCACCGCCGAGTCGGTCTTGTTGACGTGCTGGCCTCCGGCGCCGGAGGCGCGGTAGGTGTCGATGCGGAGGTCGGACTCGTCGATCTCGAGTTCGGGCCCGGCGTCGACCAGCGGCCCGACGTCGACCTGGGCAAAGCTGGTGTGGCGCCGCGAGGAGGAGTCGAAGGGGGAGATCCGGACCAGCCGGTGGACGCCGCGCTCGGCGGCGAAGAGCCCGTAGGCGTTCTCGCCGCGGGCGATGAAGGTTGCCGACTTGAGCCCGGCCTCCTCCCCCGCCGAGGCCTCCTTCATCTCGACCTCGAAGCCCCGCCGTTCGGCCCAGCGCAGGTACATCCGCAGCAGGATCTCGGCCCAGTCCTGGGAGTCGGTGCCGCCGGCGCCGGCATGGACGGTGACGACCGCGTCGCCGGCGTCGTACTCGCCGCTGAACAGCCGCGCCTCCTCAAGCTCGGCCAGACGCCGCTCCGCCGCGGTCAGCTGGGCGCCCAGCTCGGCCGCCATCTCCTCGTCCTCGGCCGCCATCTCGGCCAGGTCGCCGAGGTCGGCGACGTCGGACTCGAGCCCGCGGAACAGCTGCAGCCGCTTCTGCGCGCGAGCGTGCGCGGCGGAGGTGCGAGCCGCCGTCTCCTGGTCGTCCCAGAAGCCCGGCTTCCCCATCTCAGCCTCTAGTCGCTCTGCCTCTGCCTCCAGCGCAGCGGGGTCAAAGGTAGTCCGAGAGCAGGGACAGCTGCTCGCGGACGGCGGCCAGGCGCGGGGCGATCGATTCGGTCGGGACGGCGTCGGCCATGCCCCCAGGTTATCCAGCCGCGTCGGCCTCGTTCCCAAAGCCGCCCTCCCGCAGCGCCTCGGAGCGGTCCTCGTGTGGCCGCCAGGACAGCACCTTGCGCGCGCGCAGCTGGAAGGCCCAGGCCATCTCGTCGACGCCCGCCGCGGCGCCATCCTCCTCCCAGTGCCAGGCGCGGCGAATCAGCGCCACCGCCCTGCCCTCACCGCCCTCCAGCCCTTCCTCGTAGAGCTGCTCCAGCTCGATCGTCTGCTGCACGCCGCCCGGCTCCCGCGTCGCCCACAGTCGCGCCGCCTCGACCCCCTTGCGCAGACCGCGCCCAGAGTGCAGCTCGACCTCCGGGTCCAACACAGCTACGAACGCATCCAGATCCCGCTCGTTGAACGCCCGGATGAACTCCCTGACGGGGTCATGGATCACGAGAGGCATCCCGGCAGGGGTGAAACGTCTTGTACTTTTTCGTCGCCGTGGCTCATGGCGTCAGCGGACGGGGATGTCGAAAAAGTTAAATGAAACCCCTGCCGGGATGCGTCTCAAGCCCCATGGCACTTCTTGTACTTCTTGCCGCTGCCACACCAGCAGGGATCGTTGCGTCCGACTTTGTCGTGCTCGTCTTTGACCACGGTCTCGACCACGTCGCCGCCGATCGACTGCGAGGCGGCGGTATCGACCGCGGTGGCGCTGCCGCCGGCGACGGCGACCTGTTCCAGCGCCGAGGGCTGCGCCTCGGCCGTGCCGCCCGAGTAGTCGAGCGCCTGGGGCGCGAAGGCGCCGTTGCCGCCGCCGTTGGCAGCGGGGCCTTCGACTTCGACTTCGGCCCGGAAGACCAGTTTGCTGAACTCGTCCCAGATCGAGTGCATCAGCTCGGAGAACATGTTGTAGCCCTCGTTTTTGTAGGCGACGAGGGGGTCGATCTGGGCGAAGCCGCGGAGGTGGATGCCTTCGCGCAGGTAGTCCATGTCGAAGAGGTGTTCGCGCCAGCGGTTGTCGATCACCTGCAGCAGGATCGAGCGCTCGAGGTGGCGCATCAGCTCCTCGCCAAGCTGCCCCTCGCGATCGTCGTAGGCGCTCATCGCATCGTCGTCGAGGGCGTCTTTGAGCTTCTCGCGGTCGACCGTCTCCGGCGCCAGCGTGGCGACCTCGATCCCGACCGGCCAGATCAGCCGCAGCTGCGTCTCCAGCTCGCCGAGGTCCCATTCCTCGAGCAGCTCGCCGGACGTGTACTCGTCGACCAGGCGCTCGACCACGCCCTCCAGCTCGTCACGAGCGGTCTCGGAGATGTCGCGCCCTTCGAGGATCTCGCGGCGGTATTTGTAGACGACGCGGCGCTGCTCGTTCATCACGTCGTCGTACTCGAGGACCCGTTTGCGGATCAGGAAGTTCTGCTCCTCGACTTTCTTCTGGGCGCTCTCGACGGTTTTCGTCAGCATCTTCGCCTCGAGCGGCACTTCGGTGCCGTCGTCGTCCACCGGCCCCAGGCGGTCGAGGATTTTGAAGATGCGGTCGCCGGCGAAGAGGCGAATCACGTCGTCTTCGGCGGAGAGGAAGAAGCGCGACTCGCCGGGGTCGCCCTGGCGGCCGGAGCGGCCGCGCAGCTGGTTGTCGATGCGGCGCGACTCGTGGCGCTCGGTGCCGCAGATGAAGAGGCCGCCCAGCTCGCGCACTTCCTCGGCCTCGACCTTGCACTGCGGCTCCAGCTCGGCGGTCTTCGCCGCCAGCGCCTCCTCGTAGCCCTCGCTGTCGTGGTTGATGCCCTGCTTTTTCAGATCGTGGATGGCGAGGTGCTCGGGGTCGCCGCCGAGCTTGATGTCGACGCCGCGGCCGGCCATGTTGGTGGCGATCATCACCTCGCCTTTGCGCCCCGCCTGGGCGATCAGCTCGCCCTCTCGTTCGGCGTGCTCGGGCCGCGCGTTCAGCACCGCATGCTTGATCCCGTCGCGCTTCAGCGCCTCCGAGATCATCTCCGAGACCTCGACCGAGACGGTTCCGACCAGGATCGGCTGGCCCTTTTCGTGGCGGCTGACGATTTCCTCCAGAACGGCTTTCCACTTGCCGTCTTTGGTTTTGAAGATCTGGTCGTTCTGGTCGAGCCGGACCATCGGCTGGTTGGTCGGGACCTCGACCACCGGGATTTTGTAGATCTTCATGAACTCGGTCGCCTCGGTCAGGGCGGTTCCGGTCATGCCCGAGAGCTTGCCGTAGAGGCGGAAGTAGTTCTGCAGGGTGATCGTCGCCAGGGTCTGGTTCTCCTCGCGGATCGCCACCCCCTCCTTCGCCTCGACCGCCTGGTGCAGCCCCTCCGACCAGCGCCGGCCCTCGAGGATGCGGCCGGTGAACTCGTCGATGATCATCACCTCGCCGTCGATCACGGCGTAGTCCTTGTCCTTTTTGTAGAGGGACTCGGCCTTGAGCGCCTGCGAAAGGTGGTTGACGAGGCTGCCGTGCTCCCCGAGGTAGAGGTTGTCGACGCCGATGAACTGCTCGGTGTTCTTCACCCCGCGCTCGGTCGGCGCGACCGTCTTGTGCTTCTCGTCGAACTCGTAGTCGTAGTCGACCTCGGAGGTGTCCTTGGACTCGCCGAGCGATTTCAGTTTCTGTTTGGCCTGGACGCCGACCAGCTGTTTGGCCAGGCGGGCGAAGGTGTAATAGGTCTGGGCCGCCTGTTCGGGCTGGCCGGAGATGATCAGCGGCGTCCGCGCCTCGTCGATGAGGATGTTGTCGACCTCGTCGACGATCGCGAAGTCGTAGCCGCGCTGGACGCACTGCGCAAGCGACCCCGCCATGTTGTCGCGCAGGTAGTCGAAGCCGAACTCGGAGTTGGTCCCGTAGGTGACGTCGCAGGCGTATTTGACTTTGCGCGCGTCGTGGTCGTCGAAGTCCTGAAGCGCGGCGACGCTGACGCCCAGCGCCTCGTAGATCGGCGTCATCCATTCCGAGTCGCGCCGGGCCAGGTAGTCGTTGACGGTGACGACGTGGACGCTGCCGCCGGCCAGGGTGTTGAGGAAGACCGGCAGGGTCGCGGTCAGGGTCTTGCCCTCGCCGGTGCGCATCTCGGCGATCGCGCCGTCGTGGAGGACCATGCCGCCGATCAGCTGCACGTCGTAGTGGCGC
>DASYKN010000026.1:0-3809 GCA_035995325.1 Solirubrobacterales bacterium
TCACCGTCCACATCGGCGACGAGCAGACGCGCGGCCTCGGCGCCGGCGCCGACCCCGAGGTCGGCCACCGCTCCGCCTTCGAGGAGCAGGACAAGATCAAGCGCCTGCTCAAGGGCTCCGACATGGTCTTCGTCGCCGCCGGAGCCGGCGGCGGCACCGGTTCCGGCGCCGCCCCGGTGGTCGCCCGCCTCGCCCGCGAGGTCGGCGCCCTCACCGTCGGCATCGTCACCAAGCCGTTCACCTTCGAGGGCAACCGCCGCGGCACCCAGGCCAACAAGGGGATCGAGGAGCTGGCGGCCGAGGTCGACACCCTGATCGTCGTCCCCAACGACCGCCTGCTCGAGGTCCTCGACCAGCAGACCTCGATGGTCGAGGCCTTCCAGGTCGCCGACGACGTCCTGCGCCAGGGCGTGCAGGGCATCTCCGACCTGGTCACGTTGCCGGCGGTGATCAACCTCGACTTCGCCGACGTGCGGACGATCATGTCCGACGCCGGCCGGGCCCTGCTCGGGATCGGCATGGCCCACGGCAACGAGCGCGCGATCCTCGCCGCCGAGAAAGCGATCTCCTCGCCCCTGCTCGAGACCTCGATGGACGGCGCCCGCTCGATCCTGCTCTCGATCACCGGCGGCTCCGACCTCTCGCTGGTCGAGGTCTCCGAGGCGGCCAAGGTCGTCGGCGAGGCTGCCCACCCCGACGCCAACATCATCTTCGGCGCCAACGTCGACGACGAGCTTTCCGACCAGATCTGGGTCACCGTCGTCGCCACCCGCTTCGACGGCCGGCCTTCGACCCCGCGCCGCGCCGCCGAGCCGACGATCCGCCGCACCAAAGACAGCGGTCGCGGACGCCCGCCGCAGCAGCGCGGTGAGCTCGGCATCGACGTCCCCGAGTTCCTGCCCGGCTGAGCGAGGACGCCCCATGAACGGGGTAGTCGCCGCTGGGCATCCGCTCACCGCCGAGGCCGGCGCCGGCGTGCTGCGCGCGGGCGGCAACGCGGTTGACGCGGCGGTTGCCGCGGTGCTGGCCTCGTTCGCGGTCGAGAGCCCGCTGACCGGCTTCGGCGCCGGCGGCTACATGATGGTCCACCGCGGCGACGAGACCACCCTGATCGACTTCTTCGTCGCCGCGCCCGGGCTGGACGGGACCGAGCTGCGGACCGAGCTGGCGCCGGTGCCGGTCCACTTCGACGCCGAGACCGTGCAGACGTTCTACGTCGGCCCCGCCTCCTGCGGCGTGCCCGGCACGGCGCCGGGCCTGGCGCGGGCGCTGGAGCTGTTCGGCTCGGTCGCGCTCGCCGACCTGGTCGGGCCGGCGATCCGGCTTGCCCGCGAGGGCGCCCCGATCAACGCCGAGCAGGCCTACATCCTCGAGATCCTCGCCCCGATCCACGACCGCCTGGCCGGCACGCGGGAGCTTTACGCGCCCGGCGGGGAGCTGCTGCGCGAGGGCGACAGCTTCCGCTTCCCGGAACTGGCGGAGGCGCTGGAACGGTTCGGGGCCGAAGGGGCGGCGCCGTTCTGCCACGGCGAGGTGGCCGCCGCCCTCAGCGATTTCGTCGTCGACAACGGCGGCCGGCTCGGGCGCGGCGACTTCGCCGCCTATGAGGCGATCGAGCGCAAGCCGATCCGCAGCCCCTTCCGCGGCGCCGAGGTCCTGACCAACCCGCCGCCCTCCTCGGGCGGGATCCTGATCGCCTTCTGCCTCGGCCTGCTGGAGCGGCTCGGGCCCGAGAGCGGCCCGGAGCAGCAGGTCGCGGCGATGGACGCGGCCAACCGCCGCCGTGGCATCGAGTTCGCCGAAGCGCTTTACGAGGAGGGGATGGAGGCGGGCTTTCTCGAGCCCGCCGGGCTCGACCTCGCCGCCGGCGACCTGCTCGGCTCGACCACCCACATCTCGGTTCTCGATGGCGACGGGGCCTGCGCCAACGTCACCTGCTCCAACGGCTCCGGCTCCGGCGTGCTGGTCCCGGGGACCGGGGTCATCCTCAACAACATGCTCGGCGAGGAGGACCTCAACCCGCTTGGCTTCCACCGCATCGAGCCCGGCCTACGGGTGCCGTCGATGATGGCGCCGACCGTGGTCCTGCGCGACGGCGAGATCGTCCTCGGGGTTGGCAGCGCCGGCTCCAACCGGATCCGCTCGGCGATCCTGCAGACGATCGTGCGCGCGGTCGAGCAGGGGATGCCGGTGGACGCGGCGATCGAGGCCCCGCGCCTGCACTTCGAGCAGGGCGTCGTCCAAGCCGAGCCCGGGATCGACGAGGCGGCGCTGGCGCGGCTCGAGGCCCGCGGCCTCGCCGTCGCCCGCCGGCCGGCGATCAACCTCTTCTTCGGCGGCGTCCAGGCGGTCGCCCGCGATCCCGCCAGCGGCACCCTCAGCGGCGGCGGCGACCCCCGCCGCGGCGGCGCCGTCGCCTACGCCTGACCGGCGAAGGAGCAAGAATGCGGCCGATGGGCGCCACCCCTGAGATCGACTTCGCGGCCGAGGGGCTGCTCGACGGTCTCGACGGCGATGCCCGCGAGGCCCGCCTGGCCCTCCTGCGCGAGCTGGCCGACGACGGCGTGCCGCTCGAGGACCTGCGCCAGGCCGTAGCCGCCGGGCGCCTGGCGCTGCTGCCGGTCGAGCGGGCGCTGGCGGGGGAGGGGCGCCGCTACACGGCGCGCGAAATCGCCGAGATCGTCGGCCTCGACCTCGAGCAGCTGCGCCGCTTCAGCGCCGCCCTCGGCGTCCCCTACACCGACCCCGACGAACCGCGCGGGACCGAGGCCGACCTCGAAGCGGCGCGGCGGATGAAGGCCTTCCGGGACGCCGGCCTGCCCGAGGACGGGATGCTGCAGGTGGCGCGCACGATCGGGATGGGCACCGCCCGCATCGCCGAGGCCAACCGCGAGCTGGTGATTCGCACCCTGGCCCAGCCGGGCGACAGCGAGCGCGACCTCGCCCTGCGCTTCGCCGGAGCGGCCGAGCTGATGATGCCGCTGGTCGGCCCGACCGTCGTCCACGCGCTGCAGGCGAACATGCTGGAGCAGATCCGCCGCGACGTGATCGGCGCCACCAACCTCGCCAACGGCGAGATCGGCGGCGCCGTCGAGCTGACCGTCGGCTTCGCCGACCTGGTCGAGTTCACCCGCCTCGGGGAGGAGGTCCCGGCGGAGGAGCTGGGGCTGGTCGCCGGCCGGCTCGAGGAGATGGCGATCGCCGTGGCCGAGCCGCCGGTGCGGCTGGTGAAGACGATCGGCGACGCCGCGATGTTCGTCTCGACCGAGCCGGCGCCGATGCTGAGGGCCTCGCTGGCGCTGATCGCCGCGGCCGAAGCCGAAGGGGACGAATTCCCCCTCTTGCGGGCGGGGCTCGCCTGCGGCTCGGTGCTGCCGCAATCCGGCGACTACTACGGCCGCCCGGTCAACCTCGCCAGCCGCATCACCGGCGTCGCCCGGCCCGGCAGCGTCGTCGCCGACGCCGCCGTCAAAGAGGCGGCGGAGGACGACTTCGCCTACACCTTCATCGGCGAGCGCCGGCTCAAGGGCATCGACTCGAAAATCAAGCTCTTCCGCGCCCGGCTCGGCGACGGCGCCATGGCCTCGCGCTAGGCGGGCTTGCGGGCGGAGACGAGCAGGTTGTAGAAGAGCTCGGCCGGCAGGTAGGGCTCGAGCAGGCGGGTGTCGACCTTCTGCAGGGCGATGTAGCTGCGGAAGGCGAAGTTGCGCCAGCCCCAGGAGACCGAGTCCGGCTCGGCGGTCGACTCGACCGTGCGCAGGCCCCAGCCCCAGGCGTTGGAGAGCAGCTCCTCGCCGCCGACGTGGCGG
>DASYKN010000027.1:0-7947 GCA_035995325.1 Solirubrobacterales bacterium
GCTTCGATTCGCTCTCCGCGGTGGAGCTGCGCAATCGCCTCAACGCTCTGAGTGGCCTGCGCCTGCCGGCGACCCTGGTCTTCGACTACCCGACGTCGGTGGGGGTGGTCGAGTACTTGCTTGGTGAGCTTTCGGGGGTAAGCAGAAGCGAGGATCTCGGCCTCGACGGCGGCGAGCAGGCGATCCGCGGGGCTCTCGCCTCGATCCCGCTCGATCGCCTCCGCGAGGCCGGGCTCACCGACCTCCTCTTAAAAATGGCTTCGCAATACGCTGGACCTTCACTTCCGGAGGATGGCAAGGGCGTAGATCTGAACTCGATCGACACGATGGATCTCGACAAGTTGGTGGCAAGGACCCTCGAAGGGTCTGTCGCCGATGAGGCGGTGGGAGATTGACCGTGAGCAGCTCGATCGAGGACGTCGCCAAAGCGCTGCGGGCTTCGGTCAAGGAGGCCGAGCTGCTCAAGCAGCAGAATCGCGACCTGCGCACGTCCCTCGAGGAGCCGATCGCGATCGTCGGGATGAGCTGTCGCTACCCGGGCGGGGCCTCCTCGCCGGGTGAGCTCTGGGAGCTTGTCTCAACTGGGCGTGACGCGATCGGTGAGTTCCCGGCCAATCGCGGCTGGGACGCCAAGCGCCTCTATGACCCCGACCCGGATACGCCCGGCACGATCTACTCGCGTCACGGCGGCTTTCTCTATGACGCCGGCGAGTTCGACGCCGCCTTCTTTGGCATCTCGCCGCGCGAGGCGCTGGCGATGGACCCCCAGCAGCGCCTCCTGCTCGAAGGAGTCTGGGAGGCCTTCGAGGACGCCGGGCTCGATCCGGCCTCGCTGCGCGGCAGCCAGACCGGGGTCTTCGCCGGGGTCACCGCTTCCGAGTACCGCAACCACGATGAGTCCGAGGAGCTCGAGGGCTACCGCCTGACCGGGGGAACCGCCAGCGTCGCCTCCGGCCGCATCTCCTACGCCTTCGGTTTCGAGGGCCCCGCGGTCTCGATCGACACCGCCTGCTCCTCCTCGCTGGTCGCGATGCACCTGGCGTGCGAGGCGTTGCGCAAAGAGGAGTGCGGGCTTGCGCTCGCGGGCGGGGTGACCGTGATGACGACCCCCGGGTTGTTCGTCGAGTTCGCCCGCCAGCGCGGCCTCTCGCCCGACGGGCGCTGCAAGTCCTTCGCCGAGGCGGCGGACGGGACCGGCTTCTCGGAGGGCATGGGCCTGTTGCTTTTGGAGCGGCTCTCCGAGGCCGAGGCCCACGGACACGAGGTGCTGGCCTTGATCCGCGGTAGCGCCGTCAACCAGGACGGTGCGAGCAATGGCCTCACGGCGCCGAACGGACCCTCCCAGCAACGGGTGATCGCCCAGGCGCTCGCCAACGCCCGCGTCTCGGCGGCCAAGGTCGACGCGGTCGAGGCCCACGGCACCGGCACCGTCCTCGGCGATCCGATCGAGGCACAGGCGCTGCTTGCCACCTACGGCAAGGAGCGAGCCAACGGACCGCTTCGCCTCGGCTCGATCAAGTCCAACATCGGCCACTCGGTCGCCGCCGCCGGAGTTGCCGGCGTGATCAAGATGGTCCAGGCCCTGCGCGAAGACGTCTTGCCGAGGACCCTTCATATAGACGAGCCGAGCACCAGCGTCGATTGGTCGGCGGGAGAGATCGAGCTGCTGAGCGAGCAGGTGCCCTGGGAGCGAAGCGGCGAGCCGCGCCTGGCCGGGGTCTCCTCGTTTGGGATCAGCGGCACCAACGCGCACCTGATCTTGGAGGAAGCACCGGCTCCCGATCCAAGCGTTGTCGATCGCAACGGGGGAGACCCCGAGGGCACCCCAACTCCCCCCCTCACCGAAACCACCCTGCCCTGGCTGCTCTCGGCAAAGACCTATCCCGCCTTGCGCGAGGTGGCAGGGCGCCTCGCCGCTCACCTGAAGGCGAACCCGGAGCTGGAGATGGAGGACGTCGGCTTCTCCCTCGCGACCTCGCGCACCGAGCTCGATCGCCGTGCGGTCCTGCTCGGAGCCGAGCGCGACGAGCTGCTCACGGCGCTCGATGTCCTGCAGGGAGCCGAGGCCGGCCCAGCTCCGATCCAAGGCAAAGCAAGGAAAGGCACGCTCGCCTACTTGCTCACCGGTCAGGGCTCCCAGCGCCCCGGCATGGGCCAGGGGCTCTATGAGGCATCGCCACGTTTCGCCTCAGCCCTAGACGAGCTCGTCGCCCCGCTTGACCAGCACCTGGAGGGGCCGCTCAAAGAGATCGTCTTCGACACCCATCCCCAAGCCAAAGAGCTGCTCGCCGATACCGCCTACGCCCAGCCGGCCCTCTTCGCTCTGGAGGTCGCCCTCTTCAGGCTCTTGGAGGACTTCGGCCTCTCACCCGACCTGCTCGCCGGGCACTCGATTGGCGAGATCGCCGCCGCCCATCTCTCCGGTGTCCTCTCTCTGTCGGACGCCGCGAAGTTCGTCTGCGCCCGCGGCAGGCTGATGGGAGAGCTGCCGGCGGGCGGGGCGATGATCGCGATCGAGGCAAGCGAGCAAGAAGCTTGCGAGGCGCTGCAGGGCAAAGAGGCAGAGGTCTCCTTGGCCGCTGTCAACGGCCCCACCTCAGTCGTTATCTCGGGTGTAGAGCAGACCGTCGCAGAGATCGCCGAGGGCTTCTCCGCCCAAGGCAAGAAGACCAAGCTCCTCAACGTCAGCCACGCCTTCCACTCGCCGCTGATGGACCCAATGCTCGCTCGGTTCGCCGAGGTCGCTCAAGGCCTCGACTACCAAGAGCCGAAGATCCCGATCGTCTCCAACCTGAGCGGCGAGATCCTCAGCGCCGAGCAGGCCACCGACCCCGCCTACTGGGTCCGCCACGCCCGCGAGCCGGTCCGCTTTGCCGACGCCGTCTCGACGCTTCACTCCCAAGGTGCGACCGCCTACCTGGAGCTCGGTCCCGACGGCGTGCTCAGCGCTCTCGCCCAGCAATCTCTACCGCCCGCCGAGGAGGGCGAAGCGCCGGCCCCCACGATGCCCGCCCTGCGCGGCGAGCGCCCCGACCCCGAGGCACTAATGACTGCCCTCGCAGAGCTCTGGGCCGCGGGCACGAAGGTCGACTGGGCAGCCGCCCACCGGGGCAGCGGCGCCAAACGCACCTCCCTGCCCACCTATCCCTTCCAGCGCGAGCGCTACTGGCTCTCGCCACCCATGGGTGGCGGCGGCAATGCCCCCTCCCTGGGCCTCGCCAAAGCCGAGCACCCGTTGCTCGGCGCCAACGTCGCTCTCGCCGAAGGCGCGGGAGCCCTCTTCACCGGGCGCATCTCCCTGGAGTCCCACCCGTGGCTCGCCGATCATGGCGTGCTCGGCGTGGTCCTGGTCCCGGGCGTCACCTTCGTCGAGCTCGCCCTGTACGCCGGCGCCGAGCTCGGAGCGGAGCATCTGGAGGAGCTGGTGATCGAGGCCCCACTGGTCATGGAGGAGCAGGGAGCGGTGCAGATCCAACTCACCCTTGGCGAGCCGGACGAAGAGGGCCGCCGCGCCATCTCGATCCACTCCCGCCCGGAGGCAACGGACGACGAAGAGCGCGAGTGGACCCGTCACGCTGCCGGCCACCTGGCTCAGGCCAAAGAGGAGTCCCCGGCCCTGCGCGAGCGTGCCGCGTCGCTCGCCGGCACGTGGCCTCCAGAGGGCGCGGAGCCGCTCGGGGTGGAGGACTTCTACGACCACATGGCCTCGGTGGGGCTCGAATACGGGCGCGCCTTCCTCGGCGTGCGCGCCCTCTGGAAGCGCGACGGGGAGATCTTCGCCGAGCTCTCGCTGGCCGAGGGCGAGCGCTCTGAAGCGGCCGCCTTCGGCATCCACCCGGCCCTCCTCGATGCCGCGGTCCAGGCCTTCGCGGCGAGCACGATGGGGGTTGAGGTCGAGGAGGACATGCTGGGCCTCCCCTTCGCCTTCAACGGTGTCGGCCTCCACGCGACCGGCGCCACCGAGCTGCGGATCCGCGTCTCCCTGGACGACGCCGACGTTTCCTTGGTGGCCACCGACGAGAGCGGGTCCCTGGCTGCCTCTCTGCAATCGATGACCGTGCGGGGGGTATCGCGGGAGCAGCTTGCCGCCGCTCGCGGCGCAAACCGCGACTCGCTCTTCGCCCTGCGCTGGAGCCCGGTGCGACAACCCCCACTCGGGCAGGAGCCGCCCAGCCACGTGCTGCTCGATTTCACCGAGAACGCAAAGCCCGAGGAGGCCCAACAGATCGCCTCCCGTGCCCTCGCCCAGATCCAGGCCTACCTGGCCGATGAGGACCTCACCGCCTCGCGCCTGGTCGTGCTCACCAGGGAAGCTGTCCGGGCAAAGGACGGGGACAAGCTCACCGGCCTTGCCTCCTCACCGCTTTGGGGTCTGGTTCGCTCCGCCCAGTCTGAGAACCCAGGCCGCATCGCCCTGATTGACACCGACGCGAGCGAAGCCTCCACCGAGGCCCTGGCCGGCGCCCTTGCCTCCGATGAGCCCCAGCTGGCGATCAGGCAGGGCGAGGTGCTGGTGCCGAGGCTGTATCGGGTGCAGCCTCCCGAGGAGAAAGAGCCACCCCGGCCCTTCGACCCCAACCGCACCACCCTGATCACCGGCGCCACCGGAACCCTGGGTTCCCTTGTTGCCCGTCACCTAGTGGAAGCCCACGGTGCCCGCCACCTGCTCCTGGCAAGCAGGCAGGGCCCGGAAGCCGAAGGTGCAACCGAGCTGAAGGAAGAGCTCGAAGCGCTGGGTGCAACCGCAGAGATCGCCGCCTGCGACATCTCCGATCGCTCCCAGCTGGAGGTTCTACTTGAGGGGATCGACCCTGAGCACCGGCTCGGCGCCGTGATCCACGCCGCCGGCGCGCTCGATGACGCCACGATCGCCTCGCTCGACCCCGAGCGCCTGAAGCGCGTCTTCGCCCCCAAGCTCGACGCCGCCTGGCACCTGCACGAGCTGACCGAGCAGATGGAGCTCAGCGAGTTTGTTCTCTTCTCCTCCGCGGCGGCCACCCTCGGATCGCCAGGTCAGGGCAACTACGCCGCCGCCAACGCCTTCCTCGACTCCCTCGCCGCCTACAGGCAGGCCAATGGCCTGCCTGCCACCTCGGTCGCCTGGGGACCCTGGGATTCCGGAATGGCCGCCGGGCTTGACGACGCCGCCCGCAAGCGCTTGGCCCGCCTCGGCATGGCGCCGCTGGACGACGAGCAGGGTCTCGATCTCTTCGACTCCGCTCTGGCGACCGGGGAGGGCTTCGCCCTCGCCGCCCCACTCGATCGTGCTTCCCTGCGCACCGCTGCCAAGGCGGGGATGCTGCCACCGATTCTCGGCGAGCTGGTGCCGGTGCCGACCCACCGTTCCTCCGAGCGCGCCGGCCTGCTTGCCAAGCGGCTGGCTGAGGTGCCCGAAGCTGAGCGCGAGGGTGTGGTGCTCGAACTCGTCCTCGCCGAAATCGCCGCCGTGCTCGGCCACGCCTCCGCCAAGGAGATCGACAAGCAGCGGGCATTTGCGGAGCTCGGCTTCGACTCGCTCTCGGCGGTTGAGCTGCGCAACCGGCTAAACGCGCTGAGCGGCGTGCAACTGCCCGCCACCCTGGTCTTCGACTACCCGACCCCAACGGAGGTGGCGACGTACCTGCTGGGCGAGCTTGCGGGCATCAAGGCGCCGGCCGCCCCTGCCGCTGTCTCGGTCAGGCCGGTCGAGGAGCCGATCGCGATCGTCGGGATGAGCTGCCGATATCCGGGCGGGGCCTCCTCGCCAGGTGAGCTCTGGGAGCTGGTCGCCAGCGGAAGCGACGCGATCAGCGAGTTCCCGGCCGATCGCGGCTGGGACGTCGAGCGCCTCTACGACTCCGATCCCGACGCCCAAGGCACCAGCTATTCCCGCCACGGCGGCTTCGTCGACGACGTCGCCGACTTCGACGCCCACTTCTTCGGCATTTCGCCCCGCGAGGCCCTGGCGATGGACCCCCAGCAGCGCCTTTTGCTGGAAGGCACCTGGGAGGCATTCGAGGACGCGGGGATCGACCCGGCTTCGCTGCGCGGCAGCCGGACCGGAGTGTTCACCGGGGTCAGCTCCTCCGATTACGGGACCCAGGGCGGGTCCGAGGGGCTCGAGGGCTACTGGCTGACCGGGGCGACCTCCAGTGTCGCCTCCGGCCGGCTCGCCTACAGCTTCGGCCTCGAGGGCCCCGCGGTCTCGATCGACACCGCCTGCTCCTCCTCGCTGGTCGCGATGCACTTGGCTTGCCAGGCGTTGCGCCAGGGGGAATGCGAGATGGCGCTCGCCGGCGGAGTGATGGTGTTGGCTCTGCCAAGGCTCTTCCTGGAGTTCGCCCGCCAGCGCGGCCTCTCGGCCGACGGGCGCTGTAAGTCCTTCGCCGAGGCGGCCGACGGCGCGGGCTTCTCGGAGGGTATGGGCCTGGTCCTACTCGAGCCGCTCTCCGCGGCGCGGGCGACGGGACATGAGGTGCTTGCCCTGGTCCGCGGCAGTGCCGTCAACCAGGACGGCGCCTCAAACGGGCTGACGGCGCCGAACGGACCCTCCCAGCAACGGGTGATCGCCCAGGCGCTCGCCAACGCCCGCGTTTCGGCAGCCAGGGTCGACGCGGTCGAGGCCCACGGCACCGGCACCGTCCTCGGCGACCCGATCGAGGCGCAAGCCCTCTTGGCCACCTACGGCAAAGAGCGCTCCAACGGACCGCTGCGGCTCGGCTCGATCAAGTCGAACATCGGCCATACCGGCACGGCGGCGGGTGCCGCCGGCGTGATCAAGATGGTCCAGGCTCTGCGCGAAGGGGCTTTGCCGAAGACGCTCCATGTAGATGAGCCCAGTTCCCACGTCGATTGGTCGGCGGGGGAGATCGAGCTACTGAGCGAGCAGGTTCCCTGGCAGCCAGACGGCGAGCCGCGCCTGGCCGGTGTCTCCTCGTTTGGGATCAGCGGCACCAACGCGCACCTGATCCTCGAGGAAGCGCCGCCGCTCGATCCAATTGCCGAGGGTGACGACGCCGATGGGGGACACCCCGAACAAGCCCCAACCTCTCTACTCACCGGCACTCCCTTGCCCTGGCTGCTCTCGGCAAAGACCGAGCCCGCCCTGCGCGAGGCGGCTGGTCGCCTCGCCGCACACCTGAGGGCGAACCCGCAGATGGAGACGGAAGACGTCGGCTTCTCCCTTGCCACCTCCCGCGCCGAGCTCGATCGCCGCGCGATCCTGGTCGGCGGCGAGCGAGAGGAGCTGGCCTCCGCCCTCGATTCCCTGCAACGCGGGGAGGGTGTCGCCGGCCTCGCCCTGGGCAAGGCAAAGGCAGGCCCACTTGCCTACCTGCTCACCGGTCAGGGCTCCCAGCGCCCGGGCATGGGCAAGGGGCTGTACGAAGCGTCGCCACCCTTTGCTTCAGCCCTCGATGAGCTCTTCGCCCACCTCGACCAGCACCTGGAGCAGCCGCTCAAGGAGATCGTCTTCGCCAGCCACCCCGAAGCCAAAAGGCTGCTCACCGACACCGCCTACGCCCAGCCGGCTCTCTTCGCCCTCGAGGTCGCCCTCTTCAGGTTGCTTGAGGCATTCGGCCTGCGTCCCGCTCTGCTTGCCGGCCACTCGATCGGCGAGATCGCCGCCGCCCATCTCTCCGGCGTTCTCTCCCTGCCGGATGCAGCAAAGCTCGTCTGCGCCCGCGGCAGGTTGATGAGTGAGCTGCCGGGCGGCGGGGCGATGATCGCGATCGAGGCCTCCGAGGAAGAAACTCGCGAGGCGGTCGAGGGCCACGAGGCAGAGGTCTCCCTGGCCGCGATCAACGGCCCCACCTCGGTTGTCATCACCGGCGTCGAGGAGGCGGTCTCGGAGATCGCCGAGAGCTTCTCCGCCCAGGGCAGGAAGACCAAGCGGCTCGACGTCAGCCACGCCTTCCACTCGCCCCTGATGGAGTCGATGCTCGCCGCCTTCGCCGAGGTCGCCGAGAG
>DASYKN010000028.1:0-1562 GCA_035995325.1 Solirubrobacterales bacterium
GCTTCGATTCGCTCTCCGCGGTGGAGCTGCGCAATCGCCTCAACGCTCTGAGTGGCCTGCGCCTGCCGGCGACCCTGGTCTTCGACTACCCGACGTCGGTGGGGGTGGTCGAGTACTTGCTTGGTGAGCTTTCGGGGGTAAAGGCGTCCGTCGCCTTGCCGGCTATCTCGGTCAGGCCTCCCGAGGAGCCGATCGCGATAGTCGGGATGAGCTGCCACTACCCCGGTGGCGTCTCTTCACCCGAGGAGCTCTGGGATCTGGTCGCCAGTGGAAGAGATGCGATCGGCGAGTTCCCCACCGACCGTGGCTGGCCGCTGGATCGTCTCTACGACCCCGACCCCGATGCTCCCGGCACCAGCTATTCCCGCCACGGCGGCTTCGTCTATGACGTCGCCGAGTTCGACGCCGCCTTCTTTGGAATCTCGCCGCGCGAGGCGCTGGCGATGGATCCCCAGCAGCGCCTCTTGTTGGAAGGCGCCTGGGAGGCGTTCGAGGACGCGGGCATCGATCCGGCCTCGCTGCGCGGCAGTCAGACCGGGGTCTTCGCCGGGGTCAGCTCCTCCGACTACGGGATCCAAGGGACGGACGAGCTCGAGGGCTACCGGCTGACCGGCGGGATGGGCAGCGTCGCCTCCGGCCGTCTCTCCTATGCCTTCGGCCTCGAGGGCCCCGCCGTTTCGGTCGACACCGCTTGCTCTTCCTCGCTGGTGGCGATGCACCTCGCCTGCCAGGCGTTGCGCTCGGGCGAGTGTGAGACGGCGCTGGCCGGCGGCGCAACGGTGGTCTCGACCCCGGGGCTGTTCGTCGAGTTCGCCCGCCAGCGTGGCCTCTCGCCCGATGGGCGTTGTAAGTCCTTCGCCGAGGCGGCGGACGGCACCGGCTTCTCGGAGGGCATGGGCCTACTCCTGCTCGAGCGGCTCTCCGAGGCCCGGGCCAATGGCCATGAGGTGCTCGCCTTGATCCGAGGCAGCGCCGTCAACCAGGACGGTGCGAGCAATGGCCTCACGGCGCCGAACGGACCCTCCCAGCAACGGGTGATCGCCCAGGCGCTGGCCAACGCCCGTGTCTCGGCGGCCAAGGTCGACGCGGTCGAGGCCCACGGCACCGGCACCGTTCTCGGCGATCCGATCGAGGCTCAGGCACTGCTCGCGACCTATGGCAAGGAGCGCGCCAACGGGCCGCTGCGACTGGGCTCGATCAAGTCGAACATCGGCCACTCGGTCGCCGCCGCCGGCGTTGCCGGCGTGATCAAGATGGTCCAGGCCCTGCGCGAAGGGGCTTTGCCGAAGACGCTCCACATAGATGAGCCGAGCTCCCAGGTCGACTGGTCTGATGGAGAGATCGAGCTGCTGAGCGAGCAGGTGCCCTGGGAGCCAAACGGCGAGCCGCGCCTGGCCGGGGTCTCCTCGTTTGGGATCAGCGGCACCAACGCGCACCTGATCTTGGAGGAAGCACCGGCAGCGGATCCCAGTCCCAGTGAGGGTGGGGAGGACCCAAAGAGCCCAGCCCCACCCCTCACCGAAACCACCCTGCCCTGGTTGCTCTCGGCAAAGACCGAGCCC
>DASYKN010000029.1:0-13769 GCA_035995325.1 Solirubrobacterales bacterium
AGCAGCCGCGACGCGGGGAGGTTGTCGTCACGAGCCATCGAGTAGATCGTCCGGGCGGTGACGCCCTGCGCGGCGACGCCGCACGCGACGAACGCGGTGAGCACGATCGCGGCAAACGGCTTGTTCGACCACGATCCGAACGAGCTCGTCACCGACGTGGTGACCGGGTCGAGGTCGCCGCCGGCGACCACGTTCGACGGGTCGGGGTGAGCGAGGGTGACGGCGATGGCGTTCGCGATCACCAGCACGCCGACGCTGAGCAGCGCGATCCAGATCGCCCGGGGGACGTGGCGGCTGGCGTCGTGCGTCTCCTCGGCGACGCCGACCGCGCAGTCGAAGCCGATGAAGACCCAGCCCCCGACCGCGAGCGCCGCCAGCATCGCGGCGAAGACGGAGCCCCCGGATAGAGCCTCGGCCCCGAGGGTCTCGCCGAGGATGGCGATGTCCTGGTCGCGGAAGACGAGCAGCAGGGTGAGCGCGATCCCGACCGAGGCGAGGATCTCGGCGAGGATCCCGGTACGGACGACCTTGCCGACGAGGTCGATCCCGAGCGAGCCGATCGCCGCCGCGACGGCCACCAGCGCGACCCCGGCAGCGACGATCGCGTGCGGGCTGGGAGCGACGCCGAGCAGGGTCAGCAGCCAGGGCGCGCCGAGGTAGGCGATCGTCGTGTTCGCGGCAGCGTAGGCGCAGAGCGCGACCCAGCCGTTGAACCAGCCGTAGCCGTCTCCGAGCAGGCGGCGGCTCCACTGGTAGGGCCCGCCGGCGATCGGGAACTCCGAGGCCAGCTCCGAGTAGACGGCGAGCAGCAGGCACTGGCCGGCGAGCGCCACCGGCAGCACCCAGATCCAGGCCGGCCCGGCGACCGCGGTGCCGACGAGGACGACCGCGTAGAGGCCGACGACCGGTGAGATCCCGGCGAAGCCGAGGGCGATCGTGTCGAAGGCGCTGAGGCCGCGTTTCAGCTCCTGGCTGTAGCCAAGCTCGGCCAGGCGGGCCTCGTCGGCGCTAGCCACGCTGCTCCCGCTCGAAGGCGCGGGCGACGTCGACCCGCGAGGAGGCGCTGAGCTTGAAGAAGATGTTGCGCAGGTGGGACTCGATCGTCTTCTCGCTGAGGAACAGCTCGGCGGCGATCTCCTTGTTGGTCATGCGGTCGGTGACCAGGCCGGCGATCTCATGCTCGCGCTTGGTCAGGGAGGCGATGCCGCTCTCGCCCGCCGCCGGCCCGCGCGCCTCGCGGCGGACGCCGAGCTTGCGCAGGTCGCGCCGGACGGCGTCGCGCTCGCGCAGCGAGCCGCAGGAATCAAGCTCCCGCTCGGCCTCGCGCAGCTCGGCGATCGCCTCCTCGCGCGCGCCGGCCGCGGCCAGCGCCTGCCCGAGAAGGATGCGCGAGAAGGCGGCCTGCAGGCGCGCTCCCGCGGCGGCGGCCCCGTCGACGCCTGCCCGCGCGGAGGAGACCGCGGCCTTGGCTTCGCCCTTGTGCAGGAGGATCGCGGCCCGGGTCCGGGCGGCCAGCCCCAGCGGCAGCTGTAGGCCGGCGAGCCCGGCGGCGAGGTCCTCGGCCCGCTTCGCGTGCGCTTCGGCGGCCCCGACGTCGCCCGTCTCCAGCTCGGCCAGCGCAAGGGTCTCCCAGTCGAAGCAGCGCTCGACGGGGACCGCGAACTCGATCTCCTCGCTGCCCAGGGCCTGCATCGTCTCGATCGCTCGCTTGGTCTCGCCCGAGGTGAAGAGGGCCACGGCGAGAGCCCAGCCGGGCCCACCGCCGGAAGAGGGGATGGTGCCGCCCGTGAGCCGCTCGCCGTAGCGCAGGCTCTCTTCGCAGGCCTCGATCGCGCCGTCGAGGTCGCCGGCGAAGTAGCGCGGCCAGGCCAGCTCGAAGAGGGCCCAGAAGAGGTAGTGCCGGTTGCCCGAGAGCCGCGCCGCCTCGACCGCGGCCTCGCAGATCTCCGCCGCCTGCCCGAGCCCGCCCTGCATCTCCAGCGGGTAGCCCTTGGTCAGCATCAACGGGATCAGCAGCCGGCCCTCGCCGGCGCGGCGGGCGATCTCGATCGCCCGGTCGGCGTGGGCGAGGGCAGCGTCGTAGTGCTCGAGGTAGTTCTCGACCCAGGCGATGTAATAGAAGGCGTCGAGGTAGGGGGCGAGTTCGTCGTCGCCGAGGCGATCGAGCAGAGCCACCGCCTCGGCGTGATGCTCGCGCGCCGCCTCGATGCTGCCCTCGGTCGACTCGCCGAGGCTGAGGGCCGCCGCGGCCAGGGCGGTCAAGCCCGGATCATCGATCTCGTGGGCGCTCGCCAGCGCCGCCGCGCCCATGCTCAGGGTCTGCTCGTAGTCGAGCGTGTAGAGGCCGTCGATCGCCAGCTCGATCTGCAGTGCCGTGGCCTCGGGCGTGCCACGGTCGCCAAGCTCGTCCCAGGTGCGGATCAAGCGCAGGTGGGCTTCGTCGTGGTGGCCGAGCCAATGCTCGACCGCCGCGCACCAGGCGGTCAGCTGCAACCGTCGCGGCTCGTCGTCGGCGCCGACCAGGGCGATCGTCTCCAGCAGCACCTCGCGGCAGCGCTCCAGCTCGCCGCTCGAGCGCAGGGCCGAGGCGAGCGCGACCCGGACCGAGATCTGGCGCTCGCGGTCGGCGTCGAGCAGCAGCCTCAGGGCACCGTCAAGCCAGCGCGCCGCCACCGCCGGCGCCCGCCCCGAGGCCGCGGCGGCGGCCTCGAGCAGGACCTCGATCGCCTCCGCGTCGCCCTGGCTAGCCGCCTGCTCGACGTGGTGGGCCAGCTCTGCCGCCGCGGCGCCGCGGGAGCGGAGGCTGGCGGCTGCGCGGGAGTGGGCGGCCAGCCTCGAGCCGCCGCCGATCGACTCGTAGACGCTGCGGCGGACCAGGGGGTGGCGGAAGATGAAGCGCCGCGGGACGTCGGTCGGGCGGACCAGCACGCGGTCCAGCAGCTCGTCGAGCGCGCTCAGGGCAGCCGCCTGCTCAAGCTCGGCGATCTCGCCGGCGACACCGGGGTCGAAGGGCTCGCCGGCCACCGCCGCCGCTTCGAGCAGGGCCCGGGCCACGGGGGAGAGGGTCGCCAGCTCTTCGCTGAGCGAGGCGGCGACGCCAGCCGGGACCTCGCCCAGAGCAGGCGCCGCTCCGTCGCGGTCGAGCCGCAGCGGCTGCCGCAGCCGCGACAGCTGCTCGAGGTAGAAGGGGTTGCCGCCGCCGTGGCGGTAGATCGCCGCGCGCGACTCGGCGTCGAAATCGGCCAGGAGGAGAGCGGCGTCGTCCTCGCTGAGGCGCTCGAGCTCGAGCCTGGTCGAGAGCGGCGCCGCCAGGGCCGCGGTCAGGCCGGCCGGGGCGCTGCCGGGGCGGAAGGAGAGGGCCAGCAGCACCGGCGCCTCGGCCGGCCGTCGCAGCAGCGCCCCCAGCAGCTCGATCGTCGCCTCGTCGGCCCAGTGCAGGTCGTCGAGGGCGATCACCAGCGGCTTGCCCTCCGCCAGCAGCTCAAAGAGAGTGCGGACGGCGCGGTGGCTGCGGTAGCGCTCGTCGCCGATCGCCGCCGGCGCCCCGCCGGCGCCGCGCAGCGCCGGGAAGATCGCCGCCAGCTCTTCACGCAATTGCTCCGGGGCGGCGCCGAGGCCGTCGTCGAGCTGGGCGCTGAGGTAGGGGTCGACGGTCTCGATCAGGACGCCGAAGGGGCGGTCGCGCTCGAACTCGGCCGCCTGGCCGTGGAGGACGATGCAGCCCCGCTGCTCGGCCCGGCCGCGCAGCTCGGCGACGAGGCGGCTCTTGCCGATCCCGGGCTCGCCCTCGATCGCGAGGCAGCCGGCGCCGCCGTCGCCGAGAGCCTCCAGCGCGGCGTCGATGCTCGCCAGCTCGCGCTCGCGTCCAACCAGCGTCTCCCCAGACAAAGCCATCGGCTCGGGCGAGCATAGACCGAAAAACCAGGGTCCCCGGTTGAGGGATGCACCCCGATGTTCAGGGACGCCTTTGGGGCGAGGCTGAGGCCAGTTACTCAGCTACCGCTTCGACAAGGAGGAATCTCATGCACGCCAAGCAGAACATCGCTTCCCGACTGGGCCGCTGGAGTGCCGCGCACCGCAAGACCGCCATCCTCGGATGGCTCGTCTTCGTGGTCGCGGTCTTCGGCCTGATGGCCAGTGGGACGCTGAAGAAACAGACGCTCTCGTCGGTCGACCAGATCGCCGGCAACGCCGGCCAGGCAGAGCGCATCCTCGACGACGCCAACATGCGCCCGACCGAGGAGATCGTCCTGATCCAAAGCGAGAACTCGACCGTCGACGACCCGGCTTTCAGGGCGACGATCGAGGAATCGGCCGCGGCGCTCGCGGCCACCAAGCACGTCACCGACGTCGTCTCGCCGTTGAGCGGCGGGGGCGGCGGCATCTCCGCCGACCGCCGCTCGGCCTTCGTCGAATTCGAGATCGAAGGCAAGGAAGAAGTGGCCGAAGGAAACCTCGATGCCAGCATCGCCACGGTCGACCGGATCAAGCAGGACAACCCGGAGTACACGGTCGGCCAGTTCGGCGGCGGCAGCGCCAACAAAGCGATCAAAGACACGCTTCAGGGCGATGTCGGCAAGGCGGGGATGCTCTCGCTGCCGATCACGTTGCTGATCCTCCTGGTCGCCCTCGGCGCCCTGGTCGCGGCCAGCGTGCCGCTCGTCCTCGCCCTCACCTCGGTGCTGGCGACGATGGCGATCGTGACGATCCCGAGCCAGCTGTTCGCGCTCGGCGGCAACGTCGACGCGCTGATCCTGCTGATCGGGCTCGCGGTCGGGGTCGACTACTCGCTGTTCTACATGCGCCGCGAGCGCGAGGAGCGAGCGGCGGGTCGCAGCACCCGTGACGCCTTGGAGGTCGCGGCGGCGACCTCGGGACGGGCGGTGATGATCTCCGGTCTGACCGTGGTCATCGCGATGGCCGGGATGTTCATCACCGGCGACGCCACGTTCATCTCGTTCGCGGTCGCCACGGTCACGGTTGTCCTCGTCGCGATGTTCGCGACGCTGGCGGTCCTGCCCGCGGTCCTCGCCTGGCTCGGCGATCGCGTCGAGAAGGGCCGGATCCCCTTCTCCCGCCGCCGCCGTGGCGAGGTCAAGGAGTCGCGGTTCTGGGGCTCGATCGTCTCCCGCGTGATGCGCAGGCCGGTCGTCTCCATCGTCGTCGCCGGCGGCCTGCTGTTGGCCCTGGCGATCCCGGCGCTGGGCATGAACGTCGTCCAGACCGGGTCCGACGACCTGCCCCGGGACATCCCAGTGATGAAGACGTATGACCGCTTCACCGCGGCCTTCCCGGCCGAGACCAACGCGGTCCAGGTGGTCGTCAAGTCCGACGACGTCCACGGCGGCCAGGTCGGCGCCGAGATCGAGGCGCTGGTCGGTGAGGCGGAAGCCTCGAAGACGGTGGTCGGCGAGAGCGAGATCACCTACAGCGATGACGGCAGCGTCGCCAGCATCGCGATCCCGACCCAGGGCAAGGGCACCGACGAGCAGTCGCTGGCCGCGCTCGACGAGATCCGCGGCGAGATCGTCCCGGCCACGGTTGGCGGCGTCGAGGACGCCACCGTCAAGGTCACTGGCGCCGCCGCTCAGTCGAGCGACTTCGGCGACCTGCTGGGGAGCCGGATGCCGCTGGTGTTCGCGTTCGTCCTCGGGCTGGCGTTCCTGTTGATGCTGGCCACGTTCCGCTCGATCGTGATCCCGATCAAGGCGATCGTCCTCAACCTGCTCTCGGTGGGCGCCGCCTACGGGGTGCTGGTGCTGACGTTCCAGAAGGGCTGGGGCGAGCAGCTGCTCGGCTTCCAGTCAAACGGCGGCGTCACCAACTGGTTGCCGCTGTTCCTGTTCGTGATCCTCTTCGGGCTCTCGATGGACTACCACGTGTTCATCCTCAGCCGGGTCCGTGAGGCCTACGACCGGGGCATGAGCACCGAGGACGCGGTTCGCAAGGGCATCGCCGGTAGCGCCGGCACCGTCACCAGCGCCGCGATCGTGATGGTCATGGTGTTCAGCGTGTTCGCCACCCTCTCCTTCATCGACTTCAAGGAGATGGGAGTAGGGCTGGCGGTGGCGATCCTGATCGACGCGACGATCATCCGCGGGGTGCTGTTGCCGGCGACGATGAAGCTGCTCGGCGACTGGAATTGGTACCTGCCAAAGTGGCTCGAGTGGCTGCCCCAGGCCGGGCGCGAGTCCCGCCGGGCGAAGGCCGCTCCGGTGCAGGCAGAGCCCGCCCGCGCCTAGCGGTCCAGACGACAAGAAGTGCGGCGGGCGCCTGCGGGCGCCCGCCGTTTCTTTTCGACCAGACAGTCAAGATCTTCGAGACGAGAGGCGGTTTTGAGATGAGCCAGGCAGAGAACAGAAGCGCGGCGGTTATAGGTGGGGGAATCGGCGGGCTGGCGGCGGCGATCGCGCTGGCCCGGGCCGGCTGGGAGCCGACGGTGTACGAGGCGGCGGCGGAGCCGCGCCCGCTCGGCGCCGGCCTCTCGATCTGGCCGAACGGGACCCGCGCCCTGCGGGCGCTCGGGCTGGACGAGTTGGTCGCGGCGGCACCGCGGACCGGCGGCGCCGCCCATCGGGCGGACGGGAGCGTGCTGACGCGGTTCAGCGCCGAGACGATCGAGGCGCGCTACGGGGTGCCGCTGCTGGGCCTGCACCGGGCCGAAATCCTGGAGGCGCTGCTCGGCCAACTGGGCAGCGAGCGCGTTCGTTTCGGCATGCGCCTCGAGAGCTGCGCCGGGGGAGAGCTTCGCTTCGCCGACGGCTCCGTCGAGCCTGCCGACCTGATCGTCGGCGCCGACGGCATCAACTCGGTGGTCCGGGCGGAGACCGTCGGCGACGGCGAGCCGGTCGATTCGGGAATCGTCGCCTTCCGCGGCGTCGCCCATTTCGACGGCGAGGTTCCCCCCGGGGAGTGGTGGGGCCCCGGCACCGCCGCCGGCCTGCTGCCACTGCGCGGCGATCGGGTCTACTGGTACCTCGCCTTCCGCGGCGAGCCCGATCCCGCCGCCCTGCAACGGCACGTCGCCGCCTTCGACCCAAGGATCGGGGAGATCGTCGGACACACCCCCGGCGAGGAGATCCTCACCCACCGGCTCTACGACCGCGAGCCGCTGCGGCGCTGGAGCCGCGGGACGACGACGCTGCTCGGCGACGCGGCCCACCCGATGCTCCCCTTCCTCGGGCAGGGCGCCTGCACGGCGCTCGAGGACGCGGTCGCGCTCGGCGAGGCGGTTGCTTCGACCGATGGCGTGCCCGCTGCGCTTGCAGCCTACGAACGCGCGCGGGTCAAGCGCGCGGCGGCCGTGGTCGCCGGGTCACGGCGCGCGGCCCGGCTGATCATGCTCGGCTCGGGCGCGGGCCGGGCCCTGCGCAACTTGCTGATGCCGCTAGTCCCCGAGTCGGCCCGGTTCCGCCAGCTCGATCCGTTCATCGGCCTCCCTGAGTAGGCGGCTCAGGGCCGGTTCAGGGTTCCGGTTGAGGGTCCGCCCCTGATGAGGGCGGGCCCGCTTCAGAGCAGGCTGCGGTGACCAAGCCAAAGCCAACATGGAGGTCACCATGCATGCCAAGTTCAACCCCCGCGTCCTGCTTCTCACCGCCCTCGTCGTCGTCGTCGGCCTGTTCGCCGGCGGCTGCTCGGCGGAGGATGAAATCCAGGCCGAAGCCAACAAGGAGGAGGCCTCGCTGCTGCAGCCCGAACTCGACCGGCTGGTCGCAGCGGGCGTCCCCGGCGCGGTTCTCGTCGTCGACGATCCCCAGGCCGACCCGATCGTGGTCTCCTCCGGGGTCGCCGACATCGAGAGCAAGCGGCCGATCGAGGCCGACGACCGCTTCCGCATCGGCAGCCTGACCAAGTCCTACGTGGCGGCGGTCGTGCTGCAGCTCGACGAGGAGGGCGCGCTCTCCCTCGACGACAGCGTCGAGAAGTGGCTGCCCGGCCTGCTGCCCAACGGCGAGGAGATCGACGTCCGTGAGCTGCTCGGCCACCGCACCGGGCTCTTCGAGTACGAGGAAGACCCGCGGGTCCTGCAGCCGTATCTGAAGGGCGACTACGGCTACGTCTGGCAGCCGCGGCAGTTGATCGCGATCGCCAACGACCACAAGCCGACGGCGGAGCCGGGGACGAAGGTCGTCTACTCCAACACCAACTACACGGTGGCGGGCCTGCTGGTCGAAGCCGCTACCGGGAAGTCATTGAGGTCGGAGCTGGAGCAGCGGCTCTTCGCTCCGCTCGGCCTCGACGCGACCAGCTTCGTCGAGGACGCGCAGATGGAAGCGCCGCACTCGCGCGGCTACCTCGGTGGCGGCAAGCAGCTGCTCGATGTCACCGCGATCAGCCCCTCCCACTACTGGGCGGCGGGGAACATCGTCTCGACCGCGGGCGAGGTGGCACGGTTCAACGAGGCGCTCTTCGACGGCGAGCTGCTGTCGGAGGACTCGATGGACGAGCTGACGACGTTCGCCGCGGAGGCCCCGGGCCTCGAACGCGGCCTCGGGATCGCCCGCGGCGAGACCGAATGCGGCAGCTGGGAAGGCCATGACGGCTCCGTCCCCGGCTACGACGCGTTCGCCCGCCACACCGACAGCGACCGCCAGATCGTGCTGCTGATGAACACGGTGACGATGGGCGACCAGGTCGGCAGCCCGGCAGCGCAGAAGGCGCTCGGCGAGCTGGCCGAATCGGCCGCCTGCCGCTGAGCCGAGGGGGTGCGCCGGGTGGGCGAAGAGGCCCGCCCGGCGCCACCGCTGCAGCCGCATGCCCCGAGCTGGATTCGAACCAGCGGCCTATCCCTTAGGAGGGGATCGCTCTATCCAGCTGAGCTATCGGGGCCGAAGGCCCCATCGTAGATACGACTAGCTGTAGAGGCTCTCGGAGGCGAGCTCCTGGGCGCGGCGGCTCCAGAGCTTGACCTCGACAAAGATCTCGTCGCCGTAGCCCTCGAGCGCGTCGAGGGCGATCAGGGTGAAGCGGTCCCGGGAGATCTCCTCCTGGTCGACCGTCTCCAGCTCGATCTCGGCGGTGGCGGCGACGGCGCCGCGGACCAGGGGGCGGCCCCAGATCAGGGTGACCGCGCCGGCGCGGCCGTTCTCCCCGCGCCAGCGGCCGATCACCTCGTCGTTGAGGTCGACGCGCCAGTCCGGGTTGTCCTCGGCGAGGATGTCGGTGAAGTCGGCCTTGGCGCGGAAGTCGCTGGGCTCGCCGCCGACATGCTGCACGTAGGAGACGTGGCCGAACAGCTCCAGCGTGCCCTCGGCGCTCTCGCTGCGGGCCGAGCAGGGGACCCAGGTGCGGCCGCCCCAGGCGCGCTCGGGGAACCAGTCGACCGCCTCCGGCAGCGCCGCACCCTCGGGCAGGTCCTCGATCCCCTCGACCGCCGCCTTGAGCGCGGCGACGAGTTGCTCGGCGAAGCGCCCGTGGGGGATGCCCTCCTGGGTCGTGTCGGAGATGAAGCGGGGGATCGGTCTCGGGTTGGGAGCCATCGCTGTGTCAGTCCTCCAGGGCTTCGCGCAGGTCGGAGGCCGCCCGCTCGGGTGGATAGATGTTGATGTCGACGCCGGTGCCAAGCTCGAAGCCGGCCTTGATCGTCAGCCGCGGGGCGATGTCGGCGTGCCAGCCGAACTGCTCGGCGCCCTGGGGGGCGGTGCGGACCCAGAGGTTCAGCTCCGGCGGCCCGTCGAAGCGGGCGGCGAGGACGCGCATCGCGGTGCGGATCATCGCCGCGCCGCCGCTGTCGTCGGCGAAGCTGGCGGCTTCGCGGCGGGGGATCACCCGCAGCGCGAACGGGGAGCTGGAGGCCCAGGGGCAAATCAGCGCCGCCTCCTCGTCGATCGCGACCAGGCGCGTATTCCGCCGCACCTCCTCGACCAGGATGTCGCCGAGCAGGCCGCTGCCGGCGGTGCGTTCGGCGTAGGCGCCGGCTCGCTCGCGCTCGCGCGCGACCGCCGCGGGGACGAAGGGCAGGGCGTAGAGCTGGGCGTGGGAATGCTCGAGCGAGGCGCCGGCGCCGCCGCCCTCGTTGACGATCAGCTGCACGTAGGAAGCGTCGGAGTGGGCGCGCATGCGCTCGCGCCAGGTGGCGATGGCGGCGGCGAACTGCTCCGCGTCCAGCTCGGCCATCGCGGTCACGTGCTGGGGCGAGTTGATCAGCACCTCGTGGGCGCCCAGCGCCGGCCGCGAGGAGAAGAGGTCCGGTTCGCCGGCCTTGCGCGAGGCCAGCAGCGGGTCGCCGCTGCTGGCGAAGGCGCCCGCTTCGGCGCCGGTCGCCGAGCCGGGCTGGGCAGCCGCGTCATCGGCCGACCCCAGCGCCGGGTAGAGGTTCGGCACCACCCGCGTCTTCCAGCCGGGGCTGTCAGCGGGCCCGTCGCCCGGCCGCAGCGCGTACAGCTCCGGCGGCGTGCGGTCCTCGTGCCCTGCGCAGAAGGGGCAGTTCTCCGGCCCCTTCGGCTCGCTGGCCTTGGCCGAGAAGTTGTCCGGGCGATCAGCGCGGCCGGGGGCGAGGATCGTCCTCAGCCCGCTCAGCTGGTCGATGCGTATCTCGGGCGCGCTCAGGACCGCGAGGGGGGGAGGTCGTCGGGAATCTCTGGCGCGGGCGGCGCGGGCGGTGCCGGGGGTGCCGGCGGAGTCGGCGGTTTCGCTTTGCTGCCGCCGGCTTTGTGGTCGGCGCGACCGAGGAAAGGCTCGAGCATGTCCATCGGCAGCGGGAAGACCACGGTGGTGTTCTGGTTGCTGCCGATTTCCAGCAGCGTCTGCAGGTAGCGCAGCTGCAGCGAGGCCGGGTTGGTGCTGATGATGTCGGCCGCGTCGGTGAGCTTCTGGGCCGCCTGGAACTCGCCCTCGGAGTTGATGATCTTGGCCCGCCGCTCGCGCTCGGCCTCGGCCTGGCGGGCGATCGCCCGCTGCATCTGTGCCGGGATCTCGACGTCCTTGATCTCGACCGCGGTCACCTTCACGCCCCAGGGCTCGGTCGACTCGTCGATGATCGTCTGCAGCTCCTCGTTGAGCCGCTCGCGCTCGGAGAGCAACTGGTCGAACTCGGCCTTGCCGAGGACCGAGCGCAGCGCCGTCTGCGAGATCTGCGAGGTGGCGAGCAAATAGTTTTCGACCTCGGTGATCGCTTTGCGCGGGTCGATCACGCGGAAGTAGGCGACGGCGTTGACCCCGGCGGGGACGTTGTCGCGGGTGATCACCTCCTGCGGCGGGATGTTCAGGGTGACCGTCCGCAGGTCGACCTTGACCATGCGGTCGATCCCCGGGATCAGCAGGATCAGGCCCGGGCCCTTCTGGGCGATCAGGCGGCCGAGGCGGAAGACGACGCCGCGCTCGTACTCGCGCAGGATCCGGACCGAGGAGCCGATCGCGATCAGCGCGAAGAAGGCGAGGACAATGAGTATTCCGCCAAGGACCGCCATCAGCCTGCTCCTTCTTTGGACGTCTCCGCGGCCGGCGGCTGCGCCCGAACCACCAGCGTCAGCCCGTCGATCGCCTCGACCGTGACTCTATCCCCCAGCCGCACCGGGCCGGACGCCTCGGCCAGGCGTGCCCCCCAGACGGTGCCCTGCATCCAGACCTGGCCCTCGGGGTCGATCGTCGAGCGCGCCTCGCCGCTGGCGCCGATCATCTCCTCGGTGCCGGTCCGCACCGGCTGGTCGCGGTGGGCCGCGATGACTTTGCGGGTGACGAAATAAAAGGTGATCCCGGAGAGGACGCCGAGCGTGATCAGGCCCGCCCCGGCGTAGTCGGCGGCGCTGCTGTCGGAGCCGAAGGCGACGACGCCGGCGGCGATCAGGCCGGCGACGCCGAGCGCCGCGAGGAGGCCGCCGGTGGGCAGCAGCAGCTCGGCGACGAGCAGGACGAAGCCGACGAGGGCGATGACTACGAATGCTTCCATCGCTCGATTATGCGCCCTTCAGCGCGTAGCGGCGGACATCGGCTTCGAGTTCGGAGTCGTGGGCGTAGGGGCCCTGCTTGAGATAGAGGAGGTTGCCCTCGTGGTCGTAGAAGGCGGTGTCGGGCAGTCCCAGCGAGGCGCCGAGGGAGTCGGCGATCTTCTCGTCGGGGTCGCTGTAGCTGGGGTAGGAGAGCGGCGCCTCGGCGAGGAAGGTCTTGGCCGCGTCGTCGGAGTCCTGGGAGTCGATGCCGAGGAAGGCGACCCGCTTGCCGTAGCGGGCCGAGAGCTTCTGCAGGACCGGGAACTCGAAGCGGCAGGGCCCGCACCAGGAGGCCCAGACGTTGGCGACGACCGGGTATCCCCGCAGCGCCGCGATCCGCTTCTCGTAGGCGTCGGTGCCGCCCGGCAGCAGCTCGTTGGCCTGGTCGTGGAGGGCGGCCAGCGGCGCCGGCGAGCCGGTCAGGGCACGCTCGTAGTCGGGGTGCCTGCCGCCGTAGTCGCCGCTGTCGGAGGAGCCGCATCCGGCCGCCAGCGCCCCCAGCAGCACCAGCGCCAGCAGCGCCGCCGACAGTGTTGGTCCCTTCATCATCCGTTCCGTGAGTACAATACGTACGTTCGGTTCGCCGTATGCGAGCCGCTGAGATCTCCGGGGGAAAGGGTTACTGACTCCCGGCAGCCCTCGTTCACTTGCTCCAGCCGGCAGTCTCGTGCTCGGCCGGGGCGGAATCCAGAAGCCTTCTATGGCCAAGACCAGCGACGTTGCCGCGGTAGCGGCAGTTCCTTCAAGCGCCGACATCGAGCGCGCGGCGAAGTTTGCTCGCGAGCCGTTCCTCCTGGACGGTGAGGGACCAGAGGCGCTCGCGCCCGGCACCGCCCGCCGCCGCGCCCTTGAGGCGGCGCTGGTCGAGATCGACGCCGGCGCCGAGAACCCCTCGATCGAGTGGCGCCGCGATTTCTCGTTGCTGCTCGGGCTCGAGCGCTTTCTCGCCGACGAACCGCCGAAGCTGCGCGACGGGGCGGAACTGAACCCGCACCAGGTCGATGCGCTCTCCGGCACCCTGGCCGAGCTGATGGCCCAGCAGCAGGTGATCACCGACGACGAGCTGCGCGCCGGCGCCGCCGCCGCGGCCGAGGCCGAGGCGCAGGCAGCGGCCGAAGAGGCCGCGGAGGCGGCGCAGCCCGAGGAATTGGAGGACGCGCCCGGGGGGAGCGCGGAGAGCGACGCCGAGGAAGAGGACGAGGACGACAGCGACGAGGAGGGCGACCTCGAAGACGACGACGCTGACGAAGACGAGGCCGAGGAGGACGAAGCCGAGGACCTCGAGGAAGAGGAGGACGAGGAGCTGGCGGCCGACGAGGAGCCCCAGGACTGGGAGGAAGCGCCGGCCGACGACGACGAGGAGGTCGTCGAGGATGCGCCCGAGGACCCCGGCGCCGCCCGCCGTTTCTGGTTCGAGCACGCGACCGGCGCCGGCAAGACCGTCGCCGCGGTCGGCTTCATCGAGGCGACCAAGACCGGCGGCGTCCTCATCCTCACCCATCGCCGCAACCTCGTCGACCAGTTCATCGGCGAGATCTCCGACCGTGGCTACAAGGAGCGCCTGCGGCCGCCGCTGATGGACGGCCGCGACGACCCCGACGGCCCGGTCACGGTCGAGACCTACCAGTGGTTCGTCCGCAACCACAAGAAGGTCTCCGACGCCTACTCGATCGTGATCTGCGACGAGGCCCACACCGCGCTGGGCGAGAAAACCAGCGCCTGCATCCGCGCCTGGGACGGCCCCGTCTTCATCGGCATGACCGCGACCGGGGCGCTGATCGCCCGCCACGTCGCCGACCTCTTCCCGACCCAGACCTCGCGCTTCGACCTCGCCCAGGCGGC
>DASYKN010000030.1:0-12186 GCA_035995325.1 Solirubrobacterales bacterium
GGGCAACGCCGGCCAGGTCAACTACTCGGCGGCGAAGATGGGCGTGGTCGGGCTGACCAAAACCCTCGCCAAGGAGTGGGGCCAGTTCAAGATCAACGTCAACGCGGTCGCCTTCGGCTTCGTCGACACCCGCCTCACCGCGGCCAAGGAGGAGGGCGGCGAGATGACCGCTCCCGGTGGCGAGAAGATCGAGTTGGGCATCCCCGAGCAGATGCGGGCGATGGCCTCGGCGATCATCCCGGTCGGCCGCCCGGCCACGCCCGAGGAGGCCTCGGGCCCGGTCCTCTTCCTCGCCTCGCCGCTCGCCAACTACGTTCATGGCCAGGTGCTGAACGTGACCGGCGGCATGTTCGGCGGGATGTACACCTGAGATGAGCCCCGAAGCGGCAGGGGGCAGGCGCGCACCCCGCTACCTCGACGTAGCGGACAAGGTCTGGCCTGCCACCCGCCGCTTCATGGGCGTCCACACCCTCCTCTACCAGCGGACGGGTGGGCGCATCGGCCACACGATTCCCGGGGTGCCGGGCAAGATGCTCCTGCTCGACCATGTCGGGGCCAAGAGCGGTACCAAGCGCACCTCGCCGCTGCTCTATGTAAGGGATGGCGAGGACCTCGTCGTCATCGCCTCCAAAGGCGGCTTTCCCAAGAACCCGGCCTGGTTCCACAACCTCAAGGCCAATCCCGAGACCAGCGTCCAGGTCGGCTCCAACCACCTGCCCGTCCACGCCCGGGTGGCGAACCCGGAGGAGCGCGACCGGCTCTGGGCGCTGGCGGTAGCCGGTTACCCCGGCTACGACGACTACGCGGCCCGCAGCAAGGGGCGCGAGATTCCGCTGGTTGTGCTCGAGCCTCGCTGAGGGGGTTGGCGGTGGGGAGGGACGGGTGCCCCCCTCCCGCAGAAGCCGTCGCGCAGCTGGGCGCAGCGCCAGGGCTCAAGCCGAAGTCCGGGAGCTTCTGCGGGAGGGGGGCACCCGTCCCTCCACCCACACCCACTCCAGCTCGGAACAGCCGCGCTCCAGAAGCTCTCGGCTTATAGGTCCTGGCTGACGCCTCGGAAGTGAGGCGCAGCTCTCGTGAGGAGGAGCCGGGGGTCTCTATCGCAGAAGCTCACGGACTTCGGCCTGAGCCCCCCCAGGGGACCCAGCTGCGCGACGGCTTCTGAGATAGAGACCCCCGGCTCCTCCCCCACCCGGCTACTCCTTAACCCGCCGCTCCTCAGCCACCGGATCCCCAGCGTCGTTGGCGATCGCCTCGGGTGGCCACGGACCCGCCCAGTTGTCGCGGGCGCCGTCGATCGTGATCGTCGTGCCGGAGAAGAAGTCGCCGGCCGGCGAGGCCAGGTAGGCGACCAGCCAGGCCATCTCCTCGGGCCGGCCGGCGCGGCCGATCGGGATCGATCGCTCGAGGTTTTCGACCACCACCTGCGGATACTTGGTCAGCAGCGTCTCGGTCGCGAACTGGCCGGCGGCGAGGGCGCAGGTCTTGATCCCGAAGCGCGCCCACTCGACGGCCAGCGTCCGCATCATGTTCTCGACCGCGGCACGGGCGGCGCCGGAGTGGACCATCCCCGGCATCCCGTTGTGCGGCGAGAGGGTGACGCTGAGGATCTTGCCGCCACCGCCGGGAATGAAGGCCTTGGTCGCGGCGGCGTGGGTCATCAGCCAGGTGCCCTGGACGTTGAGGTCGATCACGGTGCGGAAGCCTTTGGGGCTGATCGCCTCGGCCGGGCTGAGGAACTGGCCGCCGGCGTTGTTGACGAGGACGTCGAGGCGGCCGTGGCGCTCGAGCAGGCCGTCGAAGAAGCGCCCGACCGGCTCCTCCTCGCGGATGTCGAGGACCTCATGCTCGTAGGCGCCGGGCAGCTCGGCGGCGAGCGCGGCGGTCTCCGCCAGCGGCTCCTCGCGGCGGCCGCAGGCGACGACGGTGGCGCCGAGGCGGGCCAGCTCCAGGGCCGTCTCGCGCCCGAGTCCGCTGCCGGCGCCGGAGACGACGCAGACCTGGCCGTCGAGCAAACCGTCACGAAATACCTGCGAATGCGAGCGTTCAGCCATCGACGAGCAAGCCTATAGGCGACCCCAACGGCGGTAATGTCAGTGGCGATGAAGGTTCAGGTGGAGGCGCAGCCCCTGCACGAGCCGCTCGCCGGGGGCACGCCGGGAGCGACTGTCGTCGTCGAACCGATGATCGCCGGGCACGTCGACTTTCCCCAGGCGATGATGGTCAGCCCAGGCGGGCGCTTCCTCACCCTGAAGCTGCTGCGCGCGCTCTTCGGCAGCCGCCCCCCCAACGTCATTCCCGTTCCGGCCTTTCTGATCCGCCACCCCAGCGCGGGCGCGATCCTCGTCGACACCGGCCTGCACCCGTCGGTCGCCACCGACGGCAAGGAGAACTTCGGCGGCCTCGGCAACCGCATCGGCAAGCCGTCGCTGGAGCCGGGCGAAGACGCCCCGGCGCAGCTGCGCAAACGCGGCCTCGACCCGGGCGAGGTCCCAATAGTGGTGATGACGCACCTGCACAGCGACCACACCTCGGCGATCTCCGAGTTCCCCAACTCGACCTTCGTCGTCAGCGCGACCGAGTGGGAGGCGGGCGCGACCGGCTCCCAGCCCACCCTCAACGGCTACCGGCGCCCCCACTTCGACTACGCCTTCGACTACCGCACGATCGACTTCGACCGCGCCAACATCGACTCCTACGCCAGCTTCGGGCGCACCTTCGACCTCTTCGGCGACGGCTCGATCCACCTCGCCTTCACCCCCGGCCACAGCGCCGGCCACATGTCCGTGATCTGCCGCCTCAAGCAGGACGACTTCGTGATCGGCGGCGACGCGATGTACATGCTGGCTCAGCTCGAGGGCGAGGCGCCGCCGCCGCGCCCCTTTGACGCCCACAACTTCCGCCGCTCGCTGCAGGAGCTGCGCCTCTTCCACTCCCAGTTCCCAGGGGCGACGATCACGCCGGGCCACGATCCGGGCTTTTACGAGCAGCTCGACGCCCGTTACGAGTAACCAGCCCCTCGTAGATCTCCCGCACCCGCTCGAAGATCTCGGTCGCCGCCTCGAGCTGCCGCTCGCGATCCGGCGCCGTCTCGACCGGGAACGAGAGCGGCTCGCCGAACTCGACCGTGACCCGGGGGAAGCGCAGCCGCTTCCAGCGCCGCACCCCGGCCGAGCCGTAGATCGCGACCGGGACGACCGGCGCGCCGGATTCCAGCGCGACCCTGCCGATCCCCGGTTTCGGCTCGCCCATCTCGCGCGAGCGCGAGCGGCCGCCCTCGGCGTAGATCAGCAGCATCTCCTCCTGGCGCAGGATCTCGCGCGCGGTCTCGATCGCCTCCTCGTCGTGGTGCCCGCGGCGCACCGGGAAGACGCCGCCGTGCTTGTAGACATAGGTGAGGACGGGCGGGCCGAACATCTGCGATTTCGCCATGAAGCGGATCTTCCGCCGCAGGTAGACGCCGACGAAGAAGTGGTCCATCTGGCTGAAGTGATTCGGGGCGAGGATCAGCGCGCCCTCACGGGGCACGTTCTCGAGCCCGATTTTCCGCGCCCGGTAGAGCAGCAGCGTCGGCAGGGTGACGACGATGCGCCCGAGCGCGTAGGTCCAGCCGACGCCCCCGCGCGCGGCCTCGTGGAACTGCGCGAAGTACTCCGCCGGGCGCGGGTCCTTGTAGGTCTGTGGCCTCATCTCTGCCATCGGCGGCGCGGCCGAGGCCGCGCCTTTGCCTACCCTGGGCGGCGAGGGCGGTTACTAGCTCAATTCGTGGGCTCCGAGCGGGCCCAGCCACGGGAGCGATCCAGCGCCCGCCGCCAGTCCGAGAGCAGCGCCTCGCGCTCGCCCACGGTCATCCGCGGCTCGTAGCGGGCCGCCTCTCGCCACATCTCCCCCACCTGCTCGCGGCTCCAGCGGCCGGTCGCGATCCCGGCCAGGTAGGCGGCGCCGAGCGCGGTCGTCTCGGCGATCTCCGGCACCACCACGGGGGCGCCCAGCACGTCGGCCTGGAACTGCATCAGCCAGCCGTTGGCGACGGCGCCGCCGTCGGCTTTGAGGGCGTCGAGCGAATTGCCGCTGGCGGCCTCCTGCGCCCGCACCGCGTCGACCGTCTGGTAGGCGATCGCCTCCAGCGCCGCCCGGGCGAGGTGGGCGCGGCCACTGCCACGGGTGAGGCCGACGATCGTGCCGCGGGCGTAGGGGTCCCAGTGGGGCGAGCCGAGCCCGGTCAGGGCGGGCACGAAGTAGACGCCGTCGTTGGAGTCGAGCGAGGCGGCCAGGGCCTCGGTCTCGGCCGCCTCGTCGATCACGCCGAGGCCGTCGCGCAGCCACTGGACGGCGGCGCCGGTGACGAAGATCGAGGCCTCGAGCGCGTAGGCGACCTCGTCGTCGACGCCCCAGGCGACCGTGGCGAGCAGCCCGTCGGGCGGGCGCGGCGCCTCGGCGCCGGCGTTGAGGAGGACGAAGTTGCCGGTGCCGTAGGTGTTCTTCGCCGTGCCGGGCGCGTGGCAGGCCTGGCCGAACAGGGCCGCCTGCTGATCGCCGGCGATGCCCGCCACCGGCACCTGGCCGCCGAACTCGCTCGTGGTCCCGTAGACGTGGGCGGAAGGGAGCGGCTCCGGCAGCCGCGCCGGGTCGATTCCCAGCAGCCCGCAAAGCTCCGGGTCCCAGTCGAGGCGGCGGATGTCGAACAACATCGTCCGCGAGGCGTTGGAGTAGTCGGTCGCGTGACGGCCGGTCAGCTTGAAGAGCAGCCAGGAGTCGATCGTGCCGAAGACCGCCCGCTCCATCCCCTCGGCGTTTTGCAGCAGCCACTCGATCTTGGTCGCCGAGAAGTAGGGGTCGAGGGTCAGCCCGGTGCTGGCCCGGACCAACGCCTCCTGCCCCCCCGCCCGCAGCTCCTCGCAGCGCCCGGCGGTGCGGCGGTCCTGCCAGACCAGCGCCCGGTGCAACGGCTTGCCGCTCTCCGGGTCCCAGGCGACCACCGTCTCGCGCTGGTTGGTGATCCCGATCCCGTCCAACGCCGCGCCCTCGATGCCGGCGTCGGCGATCGCGGCGGCGGCGACCCGTCGCGTCACCGCCCAGATTTCGGCGGCGTCGTGCTCGACCCAGCCCGGTCGCGGGAAGTGCTGCTCGAACTCCGAGTAGGCGCGGCCGGCGACGCGCCCCTCGCCGTCGAAGACGAGGCAGGTGGTGCCGGTGGTTCCCTGGTCGATCGCGAGGATCATCGCCCGCAGGCTAGCCCCGCACCCTGCAGCTGCGCGTCAGGGTCGAGGACAGCTTGCGGCCGTCGGCGAAGGTCATCGAGGTGCGGGCGAAGGGGAAGCTGGCCCCCGGGAAACCGGGCGGCGCCGAGCAGGCGGCGCTGAGATAGCTGCGATCGTGGCCGCGGTAGGTGAAGTTGCGATGCAGGTTGAGGCTGATCCGTTTGACGTACCCGTAGCGATTCAGCTTCGCCGGCAAGGTGCCGGAGAAGACGGTGCCGTAGGTGCCGCCGGTTTCGCGGATGTGGAAGACGATGATGCGGGTGTTCGGGATCGGCGAGGCGCCGTAGACGTGGGCGAGGATCGCGTGCTGGCCGTCGATCACGGTGTTGAAGGCGAGGATCTGCCCCCGGGCGGGAAAGGCCGACTGTTCGGGCAGGGCGACGGCGCCGACGTAGCTGCCGGTGCCGACCAGAGCCTGCCGGCACTCGGCCAGCGCCTCTTCGCTGGTCGACGGATCGATCTGGTCGCGGTGGCAGACCGGGAGGCCGCGGGTGTCGAGATGGCCGCCGCGGTTGATCGCGATCGCGATCCGCCGCAATCCCGGCGGACGCTGGCCGGAGAGGGTCTTGACGGTGCCGCCGACGCTGACCGAGATCGGCGCCCGCAGGTGGCGGGGCAGCGCATTGGGCGCGATGCCGCCCTTGAATTTGACGAAGAGGTCGCCATGCTCGACCAGCTCGGCATGGGCCAGGGCCGCGCCCAGCCCAACGGCGACCACCGTCCCGACGATTACCGCAAGCCTCCTCGATTTAACCCCCATCTCCCGTCCAGATTAGCCCGGCCTAGGCAAACCCCGGTGTAGGGCGGGCGCCTCGCCGGCGGGTGTCAGTCCTGCTGGACCTTGCAGGAGCGGGTGACCGTCGAGGCGAGGGTGCGGCCGTCTTCGAATGTCATTTCCGCCTGGGCGAAGGGGAAGACGGCGCCGGGGAAGCCAGGCGGGGCGGGGCAGTTGGCGCTGAGGTAGTTGCGCGTCCGCCCCTTGTAGACGAATTCCCGGTGCAGGTTGAGGCTGATGCGGTTGAGATACCCCCAGTCGACCACCGATTCCGGCACGGTGCCCGTGAGGACGGTGCCGAAGGTGCCGCTGCGCTGGCGGATGCCGAAGACGATGTTGAGCGTGATCGGCACCGGCTTGTCGCCGTAGACGTGGGCGAGGATCGCGCGATGGCCGTTGACCTTGGAGTTGAAGGCGAGGATGCGTCCCTTCGATGCGAAGGAGGTCTGTTCGGGGAAGGCGACGTCGGCGTCATAGCTGCCTTTGCCGACCAGCGCCGAGCCGCAGGCGGCCATGGCCTGCTGGCTGGTCGTCGGTTCGATCTCGCTTTTGTGGCAGACCGGGAGGCCGTGGGTGTCGAGATGGCCGCCGCGGTTGATCGCGATCGAGATCTGCCGCAGCGCCGGCGGCCGCTCGCCGGAAAGCGTCCTGATCGTGCCGGCGACCCGCACCGAGACCGACGCCAGCACGTGGCGCGGCAGCGCGTTTGGCTCGATTCCACCGCTGAACTTGACGAAGAGGTCGCCGCTCGCGGTCAGCTCAGCCCGGGCGAAGGAGGCGGCCGTCGCGAAGGCGAGCGCCGTCAGCATCAGCACGACAAGCCGTGCCCTTCTGTCCCTTTTGCCTCTCATCCCCCATGGCGAGGTTAGCGATACGCCGTGTAGGCCTTGGCGAAATCGCGCAGCTGCAGGGCCCGATGGCGGAAGCCGGAGAGCGTTCGCCCGGTCGCCCGATGCTCGAGGTCGAGCTCGTACTCGCCGAGCCGGAAGCCGGCCCGGACGACGTCGATGGTCATGCCGATCTCCATCCCGAAGCCGGCGGCGAAGGGCAGCGCCGCCCGCAGGGCCTCGACCCGCAGGGCCCGCTGGCCGGAGATCGGGGCCTCGGTCTCCGCTCCGCAAAGGCGGCGGATCGCCCAGTGGGCGAAGCCGAGCGCCAACCCGAAGCCGCCGCCGACCCGGCGCGAGAAGGAGGCGACGGCGAGGTCGCACTCGCCCCGCTCGACCGCCGCGACCAGCGGCGCCAGCCGCGCCGCCGAGGCACCGAGGTCGCCGTCGCAGAGCAGGACCAGGGCCGGCGGCGGCTCGACGCTCAGCGCCGCTTCGGCCGCCGCGGTGACGTTGGCGCCCTTGCCGTGGGGACGGCCGCGGCTGACCACCTGCGCCCCGGCCGCCAGGGCGATCTCGGCGGTGCCGTCCTCGGAGGCGTCGTCGGCCACCCAAATGGACGCGCGCGGGAACTGCGCCCGCAGCGCCGCCACGGTCTCCCCCACCCGGTCCGCCTCGTTGCGGGCCGCCACTATCGCTGCGAGCGAGTCTTCCACGGCGGCTATTGTCCCCGGCCATGCCAGACATCGAGGCTCACATCACCGGCAACGTGTGGAAAATCGAGGTCGCCGTCGGCGACAAGGTGTCCGATGGCGACACCGTCGCCATCCTCGAGTCGATGAAGATGGAGATCCCGGTCGAGGCCGAGGACGACGGCATTGTGAAGGAGATCCGCTGCGAGGAGGGCCAAGCCGTGAGCGAAGGCGACGTCCTCGTGGTGCTGGAGTAACCGCGGTGGAGGAGCGGCTGGCGAGCGGCAAGCTCGTCCTCGACCGGCCCGCCGAGGCGGTGGCCCGGCTCACCATCGACAACCCCGAGCGCCGCAACGCGCTCGACCACGAGATCCTCGACGCGATCGCCGAGGCGATGCCGCGGCTGGACCGGGGAATCGAGACCCGCTGCGTCCTGGTCACCGGCGCGCCGCCGCTCTTCTCCGCCGGCTACGACATCGCCGCGATCCCCGACGAGACCTTCGAGCGCGACGCCGAGGCCCTCGTCGCCCACCCCTTCCACGACGCGATCGAGGCGATCGCGAAGCACCCCTGGCCGACCGTGGCGGCGATCAACGGCCACTGCCTCGGCGGCGGCCTCGAGCTGGCGATCACCTGCGACCTGCGGATCTGCGCGGCGGGAGCGAAGCTGGGGATGCCGCCGGCCAAGCTGGGCCTGATCTACGGCCACACCGGCCTGCGCCGCTTCCTCGACACGATCGGCCTGGCGCGGACGAAAGAGCTGTTCCTGACCGGGCGCAACTACGACGCCGTCAGGGGCGAGGAGATGGGCATCGTCAACGAAGTGGTCGACGACGAGGGATTGGAGGCCGGCTCGGTCAAGCTGGCAGCGGCGATCGCCGCCAACGCGCCGCTCTCGGTCCGCGGCAACAAGCAGGCGATCGGCCTGCTCAATGCCTGCCCGGTCCTCACCGACCAGCAGGAGGCGGGCTTGATCGCCCTGCGCGAATCCGGCTTCTCCTCGGCGGACTTCCGCGAGGGCGTGCGCGCCTTCGGCGAGAAGCGCCCGCCCGAGTGGACCGGCCGGTGAGCCAGAGAGCTAGGACCGCCCTCGCCAAATCCGACCCGACGATGGCGGCGCTGATCGAGCGGGTCGGCAAGATCGACTTGAAGAAACGGCTGGCGCGGCGCAGCGAAGAGCGCCCGGCCGATGCCTACGGAGCGCTGCTGCGGGCGATCGTCGGCCAGCAGCTCTCGACCAAAGCGGCGCGGACGATCTACCTGCGGGTCCTTGGCCTCTTCGGCGGCGCCACCCCTTCGCCGGAGCAGCTGCTGGAGGCGAGCGAAGCCGACCTCCGCGGCGCCGGCCTCTCCGGGCGCAAGGTCGAGTACGTGCGCGACCTCGCCGCGCACGTGCTGAGCGGCGAACTGGAGCTGGACCGGCTCGAGCAGCTCAGCGACGAGGAGGTGATCGAGGAGCTGGTCGCGGTCCGCGGCCTCGGACGCTGGACCGCTGAGATGTTCCTGATCTTCCACCTCGAGCGCCCCGACGTCCTCTCTGGCGGCGACCTCGGCATCCGCAAAGCGGTGCAGGTCGAGTACGGGCTGGAGGAGATGCCGACGCCGGAGCAGGTGACCGAGATCGGCCAGGCCTGGAGCCCGTACCGCAGCCTCGCCGGCCTCTACCTCTGGGAGTCGCTGGCGGCCGTTCCCGGCGCCTGAGCCAGGCACAGACGCACGAGGACTCCCCGCGCTCATACCGCGAGCGTCGTTGGCCGACAATGCTGTCATGCGCCTCCGCTTCTGGATCGGACTCCTCGCCGTCCTGCTGATCGCCGCCGGCTCGGTGACCGCGGCCCTGATCGTCCACGCCGACGACAGCGCCGATTTCCACGCCAGCCAGCGCGACGAGGCGATCCGCGCCGCGCACCAGACGGAGTCGGTGGCGAACCTCTCGATCGGGCAGCTGGCCAGCGCCGCCGCCTTCTTCCGGGCCGAGGGCAGTTTCAGCGCTCACGAGTTCGACGTCGTCGCCGAGCCGCTGCTGGACCAGGGGGCACTGAGCGCGACCGCCTTCATCCAGCGCGTTCCCGGCGACGCCCGGGCCAGCTTCGAACGGCGCTACAAGACGCCGATCTTCGAAAGCGGCGAGGACGGGCTCCATCGAGCCGGGCCCCATCCCGTCTATTACCCCGTGGTCTACGCGGTCAGCGACTTCGGCAGGGCCTCACCGGTCGGCTACGACCTCGGTGCCGATCCCGACCGTGCCCCCTTCCTGCGCCGCGCCCGCGACCGCGGCAAACCGGTGGCGACGCCGCCGGTGAAGCTGCTGATCGGCGGCGTCGGCATCAACGTCTACTGGCCGGTCTACCGCGACGGGGCCCCGACCGGCACGGTCGCGGAGCGTCGGAGCGCCCTGCTCGGCTTTGCCGGCGGCGCCTTCCGCGTCAGCGACCTCGCCGCGGCGGCGACCTCGATCGTGCCCGACGCCACCGACCTGCAGCTGCGGGTCGACCGCGAGACCACGGTCGGTTACCAGGGCCAGCTCGAAGACGCCGCCGGCGCCCCGATCCACATCGCCGACCGCACCTGGCTGCTGGTCGTCCGCGACCCCAACCGCCCCGACGTCAGCCTGCCGCTGCTGCTCGCCGTCGTCGGCATCGCCCTGGCCGCGCTGTTGGGGGCGCTGATCCTGGTCTGGAGCCGCAACGAACGGATGCAGGAGCTGGAGCGCGAGGCGGGCCAGGACCCGCTGACCGGGCTGAAGAACCGGCGTCGCTTCGAGGAAGACCTACGACAGGCGATGGCCCGCGGCCGCCGTGAGGGCACCACTGGGGCGATGCTGATGCTCGACCTCGACCACTTCAAGCAGGTCAACGACACCCACGGCCATCCCGCCGGCGACCAGCTGATCAAGGAGATCGCCGACGTCCTGCGCCAGCGCAGCCGCGCCAGCGACGTGCTGGCCCGGCTCGGCGGCGACGAGTTCGCCGTCGTCCTGCCCCGCTCCAGCCTCGCCGAGGCCCGCGTGGTGGCAGAGGCGATCGCCGAATCGATCCGCGATCACCAGCCAAGCGGCGACGGAGTCGAGCCGCTGACCGCCAGCGTCGGCGTGGCGATGTTCGGCGACCACCCGCGGACCAGCATCGCCTCGGTCGTCTCCGAGGCCGACACGGCGATGTACGCGGCCAAGGACGGCGGCCGCGACGGCGTCCGCGTCTTCGACCCGGTCACGGTCCGCGACGAGGCCGGCGGGAAGGGCTAGCGCGAAAGCTGGCGGCGCAGGTCGAGGACCCGTTCGGCCGACCGCTCGAACTCGCCGCGTCCGAGGGCACCGGCGTGAAGCTTCCCAACCAGCGCCCGCCAGGCGCGTTCGGCCGGCGCCAGCGCGGTGAACAGCAGCAGGTCGGAGCCCGCTCGCGCCGCGGCCAGGCCCGCACGCTCCGGACCGCCGAAGGCGCGCACGGCGACGGTGTCGAGAGCGTCGGTGACCGCGACGCCCTCGAAGCCGAGCCGGCCGCGCAGCTCGCCGCTGACAATGGCGCGGGAAAAGGCGGCGGGATCGGGTGAGATCGCCGGGTAGACCGCGGTGCTGAGCATCACCAGCTTGCCGCCGGCGGCGACGAAGGCGCGATAGGGCGCCTCGTCGACCGCGCTCAGCTCCGCCGCTGGGAGGCCAATGCGCTGCGTCGCGAAGTCGGTGCTTTCAGCCGCCGCCCCAAGGCCGGGGAAGTGCTTGGCCGTGGCCGCGACGCCGCCCGCCTGCAGCCCCGTGGCGAAGGGGATCGCGGTCGCGGCCACTCGCGTCGCGGTCGCCCCGAAGCCGCGTTCGGCGGCGGCGATCGTGCCGCCGGGACGGGCGACGTCGAGGACCGGCGCGAGGTCGACGTTGACCCCCAGAGGGCGCAGGCCGGCAGCCGTCAGCCGCCCCTGCCGGTGGGCGAAGGCGGCCCCACGGGCGCCGATCGCGGCAGCCGCGACGGTGGGCGCGCCGTCGACCCGCTTGACCAGGCCGCCCTCCTGGTCGACCATGATCAGCAGCGGCTCCCGCAGCCCCCGCGGCCGCGGAATCGCCTGCAGCCGGGCGACCAGGCGACGACCGGCGTCGCGGCTGGGGAAGTTGTCGGCGAAGAGGACCAGCCCCGCCAGCCTTCCCTTGCCGATCGCCGCCTGCAGCCGCGGCGAGATCGCGGTCCCCTCGAGGCCGGCGATCAGGCGCTGGCCCGCCAGCTGCCGCGCCGGCAGCGTCTCCGCCACTCCGATCCGCGGCGGCGTCGAGTCGCCGAGCGAGGCGCCGAAGACGAAAGCGGCCGCCCCGAGAGCGACCAGCGCCACCAGGGCCAGACGCCGCCTGCGTGCTTTCGCTGCGGTCACGGACGCGACGCTAGCGCCTCTCCGGCGTCCGGGCCGGCGCCTAGCCTTGCCGGCAATCCGCCCCCCGGAACCCACCCCGGAAAGAGTCCCCAAATGCCCTCTCTGATCACCTTTGACGAAGCCCTCGAGTACGGGCGGCTGCGCGACCACGACGAGATCGGGACGCTGGTCGAGCGCGCCTGGGAAGTCCGCCGCGAGAACTTCGGCGACTCGACCGACATGTGCTCCCTGGTCAACGCCAAGTCCGGCGGCTGCGCCGAGGACTGCGGCTTCTGCGCCCA
>DASYKN010000031.1:0-33206 GCA_035995325.1 Solirubrobacterales bacterium
CCTGCAGCAGGCCTACCGGATCGCCGACCACGTCGCCTTCATGTACCTCGGCGACCTGGTCGAGTACAGCAGCGCCACGGCGCTGTTCGGCTCGCCCCGCGAGAAACGGACCCAGGAGTACGTCAGCGGTGCCTTCGGTTAACCCGCAAATCACCCGCTTCGGCGCCCTCGTGGCCTGCGCCTCGCTGCTGACCGGCGTGGCGGCCGGCTGCTCGACGACGCAGGAAAAGGCCGAACGTCAACAGGCGCGCTCCAAACACATCCTCGAGGCGCGGGCCGAGCGCCAGAAGCACAAGCACGACAAGGACAAGCCCGGCAAGCAGGACGAGAAGGGGAGTTGACGATGAGCGAAGAGAAGGCGACCATCTCAGTGGTGCAAGGCACCTACGAGCCCTGTGAGGAGTGCGGGGCGCCGTTGGACCCCCAGCAGCGCTACTGCGTCAACTGCGCCGCGCGCCGCGGCAACGGCGCCAACCCCTCCTCGCGCTACTTCGCGGCGATGAGCAAGAAAGCACGGCGGCCGCTGACCCGGCCGCCAGCCAAAGCCGGTCCCGGCAGCCGTGCCGCCGCGGTCGGCTTCTTCGCCCTGCTGCCGATCGCGGTCGCGCTTGGCGTCGTCGTCGGCCGCAGCGACTCCGGCAGCAGCGACAACGAGGCCCTGCTGCAGGCGCTGCGCCAGCAGGAAGCGGCGACCGCCAGCACCGCCGCGCCGACCACGGCGGCGACCGCAACCGGCAAAAACGCGAAAAAAGCCAAATCCAGCAAAACCCCGGCCAAGGGAGAGGGCAAAGTGGTCGCCCAGACCAAGAACGGAACCGTCCACGCCGTGACCGGCTTCAAAGCCAGCACGCAGAAGACCGAAGAAGACACCCAGATCGTCGCCGAAAACCCCGAACAGACCGGCGACAACTACATCAAAGCCCAGCAGAACCTCCCCGACGTGACCGTGATCGGCGGCGACCCGGGCTCGGCGCCGGCGCCGAGCAGCGGGGTGGAACCGTGAGCCGCCTCTCCCAGATCGCCCGCCACGCCGAGCGCCTGCGCCGCCCGGCGGCGGCCAAACCCGCGCCCGTCCCGGCGGCAGCGAAAAAAGAGGCCGTCGCCAAAGAGCCCGTCAAACCGGAGGAGAGTGCCGAGCTGGTCGCCCAGCGCGACCGCCTGCTGGAGAAGTTCACGGTGATGCAGGCAGACCTCGGCGGCGCCTTCTACGAGATGGCGATCCGCGACCACGTCCGCCTCGATGTGCTGACCCGCAAAGCGGCTGAGCTGCAGCGCGTCGACGCCGAGCTGCTGGCGGTCGAGCGGGTGCTGGAGCTGGAGCGCGCCGACGCCGCCGGGCTCTGCCCTGGCTGCGGCGCCCCCTACGGGCACGCGGTGCGCTTCTGCGCCCAGTGCGGGCACGCGCTGGTGCCGACGGAGGCCGGCAAATGAAGGCGAGGCTCATGGGGCCCTTCCAGCGCGCGATCGCGGCCGCGGCGACCCTGACCGGCAAACGGTTCGGGCTGCTCGTCGCCTCCTCGCTGGTCGCCACCTCGGCGATCGTCGCCGCGGCGATGACCAACTCCAACGGCAGCGGGCCGCTGGCGGCGATGCTCGGCCGCAGCCTCGCCGCCGAGCGGGCGCCGCTGGAAAGCACGCCGCCGCTCGCCCCGGAACCGTTTGCCGGCAGCAGCTCGCCGTCCCCCTCGCCCTCCCCGATCCCGTCCCCGTCGGCGCCGCTGGTGGCTCCGGAACCGGCGCCCGCGCCCGAACCGGCGCCAGAACCCGCACCGGAACCGACTCCGACCACGCCCGCAACGCCGGCCCCTGAAGCCGGCCAGATCAAACACGTCTTCGTTGTCTCGCTGGCCAGCTCCGGCTATGAAGCCGCCTTCGGCGCCAGCCCGCAGATGCCATACCTGGCGGGCACGCTGCGACCCCAGGGCGACCTGCTCAGCGGCTTCAAGCTGCTCGACAAGACGGCGCTGCCGAACTCGATCGCGACGGTCGGCGGCCAGCCCCCCACTCCGCAGACCAAGGCCGACTGCCCCGACTACGGCGCCTGCGTCTACCCGGCCGAAACCCTGACCCTCCCCGACCAGCTCGGCCTCGCCAAGTTCACCTGGCGCGGCTACATGGAGAGCATGGTCAACCCGGAAACGGGCCAGCCCGACAACTGCGTCTACCCTCAGCCGGGCGCCCCGCCGTCGACCGCCGTCGGCGGCTACGACGTCCACCTCAACCCCTTCCCCTACTTCCACTCGCTGCTCGACCTCGGCGACTGCTCGCTCAACGACGTGCCGCTGACCCAGCTGGACAAGGACCTGAAGAAGGCCGATTCGACGCCGAACTACTCCTATATCTCCCCCAACCTCTGCAACGTCGGGGTCAGCGGGCAGTGCGTGCCCGGCAGCCCCGACGGCGCCGCGGCGGCGGACGCCTTCCTCGCCACCCTGGTGCCGAAGATCCTCGCCTCCCCCGCCTACAAAGAGGACGGCCTGCTGATCGTCACCTTCGGTCAGGTCAACACGGCGGCGCCGGTCGACCCGGCGGCGCCACCCTCGACCGCCGACCCGCTCAAAGTCGGAACCCTGCTGGTCTCGCCGTTCGTCACCGCCGGCGCCACCGACGCGATCGCCTACAACCCCTACTCGCTGCTGCGCTCGACCGAGGACCTCTTCGGCCTCTCCGCCCTGGCCAATGCCGGCGGCAAAAAGGTGAAGTCGTTCGGGGTCGCGCTGCGCGGCGGCGAAAGCGCAGCCGGCGACTAGGTCACAGCTCAGGGCCGGCGAGCAGGACGCGCCGGCCCTTTATCTGGCACTCTGGGCGCATGACGGGGCAGGATTCAGGCGGAGAGCCGATCACGGCTGAGGGCATCGAGGCGCTGCGTGCCGAGCTGGCGCAGCTCGAAGGCCCGGCGCGGCAGGAGATGGCGGCGCGGATCAAGGTCGCCCGCGAGGAGGGCGACCTCAAGGAGAACGCCGAGTATCACGTCGCCAAAGAGGACCAGGCGCACATGGAGACGCGGATCAAGCGGCTGCGGGAACGGCTCCACAACGCGGTCGTGGTCGAGGTCGACCCCGCCGTCGCCGACTCCTTCGCTTTTGGCCTGACCGCCGAGGTGGTCGACGAGTCGAGTGGCAAAACCAACACCTGGACCCTGGTCGGCTCGACCGAGGCCGACCTCACCCAGGGCCGCCTCTCAGCGGAGTCGCCGATCGGCAGGGCGCTGATGGGCACGGCCGTTGGCGCCACGGTCCAGGCCGAGACCCCCCGCGGCGTCAAAGCCTTCAAGGTCCTGAAGCTCGTCTCCTGAGCCGCGGTCCCAGCGCTATACCGGCCCCGGCGACTCGAAGCCGAGCAGGCCGAAGGTGGCGTTGATGCGGTTGAGGTCCCCGCGCGAATCGCTCTCGGCGCCGATCTCGACCAGGCGCTTGAGCGTCGCATCGAGCAGCTCGACCGCCTCCACCCAGCCCTGCTCGTCGAGGCTGAGCGCGACGCAGGAGAGATGGCGGTCGGCGCGGGCGTCGAAGGTGCCGGCTTCGATCGCCTCGCGGGCGCCCGCGATCAGGACCTGCAGCCCAGTCACCGAGATGCCGCCGCGCACGGCCTCCGAGAGGGTCGCCCAGAAGGAATCGCTGAGATACGCCTGGGCAACGCCGCGGTAGTAATGCTCGGTGGCGCCACGGCGCTGCGCCGTGTCGACCAGTTCCACGCAGCCGAGGTTACGCAGCTCCTTGACGTGGTAGCTGACCTTCCCAACTTCCTCGTTCAGCTCATCGGAGATTTCCTTGGGGCTGGCGACACGCTGGTTGAGGATCGTCAGAGCACTGGCGCGCACAGGGTGGCTGAGCGCCTTGATCAGCGTCTGGTCGGGCCCGATGCTGGTCGCCTTTCCACTTGAGCTGGGCATTTTCCTTCTCTTTTCTGGAGTTATTAGGAGGTCGGGATCAGTCAACCTTATTACGTCCATGTATCGCGGACGTAAATTGGGCTGACTTTCCTGGAACCGAATGGATTAGTGGAAGTTTCTCCACTAATGTCGCCACCGTAGTCACAACGGTGGCAAACGCCGCCGCGAGATCCGGGAAGGGGGTGGAGCCCGTGGCGATTTACAAGACCGATCAGGTCGCGCCGCTTCTCCAGGTCACGAAGATCGGCTAGCTCCGATCACCTGGGCATACGCACCGCTGCGCCGGCGCAAGCTGGGGCCCTGGGAGGCCGGCGCAGCGGCTCGCGTCGCAGCTGCTCACGGGCGCCCTCCGAAATGGAAAACACTTCTTATGTCGAAGCCCTCCTCACGGGCACCGCAACCGGTGCTGCCAACGCGTGGGAAAGGGTTGCTAAATGAATGCGGAATCGACGCTCAGCGGCTGGTGGGTATTCGCCGGCATCCTGCTGCTCATCGCCGGAGTGCTGAACATGATCTGGGGCATCGCGGCGATCGGCGACTCGAAGTTCTTCACCGAGGACGCCACCTACATCATCAGCGGCCTCCACACCTGGGGCTGGATCACCCTGATCCTCGGCGTGCTGGAGCTGATCGCCGCCTTCTCGCTCTGGTCCGGCAACGAATTCGGGCGCTGGTTCGGGATCTTCATCGCCGGCCTCAACTCGATCGGGGCGCTGCTCTCGATCGGCGCCTACCCGTTCTGGTCGCTGGCGGTCTTCGCGCTCTCGATCATCATCGTCTACAAGCTGGCCGAGGGCCCGGAAGGCGCGCACTAGCCAATGCTGAGGCTCAGCTCGTCGGTCGAGGCCGACCGCGCAGCGCAGTTCGGCGACCTGCTGCGCGGCCTCGACGGCGTGCGACGGATCGTCCGGCAACCCGACGAGGCATCGGCGGCGAACGCAACTGTGTTCGTCGCCGACGTCGAGGCGTTCGCGGCCGACGAACTGGTCGAGGCGATCGCCAGCCTCGACATCCACGTCGACGACTACGTGCTGACCAAGGTCGATGTGGTGGCGCCGCTGCGCCGCCACCGCGCCGGCGACATCGAGGGCTTCGCCTGGATCGAGGTGCTGGGCCAGGCGCGCCTCAACTCAAGGCCGCTGGCGCGCTATCTGGCGCTGATCACGGTCGCCGCCGTGATCGCCGCGCTCGGCGTCATCACCAGCAGCTCGATCCTGATCGTCGGCGCGATGGCGGTCAGCCCCGACCTGCTGCCGATCTGCGCCACCTGCGTCGGGATCGTCGCGGGGCGCCGCCGGCTCGCCCAGCGCTCCTTCGTGACCCTCGCCTTCGGCCTCGCGCTGGTCGTCGCCGTGGTGGCGGCGCTGAGTTTTGCGCTGGAGACGGCCGGGCTGCTGCCAGACGGGTTCACGGTCACCGAAAGCAGCCTCGAGACGCTGGCCCAGACCGACTACTCGACGGTGCTGATCGCGCTCGCGGCCGGGGTCGCGGCGATGCTCTCCTTCGAGACCCGCGCCGCCGCGGCGGTCGGGGTCGCGATCTCGGTGACGACGATGCCCGCCTCCGCCTACCTCGGCGTCGCGATCGGGACCGGCAGCACCGGCGACGGGCTCGGCGCCCTGGTCGTGCTGGCGATCAACGTCTCCCTGCTGATCTTCTCCGGCACTCTCACTCTGCTGCTGCAGCGGTGGCTGCCGAATCGGTCGGGCTCGCCGATATAGGGTCCGCCGCCGGCACGGCTGGCTGCGACCAGGGCGCGGGCTCCGGCCGCCGCTCGTCGTAGACGACGTCGGTCCTGCCGAGGCGGTCCTGCCAGCCACGCCGCAGCTCGCCGAAGACGATGCCGAGGAAGCCGAGGCCGAAGGCGACGACGGCTAGGCCGAGCCCGATCAAGCGCTTGATCGAGCGGCGCAGAGGCAGCCGCTCCTCATTCAGCCTGATGCCGACGAAGCGCATGCCTGGCGTCTGCCCTGCCAGCGACCAGAAGCCGACCAGGTAGACGGAGCCGAGCCCGAGCCAAGCGGTCGAGCCGATCGCGATCGCGAAGTTGGAGGCGCCGCTGCCGTTGCCGCCGAAGGCGTTGTCGATCAGGCTCGCGATCGCGACCAGGGCGGTGAAGCTGAGGTTGACGATGACGCCGTCGATCACCATCGCCAGGGTGCGGCTGACGGCGCCGGCGTGGTCGCTGGTGACCGTGCGGCGACGGCGGAAGAAGACCCGGCGGGCGATCCGCTCGAAGCTGTCGTCGAGGCGCCGGGCCAGTTTGCCGACGGTGCGGCCGATGTCCTCGAGCAGGCCGACGCCCTGGGCGCTGATCGCCGCCCGCACCTCCGGCGCCTCGGCGATCCGCTCGACCAGCTGCTGGGCCTGGTCGGAGGCCAGCAGCCGATGCCAGACCTCGTCGACCAGCTCGCTGTCCATCGCCTCCAGCAGCGCCCGCTTGACGGCGTCGCTCTCGAGCGCGCCCTCGACCGCCTCTTCGACCACCGGCCCACGCAGCACCCGTGCCATCGCCCGCTCCACCGCCTCGCTTTCGACCGCGGCGACGATCGCCTCCTCGGCCGCGACTTCGACCGCGCGATCGAACCCGGTCGCTTTGCCGACCGCGCGAGCCCCCTGGACGCCGGCACCGAGCAACCGGGCGGTGAGCGGCAGGTGGCCGTTCTGACTGGCCGCGTCAGCGTTCGCAGACGGCGGAGTGGAGCCGTTTTCCATGCCTTGGCGAGTATATGGGCGGGTTGGTTGCCTGGCCAGTCCGTGGGCGAGGCGGGGAGGTGGGGTTTCGCTTAACTTTTTTGAGAAACCACTGCGGCTGTCGCCTCGGGTCTCGCCAGCAAAAAAGTACAAGACGCTTCACCCCACCTCCCCGCCTCGCCCACGGACCAGCTAGGTAAGACCAGTCGCTCGAACACCCGCCACCGCCCGCGAAGTCGAAGCGATGACCGACGACGTCAAGTTCGCAACTTGGCTTCTAGGCAGGGCTTGGGGTCATAAGGGGTCAAGTCTGTCCCCACGCCGTCCCCACGGCTGTCCCCACAGTTAACGTCCCCACTTGCGATCATCGGATTCGTGAAATGGGTTGCCACTCTTTCTGCGCAAAAGAAGGATGACGCCGAGCGCCTGCTGTCCCAAGAGATCAAGGGCCTGTCCGAAGATCCCAAAAATCCAAGGCAATTGGTGTTGACCCTCCTCGGCCCAGAGAGTGAAGAGGCTGGCGCAGAGGAATCGACTCAGGCAGGAGCCAGGATCGATGCGTTAGTGGAGCGCCTCAACGGAATTGGCAAGCTTCGCTGGGGGCGGACGTTCGAGGATATTTCGATCGCAGTAGTTCGATCTTTTGATGCGCGAGGCAAGGTCATTCAACACGTCACGGTTGGGACCGCTGTTGAGCATATGCTCCCCGAGGATTACGCCGACATGATTGAGCGGCTGGGGCACCCACGACCGGCGCTCCCGAAGGGGCTAGACGTTGTAAACGGACTCGATCTTGCTGAGCTGATGGATCTCTCCGACGCTGTACCGGAGGCCACGCGCGCAATGCATCTCGTCGCTCTCATGCTCCGAGGCGACGACGAGATCGATTGGACTGCGGGCTATGCGGCGCTTGAGATCGTTGAACACGATCTCAGTTCGCGTGGGCTGAAGGGCCAAGAGCTGGGCTGGTGGACCAATGGCGAGAGGGACGATTTCCGAGCAACTGCCAATAGCCCCGAGGTACTCGGGTATAGCGCGCGACATGGCAAGCCGTCAGGGCTGCCTAAGGCTCGAATGACGACGAAGGAAGCGATCTGGTTCGTTAGGAGAGTCGTCGCTCAATGGCTAACAAGCCTGTCGGCCGAACAGGGCTAACTTCATCGAGGCGGATGCTACGGCCAGCAGTGAGATTGGCGTTGAGTCCCGCTTGGATGTGCCTTTGAACTAGGAGCCCGAGGCGGACTAGCTGGACGATGACTCGTCATCGGCCTCATCGCTTGGCAGTTTGTTCCCTGCGAGTAGCTCGGCGGCTCTGCTGCCCCATGCTTCAATAACTGCGTTGCCGTCGAGAACTCCGCGAACGCCACCTTTCATTTCGCTGAGAGGGGCTCGTAGCGAGCGAGAGAACGTAGCCGCTGACTCGGCCCCGGAGACGACCGATTCGAATCCTGGTTGCGCCTCTTGTGCGGCTGCCACTAGGCCGACGATTTGCTCTAGATATTCTCGATGTTCGACAGGGAGTCCATCCTCTGCCTCCATCATGTCGATCTGAGTGTGGACGGCCGGATCAAGCTCTGCCAGAACCTGCCCATACTCATGACCGGCATTGGCGATTTCGCTAGCAGGCTCACTCATTTCCTGAGCGAGACGATTGGTAAGCGTCAGCACCGCCTTCATTCCCTGGCCGCGCGACGACGCGCCTTTTGCCTTGTCCCCAAACCCCTCCATCATTGAATTAATGGAGTCCATTTCCTCGCCAATCTTCTGAAGAAGCGAGCCCGCGCGGGGTAGCTGGTCTTCCGTGGTAACGAAGCTTTCGATGATTCCTGGAGGTTCGTTGGCTTCGGACGAGGACTCGATGGGAGTGTCAGTGGCAATATGACTGACGGGAATGTCCCCAACTTTTCTTGCGAGATCAGCACGTTTCCCAAGCTCCCTCGCGATTTCCCGAACCGCCTTGCGATAGATCGCAGAGTCGCGTTCCTCGAAGCTCTCTTCTCTTAGGTCCTGCCAGTTGTATTTCGCGACGACTCGAATTGCTTCGTCGGTTGAAAGTTCGGGCTCATCCTCTAGCTCCGGGACCGTTACCCAGTACACAGACATCAAGAGTTGCTCTAGGCCGAGGCGCTCTGCCTCCCGAACGAATTTAAGAAGCTCTTGACGGCAAGCCTGGCTCTGAAAGTAGCTGGGCGTAACAATCGGGATAAAGAAGGTGGTCCCAGCGATGGCGCTGTCAATGCGCTGCTCCCAAGCCTCTCCCCATTGGATTGACTCGCGGTCGACAAAAAGCTCCAAGGGTTCAGCGGTTTGAATCCGATATTGCTCACGAAGGTCATTGGCGAAGGCCAAGATGCGCCCATGATCGCCATCGTCGTCCTTCCGGACATAGCTCAAAAATCCAGCGGCCCCTGCCATGTCTTCAACCGTATCTAAATCGGTACCCAGTGGTTTCCCGACATTCCCATCTAGTGCCCTAGCGGTGCGCCAATCATGCGCCAACTGGACCGAAACAACCGGACTCAGCCGGACGCGCCGTGGCATCGACAAAGCCAAACCCATCGTGCCAAGCCCTCCGGAGTCGATGATCAGCATCTGCCTCAGCCTCGCCCTTGGCGTCCCCGCCGCTATCCCATGAAGCTCGAAAAGTTCCGCATTGCAGGGACCGTGAGCGATCGGAGATGATGACAAAGGAACGAGGCCGTCCCCCTTCTTCAGCGTTGATGTGCGGACGGTGGGGGCAGAGGTGAAGCGTCTTGTACTTTTTCGCGGCGCAGGATCTCGGACGGCCCTAGGCGACCACGAAAAAGTTAAGCGGAACCCCTGCCCCCACCGTCCGCTACTTAAGCCGCTCAAGCAGCCGGTCAATCAACTCCACTTGCGCCGGCAACACCTTCTCCCGCGCCCGCTCCGGCTCGAGCCACTCGGCCCGGTCCACCTCGGGGAACTCCCGCTGGCTGCCGCTGCGCGGCGGCCACTCCATTTCGAAGGTGTTGCTGCGCAGCTGGGCCGGGTCGAAGTCCGCCTCGGCCGCCCAGGCCTCGACCACCTTGCCCGCTTTCTGGCGCACCGCGCCGAGGTCGATCAGCCGCTCGAGGTCGATCTCCGGCGCCACCCCCAGCTCCTCGCGCAGCTCGCGCAGAGCGCAGTCGCGGGCCAGCTCGCCCTCCTCGTATTCGCCCTTCGGGATCGACCAGGCGCCGAGGTCGCGCTTGGCCCAGTAAGGGCCTCCCGGGTGGACCAGGAGCAGCTGCGTCTCCCCGTCGAGGAAGCGGTAGAGGAGGATGCCGGCGCTGCGCTTGCTGGCCACAGCCGCACGGTACCCGCCGTGCGGCTGTGGCGAACGCTCAGCCGCCGAGCTTGTAGGCGACCAGTTCCGGCACCTGGCCTTCGACCAGCGGCAGGCCGGCGGCGGCGACCAGGTATTCGCCGTTGGCCATGACGCCGACATTGGTCCCGGCCGGCAGGCTGCTTTGCCAGACTTCGCCGCCGGTTTTGGTGTCGAGCCCGTAGATCGTGCCTTCGGAGTCGGTCTGGAAGACGATGTCGCCAACCACGGTCGGCGCCCCGTAGGCGGGGGCGGGCAGCTTCTTTTTCCACTTGAACTTGCCGCTGGCGATGTCGAGGGCGACGAGTTCGCCGGTCGCGGGGCCGGATTCGGAGGTTTCCGCGCCGTTGACCAGCGTCAGCGAGTGGTTGACGATCGGCACGTAGAGGGTCGTCGCGTCCGCCGCCAGCGGCGCGATCACGCCGCCGAGGGCGCCGGGGAAGACTTCGCCGGGCTTGATCTTCGAGTATTCGCCGCGCATCGCCAGCAACGGGTCGTCGTCGTGGCCGTTGTGGGTGCCGACCGGCTGTTTCCAGACCGGCTTGCCGGTCTTCGCGTCGAGGGCGACGACGACTCCGGACTTGCCCGAGCCGACCGCCAGCTGCTTGCCGCCGTCGCTGACCAGGACCGGCGGGTTCTGGAAGTCCCAGTCGTAGATGTTGTGCGGGGTCTGCTGGTAGTGCCAGTCGACCTTGCCGGTCTGCTCGTCGAGCTTGACCATCGAGTCGGCGTAGAGGTTGGCGCCCGGCCGGCTCGACCCGAAGGGGTATTTCGGCGTGCCCGGGAGCGGCCCGGGGTTGCCGGTGCCGATGAAGACCGAGCCCTTCTCGTCGAAGGAGGGCGGGTACCAGAGGCCGCCGCCGGAGTTGACCTCGGGGTGCCCCCAGAGGTTCTTGTCGACGGTGTCGAAGTGCCAGGTTTTCTTGCCGGTCTTGCCGTCGAGCGCCCAGAGGGTGCCGACCGCGCCGGGGCCGTAGGTCTGGTTGAGGGTGACCGGCACGGTCGAGATGTAGACCTTGCCGTCGTGGTAGCCGGGCGCCATGTCGATCGCTTCGGTCGGTTTCACGGTCAGCGGCATCTTCCAGACCAGGTCGCCGCTTTCCTGGTCGAGCGCGAAGGCTTCGTCGGCGGTCGAGCCGAAGACGAGGCCGTCGGCGACGACCAGCCCGTTGGGGCCGTGGCTCGGCGATTCGAAGTCTTTCTCCCACTTGACCTCGCCGCTGGCGAGGTCGATCGCCTGCACGTTGGAGACGAGGTCCTGCGAGTAGATGACGCCGTTGCTGATGATCGGGGTCGAGGCGTAGGAGCCGTAGGCGCTCTGCGCTTCCAGCGGCATCGACCAGGCGACTTCCAGTTCGGAGACGTTGGAGCTGTCGATCGCGGCGTCGACGTTGCGGGTGTTGGCGAGGTCGACACCGGGATAGCCGGAGCCGGTGAATTCGGCCCCGTCAGAGGACGAGCCGCAACCCGAAAGCGGCACGGCGACGACGATCGCGACCAGGAGGAGGGCCGCGGCCACCCCTGCCCTCGCAGCCTTCGGAACTTTTTGCAGACTCACGTCAACTCCCCCCGGTAGTGGAATGCCACATATTTATTCAAGCGATAAAGATTTATATTGCAAAGCGCCAGCATCGCCAAGTCCCTGCTCAGCGGCCTTTTCCACGACCAGCGGCTGCAACACGCGGTTGGAGAGCAGGCCGAGGGCGCCGAGGTTGGCGAAACCCGGCCCCTGGCTGAGCCCGGCCAGCCCGGGGATGTGCAGGCGCGGCGACATCCCCTCCAGCTCGAGCGCCCGGCCGATCCCGATCTCCGTCCCCGGCGGCCGCTCCCAGAGCGGCCCGGCGCTGCTCTCGACCTCGGCCTTGACCTCGTCGGGGAAAAGCTCCCGCAGCTGCCGCAGCAGGTCGAAGCCGGTGCAGTTGACGACGTACTCGTGGGCGGCGTCGGCGCGGCCGGCGGGCGACTCGTATTCCAGCCGCACCCCCTCCCCCGCCGCGGGCTCGCCGACGTCGGTGACGCGGCCGGTGACGAAGCGGTGGCGCTCGTCGTAGGCGATCGCCGCCAGGCTCGGTGGGTCGAAGACGCCGCGGTCGGAGTGCTTGACGAAGTCGCGCCGGGTCTGCAGGTCGAGGTCGCCCCACTCGACCTCGTCGGGGTTGGAGAAGACGCGGTTCTCGAGGAAGCTCTCGCCGCGGCTCATCGGCAGCATCGGCGTGTAGATCGTGCAGCGGGCGCGGGGCCGTAGCCCGCGCAGGAACATCACGCAGCTGAGCGCGCTCTCGCCGCCGCCGACGACGGCGATGTCGCAGTCGCGGTCCTCGGGCAGGCGGGCGAACTCGCTGCGCTTGCTGTCGCAATGGAAGAGCCGGTCGGCGACGCCGGGCTCGTGCGGGAAGGCGCGGTGGACGCCCGGCCCGGTCAGGACCAGCGAGCGGCCACGATGGCGGCTGGACCCGGCGGCGCCGGCCACCTCGACCTCCCAGGCGCCTCCTCCCTCGGCCAGCGCGATCCGCTCGACCCGGCCCTCGACGTGCTCGACCCCCTCGCTCGCCCGCGCCAGCACCCAGGTCAGGTACTCGCCGTAGTCGCGGTGGCGGACCGAGGGCGAGCCGGCGTCGATCCAGCGCGCGTAGCGGCGCTTGCCGATCAGGTACTGCTGCCAGGAAAAGGCCATCGTCGCGGCGTCGATCGCCTCGCCGGCCTCGCCGAACTCGTAGTGGCTCTGGTACGGGAAGCCGATGTCCTTGATCGGCGTCACCGCCAGCGGCTCCTCGCCCGAGGTCATGCCGTTGAGGCCGAGCCAGGAGGCGGCGCGCCGGGTGCCCTCGACGATCTTCAGCCGGATCGGCCCGAGGCCGAGCTGGTTGAGGACGTGGACCTTGGTCGCGAGCCCCGCGGCCTTGGCCCCCGCCCCGACGACGAGCAGGTCGGTCTCGGCTACCACGGCTCGGAGATCACCAGCCCGCTGCGGTCGGGGCTGAAGGAGATCGCGCTTTTGCGCATCCGCTCGGAGCGGTTGTCGACCGGGCGCAGGTCGACCTCGGAGAAGACCGTGCGAAGCACCCGTTTCATCTCCAGTTCGGCGTAGCTGGCGGCGAGACAGCGGCGGGTGCCGCCGCCGAACGGGATCCAGGTGTAGGTGCCGGGCTGGCGCCCGACGAAGCGCTCGGGGATGAAGCTCTTGGCCTGGGGGTAGTGCTTCTCGCTGCGGTGGATCAGGTGGATGCAGGGGGCGACCGTGGTGCCGGCCGGCAGGTCATAGCCGCCCAGCGTCATCGGCTCCAGCAGCTGCCGGACCACGACCGGGACCGGCGGGCAGAGCCGCAGGGTCTCCTTGATCACGGCGTCGAGGTAGGCGCCGTCGCCGCTGCGGACGTCCTCGCGCGCCAGCTCCATTTTCTCCGGGTTGCGCAGCAGCCGCTCGAAGGTCCAGGCCAGCGAGGTCGAGGTCGGGCCGTCGGTCAGCAGGGTCAGCAGTTCGTCGCGCAGGTCCTGCTCGCTCATCGGCGAGCCGTCCTCGTAGCGGGCCGCGACCAGCATCGAGACGATGTCCTCGCGCACGTCGCCGGCGGCGCGGCGGCGGCGCACCTCCTCCAGGACCGCGTCCTCGACCGGCGCCATCGCCTGCCGGAACTGGCGGCTGTTGACCACCCATTGCGGCCCGAAGGTGGCGAGCAGGGTGAGGTTGCGGGAGTCGTTCATCCACTCGGTCAGCTTCCGCATCAGCTCGCGCAGCCGGCTCATGCGCTCCTCCTCGCCGGCGCCGAAGACGGCCCGCATCACCACCTCCTGGGTGATCGCCTGCATCCGCGGCCACAGCTCGAAGGGCTCGCCGACCGGCCAGCGGCCGACTTCGCGGCGCGCCACCTCGGCCATCATCTCGCCGTCGCCTTCGATGCTCTTGCCGTGGAAGGCGGGCAGCATCAGCTTGCGCCGGGTCATGTGCTCGGGCTCTTCCAGCAGCATCACCGAACGCGGCCCGAGGACCGGCCCCAGCATCGGGTTGGCGACGTCGACGCCGACCGCGGCGCCCGCGGTGAAGACCTTTTTGACGTCGTCGGGGTCGCAGAGCAGGACCCAGTCGCCCCAGTGGAGGATGCGCAGGGTGAAGGTGTCGCCGTAGCGGCGCTGGCACTGCTCGAGGAAGGGCAGCGGGCGCTGCGTCCAACCGACCGCCTGCAGCGCCCGCGGCAGCCGCGGCCCAGGCGGCACCCCCGGCTCGCGCGGCAGCCGGCTGGCGGCGCTGCGGAAGGTCGGCCTGGCGCTGTGATGGCTCATACAGCCTCTCCCCCCGGTTCGACGGCGCCCGCCGCCCGCGCCGCCATCAGCTCGTCCTCCTCCTTGCAGGTGGCGGCGATCAGCAGGTCGAAGAGGTCGCCGCTGAACTGCGCCGGCAGCTTCGCCTCGGCGCCGCGGGCGAGGTAGCGGGCGCGGACCTCCTCGACCCGGTCGGGCTGCATCATCGGGATCCCGTGTTCGCTCTTGTGGCGAGCGACTTCGCGGCAGATCTCGAAGCGCTCGCCGAGCAGGCGGGCGATCTCGTCGTCGATCGTGTCGAGGCGGCGGCGGAAGGGCTCGAGGCCACTCATCATCCCTCTCCTCCCAGCAGGCCGGTGGCAAAGGCGTGGCTGCACTCGGCCAGCAACTCCAGCGAGTAGCCGCCCTCCTGGATCACGCAGACGGGGCGGCCGCTGGCGGCGAGCAGGCGGCCGAGGTCGGCGAAGATCTGCGGCGAGAAGGCCCAGGAGCCGTGCGGGTCGCCGGCGACGGTGTCGTAGCCGAGCGAGACGACCAGCGCCGCGGCGCCCGCGGCCAGCTGTTCGATCGAGACCGCGGCCTCGCGCAGGTAGGCGTCGGCGCCGGGACTGCCGCCGAAGGCGGTGACCCGCTCGCGCTCGCTCTGCGGCAGGACCGTGCCGGCGCTGACATTGGTCACCGGCGAGGCGTGGAGCGAGTGCAGCCGCGCGCCGCCCATCCGCGCGACCAGCGCCGCGGTCCCGTTCGGGTAGTGGAGGTCGAGGTCGAGGACGCCGACCGGCCGCACCCCCGCCTCGATCAGCGTCCGCACGGCGGCGGCGGCGTTGTTGAGGTAGCAGTAGCCGCCGAGGAAGTCGGGGCCGGCGTGGTGGCCGGGCGGGCGGCAGACGGCGTAGGTGTAATGGGCGCCGCCGGCCAGCCGTTCGGCGGCGGTGATCGCCGTCCGCACCCCCTCGTGGGCGGCGGCGACGAGGGCCGCGTCGACCGGGATGTCGGGCTCGAGCCCGGGCGGCGCGAAGTCCGGCATCGTCACCGGCTCGCCGTTGGCGCCGCGCAGGGCCTCGAGGTAGGCCGGCTCGTGCATCGCCCCCAGCGTCCGCTCCAGCGCCTCGTCGCCGGCGTCGGCGTCGATCGCCCGCACGCGCTCGTGGCGGACGAGGCCGGCCCGCAGCTGGTCGAGGCGCAGGTTGCTGTCCTGACCGGGCAGCCTGCGGTCGCCTTCGCGGATCCAGTGCGCGGCGTCGTCGCTGCCGCGCCGTTGCTCGACCACCAGCAGCTCGCTCATGGCAGCAGCCGCCGCATCCTCGGCCCCAGCTGCTCGAAGCCGTTGCCGCTGTAAAAGGCCTCGGTGGCGCCGATCGCGGCGAAGCTCTCCCGCGGCAGCCCGACCTCGATCCGCCCCACCCCCTGCTCCCGGCACATGCCCGCAAGCCCGTCGACCAGTTCCGCCCCGACCCCGCGGCTGCGCCAGGCGGAGTCGACCCAGAGGTCCTGGATCGTCGCGTAGCGTCCCGGCACGTGCAAGGCGCGCTGCCAGCTGGCGCTGAGGACGCCGACGATCTCGCCGTCGGCCTCGGCGACGAGGATCGCGCCGATCCCCGGGTCCTCCAGCGCCGCCCGGACCTCGGCCTCCAGCTCGGGGCGCGGCGGCCGGCGGCCGCCCAGCTCGACCAGCAGCTGCTCGACCGCGGCGGCGACCGCCGCCATGTCCCCGTCGCTAGCCGGCCGGATCGTCGCCGGCACGGTCGCCGCCGGGTCGTTCATGCCGCCCCGACGGCTCTCGCCGCTCCGTGCGGTTGTCCTTTTTCGCCCTCTGGGCGAACAAAGTCATCCGCTCCCGGCTCCAGCTCGACCCGCCAGGCGTCGTCGCGGCCGGTGGCGACCCGCGCCAGCGCCGCCATCGGCGCCTTCGCCTTGAGCAGGATCTCGTCGAACTCGTCCTCGGGGTCGGACTGCATGACGATCGCGCCGCCGGCGCCGATCGTCGTCCGGCCCGGCCGCATCACGATCGTGCGGATGACGATGCTGAGGTCGGTGCTGCCGTCGAGGCCGAAGTAGCCGATCGCCCCCGAGTAGACGCCGCGGGCCTGATCCTCGAGGCCGTCGATGATCTCCAGCGTGCGCAGCTTCGGCGCCCCGGTCATCGAGCCGCCGGGGAAGCAGGAGTGGACGCACTCGACCGCGGTCCGCCCCGGTTCGAGGTAGCCCTGGATCGTCGAGACCATCTGGTGGACGGTCATGTAGGGCTCGATCGCCATCAGCTCCGGGACGCTGACGCTGTCGATGTCGCAGACCCGGCCGACGTCGTTGCGCAGCAGGTCGACGATCATCAGATGCTCGGCCATCGTCTTTTCGTCCTCGGCCAGCTCGGCCCGGCGGCCAGCGTCGATGACCGGGTCGTCGCTGCGCGAGATCGTCCCCTTGATCGGGCGGGCCTCGACCCGGCGGTCGCGGTCGACCGAGAGGAAGCGCTCCGGCGAGGAGCTGACGATGACGCGGTCGCCGAACTTCAGGTAGGCGGCGAAGGGCGCCGGGTTGCTGTGCCGCAAGTGGCGGTAAAGCACGAAGGGGTCGGGGCTGGCCTCGGTCGAGAACTGGTCGGTGAGGCAGACCTCATAGGACTCGCCCGCCGCCAGTTCGGCCTGGCTCGAGGCGATGTCGGCGAGGTAGCGCTCGCGGCCGCGACCGGACTGGAAGACGACCTGCTCGAGCGGGTCCGGGGGGTCCGGCGTCGGCAGCGGCTCGGGCTGCTCGGCGAGTGCCTCGGCGACCGCTGCCGCGGCCATCTCCAGCCAGGCGTCGGCTTCGCCGTCGTCCTCGCGCCCGACCGCGCAGACGTAGGTGCGGCGGCGAACGTGGTCGACGGCGACGACGCGGTTGGCCAGCATCATCAGCGCGTCCGGCATGTCGGAGCTGTGGACGTTGGCCGAGCCGCAGTCGGCCTTGAGCTCGTAGCCGAGGTAGCCGACGAAGCCGCCGACGAGCCCGCGCGCCAGCTCCGGCGGCGGCTCGACCGCGTGCTTGGCGACTTCGCGGTCGAGCAGGTCGAAGATCGACTTCCGCTCGACCGTCTCGCGGCGGGCGCGCTCGATCCTGACCTCGCCGGAGTCGACGTCGTACTCGAGCAGGCAACGCTCGCGGCCGGCGCTGGTGCCGAGGTAGGAGCACTGGGCGAGCCGGGACGGCGCGTCGGCGCTGTCGAGCCAGAAGGCGTTCTCGGCGTCGCCGAAGAGCCGTTCGAACAGCCACTCGGTCGAGGGCTCCCCGTGGACCGTCCGCAGCCGCAGCCGCATCGGCCCCTCCCGGCCGGGGGCGTCATTCCCATCGCCATCCGCGGTCGATGGGCCGTTTCCCCCGGATGCTGGTTGGTTTTCGGCCCGTCGGCCGGCAGTTCGGCCCAGCGGCTTGCCGCGCAGCCGGCTCGCCAGCGCGTAGAAGTTCTCGGCGATCGCGCGGCCATGCTCGGTGGCGATCGACTCGGGATGGAACTGGACGCCCCAGATCGGCCGCTTTGTGTGCTCGATCCCCATCACCACCCCGTCGTCGGCCCAGGCGGTCACGTGCCCCTCGGGGCCGGGCGGGCCGGTGATCGCAAGTGAGTGGTAGCGGACGACCGAGAAGTCCTGCGGGATGCCCGCGAAGATGCCGCTGTCGGAGTGGCGCACGTGGCTGAGCCGGCCGTGCATCGCCATCGGCGCCGAGCTGACCCCGCCCTCGAGCAGGTTGCCGATCCCCTGGTGGCCAAGGCAGATGCCCAGCACCGGGATCTCGCTGTAGCGGAGGATGTCGCGGCAGACGCCGAAGTCATGCCAGCGTTCCGGCCGCCCCGGGCCGGGCGAGAGGACGATCGCGTCGAAGTCCGAGCGCGACAGCACCCGCCAGGAGACGGCGTCGTTGTTGACCACCACCGGCTCGTGCCCCGAGGCCGCGGCCAGCAGGTGGAAGACGTTGTAGGTGTAGGAGTCGTGGTTGTCGACCAGCAGCGTCCTCATCTCACGCTCCCTCCAGGCCGAGGCCCAGCACACCCTGGTCCAGCACCGTCCGCGCCACCCGCTCGACCTCGGGCGAGCGCTCGTCCTCGCTGTACCAGCGGGCGAAGTGGGAGACGTAGCGGGCCAGCGGGATCACGTCGAGGCCCTCGACCGAGCTGCGCAGGTGGCGCCGGTAAAGCTCCGACTGGACCACGGCGAAGCGGTAATCGGCGTCCTCGGCCGCGCGCTCGGCGCCCAGCGGCGCCGAGCCGTGGTGGGCCTGCGCCCGCGCCAGGTCCCAGCCGAGGCTGCCCTTGCCCTCGCGCAGCAGCTTCTCCGGCTCGAAGTCGACCCGCTTGGCGGTCGGCTGCAGGAGGAAGAAGGCGAGCGCGATCCGCGCCGGCAGGCTGTCGGCTTCGGGGTGGTCGTGCCGCACCGCGGCTAGCTCGGGGTCGGCCTCGATCTCCCGTCCCAGCCAGTCGGCAAGGTCGTCGATCAGGAGCGCCCCTTCCTTGCTCGAGGTGATCGAGGCGCGGTCGCGGGCGACCATGCCGTGGAAGACGTCGTAGGTCGGCGGGCCGCCGCCCTTGGCGCTGCCGTTGCCGTTGCCGTTGACGACGCCTAGCTCGTCGATCAGCTTGCGCCGGCAGGTCACGTGGGAGACCCACTCGTTGCCGCAGACCTGCAGCGAGATGAAGTCGTCCAGCTCCGGCGCCGCCGACCAGTAGGCGAGCGCCCGCATGTGCTGGGTCGGCAGCCCGTCGGAGCGGACCAGCGGCATCTCCTCCAGCTCCTCGCGTTCGGTCTCGTACATGACCATGTCGTCGCCGTAGCGCCGCGTCAGCTTGCCCTCGCTGAGGCCGAGGTTGGTCAGCTCCAGCACCTCGGGCAGGAAGTCGGACTCGAAGATCACCTTGTCGAAGGCGATGCCGAGCCGGCCCAGGGTCTTGCGCTGGCCGGAGATCACCCAGGCGCGCGTCTTCGACCACAGTTCCAGCGCTTCCTGGTCGCCGCGCAGGACCCGCAGCATCAGCTCGTCGGCCTTGTCGTTGTACATCGAGGACTCGCGCGCGACCGAGTCCTCGGCGCCGTCGTCGCCGTCGCTGCCGTTGCCGCGGGCAGCGGTGACGTAGTCGGCGTAGCAGGCGCCGACGAAGTGGTCGCTCTTCTCTTCGCCCTCGGGCCAGACCTGCTGGTCGCGGCCGCTCTTGACGACGCCGGCCATCGCCTCGCCCATGCTGCGGCCGACGTCGCAGATCAGGCTGCGGCGCTCGACCCGGGCGCCGGCCTGCTCGAGGGCGGCGCCGAGCGCGTGGCCGACCGCGAGGTTGCGCAGGTGGCCGATGTGCAGCGCCTTGGTCGTGTTGGCGCCCCAGAAGTAGACGGCGTAGCGCTTGCCCGCGGCGAGGTCGGCGTTCGCCCCCTCGACCCCCTCGCCGGACTCCAGCCGCGCCCCCGTCTGCTCGACCCACTCGTCGCTGAGCCGCAGCAGGACTTCATCGCCCTGCTCGGCGACCGCCTCGACCCAGGGCTCGGCCTCGATCCGCGCCAGCGCCTCGCGGGCGCTCTCGTCCTCGCGCCAGTTCGGCGTCCGCGGCACCAGCATCAGGTCGAAGTCGGCGCGGGGACGGAACGGCGAGCGGGCCGACCAGCGCGCCTGCTTCCCCTGTACCGACCCATCCTCTATGTAGTCGAAAATGTTCATCCACAGCCATTCGTAATCCCGATTTACGAATGCACCAGCCGGGGCTCGAACCCGGATCTACGGCTTACAACGCCGTCCCTTTAACCGATTAAGGCACTGGTGCTGGCTATGTCCCTCTACCGGTCAAAAACTTTGATCAGTCGAGGCGAGCGCGAGCATAACACCATTGTTGTCTGTCGACAAACTTCTTGATTAAAAGTGCCAGAATCGCCTGGAAGCGGGCGGAAAGGGCGCCCGCCGCCAGCTCCAGCTAGATCCGGCCGGCCTCGAGCAGACGGGCGAGGAAGCGCTTGGTCTCCGGCTGTTTTGGCTCGGAGAGGACCTGCTCGGGCGGCCCCTGCTCGAAGATGCGGCCGTCGTGGAGGAAGGCGACCTCGTCGGCGACCTCGCGGGCGAAGCTCATCTCGTGGGTGGCGATGACCATCGTCATCCCCTCCGCCTTGAGGTCGCGGACCGCCGCCAGCACTTCGCCGACCAGCTCCGGGTCGAGGGCGCTGGTCACCTCGTCCAGCAGCAGCGCTCGCGGGCGCCCGGAGAAGGCGCGGGCGATCGCCACCCGCTGCTGCTGGCCACCGGAAAGCTCGTCGGGGCGGTCGTCCTCGCGCCCGGCCAGGCCGAAGCGGGCGAGCAGCGCCCGGCCTCGCTCCTCCGCCTCGCCACGGCCGATCCCGTGCGCCCGCATCTCGCCGAGGACGACGTTCTGCAGCGCCGTCATGTGCGGGAAGAGGTTGTAGGCCTGGAAGACGAGCCCGAGCCGGCGCCGCACCGCGACCGGCTCGACCGCCGGGTCGGTGATCGTCTCGCCGTCGAGGAAGACGTCGCCGTCGTCGACCTCCTCGAGCAGGTCGATGCAGCGCAGCAACGTCGACTTGCCCGAGCCAGAGGCGCCGATCAGGGCGACCGCCCGATGCTCGCCGACCGTGAGGTCGATGCCACGCAGGACCTCACGCTCGCCGAAGGCCTTGGTCACACCGCGGACCTCCAACACCGGCACGCCGCCGCCCGCGTAGCTCACCGCACCGCTCCCTCGGGGCCGCCGCCGATGCGGTCGACGACGCGGGCGAGCGGGATCGTGACCGCCAGGTAGAGCAGCGCGGCGGCGATCAGCGGCGTGAAGTTGAAGGTCTCGGCCTCGACGATCTGGGCGATGCGAAACGCCTCCAGCGGCCCCAGGATCGAGACCAGGGCGACGTCCTTCTGCAGGGCGACGAAATCGTTCAGCAGCGGCGGCGCCACCCGCCGCACGGCCTGCGGCAGGATCACGTGCCTGGTCGCCTGGCGGTCGCTGAGGCCGATCGCCAGGGCGGCGTCGCGCTGGCCGCGGTGGACCGAGGCGATGCCGGCACGGTAGACCTCGGCGACGTAGGCGCTGTAGGAGAGCGTGAGGGCGATCCCGCCGAGGACGATCGGGTCGGTCGGCAGCCCTTCCAGCCGCAGCGCCGGCACCCCGAAGCCGACCAGGACGACGAGGATGATCGTCGGGAAGCCGCGGAAGAGGTCGACGTAGGCGGTCCCCAGCAGGCGCAGCGGGAACAGCGCCGGCGCCCGGCTGGTCCGCACCAGGGCGATCGCCAGGCCGACGAGGAGGACGACCGCCTCGACCACGATGAAGAGCTTGACGTCGAGCCAGAAGCCTTCGAGGACTTCGGGGAAGGAGTCCCTGAAGACGGTCCAGGAGAAGAAGGTTTCGCGCACGACCGGCCAACCGGGGCTGGTCAGGACCCAGGCGGCGAGACCGCCGAGGACGAGCGCCGTCGAGGCCACCGCGACGGCCTGCCCGCGCCGGTGCTGGCGTCGCTTCGCAGCCTCCCTTTCGAGGCGGCGGTCGCTGATGACGGCGGTCCCGGACAAGCGCGGCGCCGATTCTGACCGCGGCCGGGGACGGCGCTTAAAATGCGCGGCCGTGTCGCACTATGGGGAGGTGGTGGTCGAGCCGGACCCGGCGGCGCTGGCGCTGCTCGACGCCGACGGGCGCCTGCGCCGCGACTAAGAGGACTGCTAGTCCAGTTCGGGAGCGCCGGCTGCCTGGCTCATCCAGCGCTGGGTGAGCTTCCCCAGCTCGCCGGAGCTGCGCAGCTGGTCGACCGCTTTGGAGACACAGGCGGTCAGGGCCGAGCCTTTGGCCAGCAGAGCGCCCCACTCGTCGCCGCCGGGGGCGGCGAACTGGCCGGCGACGGTCGCGGCTGGGACCTGCGCGGCGGTGATGTAGAGCGCCGTCGGCAGATCGACGACGACGGCGTCGATCTGTTCGTTCTTCAGCGCCGTGATCACGTCGTTGGAGTTGTTGAAGACTTCCGGTTTGCCGTCCGGTTCGATCTGGTCTTCGACCGCTTCGAGGCTGGTGGTGCCGATCTGGACGCCGATGTTGGCGCCCTTGAGGTCGGCCAGCGAGGTCGCCTTGGCGGCGTCGGAGTCCTTCAGCGCCACCACGGCCTGGTTGGCCGTGTAGTAGGGCGAGGAGAAGTCGACGACCTTCTCGCGCGGCGGCGTGATCGAGATCTCGTTGACGTCGAAGTCGAAGTCCTTAGGGCCTGGCGCGTAGGAGGAGTTGAAGGGCTCGATCGTCCACTTCACCTTCGCCGCCGGGTAGCCGAGCTGCTTGCCGATCGCGTAGGCGACGGCGCTCTCGAAGCCTTCGCCGTTGGTCGGGTCGTCGTCTTCGAAGTAGGGCGGGTAAGCGGGCTTGTCGGTCGCCACCGTCAGCACGCCCTTGCTCTTGGTCGGCAGCTTCTCCGGGGTGCAGGCGGTCGCCGTCGCCGTGGTCGAGTCGTCCTTGCTCTCACCGCAGCCGACGGCCAACAGGGCTAGCGCGAGGACGAGTACGAGGGCGGCTGAGAGCTTCTTCATAGGTAGCCCGGGCGAAGGGGCGCGCCGATCCTATTTGAAATCGCCGCCGGCTCGATCTGAGCCGTTCTCCCCAATCGGCTGTAATGCCCCTTATGGAACGAGATCGGCTCCGGGCGATCCAGGCGCCCCTGAAGGAGCTATACGAGAACGAGCCCGAGGCGGCCCTGGTCACCCTCTCGGCAAGCGGCACCCTCGGCGACGGGGTCTCCTGCTCGATCGGGACCGGCCGGGCCATTGCCGAGGCCGGCCTCCATCCCGCGTCCGGGGGCGACGGCTCGCTGCTCTGCTCCGGCGACATGCTGCTCGAGGCGCTCGCCGCCTGCGCCGGCGTCACTCTGCGCGCGGTCGCGACCTCACTGCTGATCGCGGTCGATTCCGGCACGGTCCATGCCGAGGGCGATCTCGATTTCCGCGGCACCCTTGCGGTCGACCGTGACACCGCGGTCGGTTTCCGCGCGATCCGTCTGCGCTTCGAGCTCGAGACCGACGCCAGCGAGGAAGAGCTGGCGACCCTGCTGAAGCTGACCGAGCGCTACTGCGTCGTCCTGCAAACACTCGCTAGCTCGCCCGAGCTTTCCGCCCGCGTCGCGGTCGTCTAGCCGGAGTCGCTCAGCCGGCGGTGCCGCCGTTGCGGCTGAGCTGGCGCAGGCGCTGCTCGGCGGCGGTGAGTTCGGCTTCGATCGTGGCTTGGCCCTTGTCGAGGCCGGCGACGTTGCGCTGCAGCTTCGCGTTTTCCGCCTGTAGTTCGTTGGTCTGCTTCTGCAGCGCGGCGACCCGGCCTTCGAGCTTGCCGAGGCTGCCGGCGCCGCCGGTGATCGCCTGATTGACGATGCGCTTGATCTGCCGGCGGTCGCGGGCGGCACTGCGGTTGACCAGCTGCTGCGCTTCGCGGCCGGCCTGCAGGGCGCCGTTGACCCCGGTGATTTCGCCCTTCAACTCGGCCTTCGCCTCGTTCACGATCTTGTCCTCGTCGACGCTGCTGTTGTTCGCCGAGATCGCGATCACGAGTCCGACGACGGCGACCGCGAGGGCGATCGCGCCAAGGACCCAGAGCCAAGTTGAGTTGCCGCGGGAGTCATCCATGGCGCGGAACCTATTGACGCGTTCGGAGCCAACCGCGAGTACGCGCGGCGCTACCTCAGTGGGCGCGGCGCGGCCAGGGAGCCATGACGCCGACTTCCTCGCTGCGCCACTGGGCGAACCAGAGGTTGCCGTCGGGGCCGACGGCGATTCCCGTCGCCGCGCTCGCGTGCGTGGGCAGCATGACCTGGGTCACCTTGCCGCGCGGGGTGATGCGACCGATCCGGCTCGGGCTCTGCTCGGTGAACCAGAGGTTGCCGTCGGGGCCGGCGACGATGTCGACGGGAGAGCTGCCGGCGCGGCCCGGTTTGTGGATCGGGAACTCGACGATGTGGCCGCGCGGGGTCATGCGGCCGATCGTCGGCGGGCCGCTGTGGCCGGCGTGGACGAACCAGAGGTTGCCGTCGGGGCCGGCGGCGATTCCCCCCAGATAGCCGCCGCCCGGCACCGGGAACTCGGTCACCTTGCCGCGCATGGTGAGCCGGCTGATCGCGGGCTCGCGGTCCCCGCCTTCGCCGACGAACCAGAGGCTGCGGCCGGGACCGCTGACCATCCCAGCCGGGACGCCCGGGACCGGGAAGGCCTTCACGCTCCCGTCCGGCCCGACGATGTCGATCTCGCCCTTGTAGCTGCCGCGCCCTGAGGTGAAGCGGCTGACCCAGACGTTGCCGTCGGGCCCGGTGGCGATGCCGTTGGAGATGGCGTTGCCCGGGAGCGACAGCTCGGAGATCTCGCCGTTGGAGGCGATCCGGCCGAGCCGGGGGCCGTTCTCGGTGAACCACATCCGCCCGTCGGGGCCGGCGACGATCTGCTCGGGCAGGCGTTCCGGTTCGGGCAACGGAAAGGAGGTAAGCCGCCCCTGCGGGGTAATGCGGTCGATTCTGTTGCCGTAGTCCTCGGTCAGCCAGAGGGCGCCGAGGCCGCTGGCGATGTAGGCGCCGCCTTCGTTCTCGCTCGGGAGCGGGATCTGGATCGAGTGGCCGGGGCGGGGGACGCCCTGCAGCGGGTTTTGCCGCCGCAGCACGATCGTCGCCGTTACCGTTTCGCCGCCGTTGACGGTGGCGAAGGCGCTTTCGCGCAGGAACCGCTCGCGCCCGACCCGGCTCAGCAGTGCGCGGGGAAGCGGCACGGCGACGGTCCGCCGCGCTTCCGGGGGCAGCGTGTAGGCGCTTTCGGCGGTCGGCCTGCCCTCGCTGCCGAGCCCGACGCGCCCGCTGCATCCCCTGCCACCGGCGCCACCGGCGCAGGCCAGCTCGAGCTCGACCCGCCCCTGCTTCGCGACCGCCGCGGTCGAGTTGACCTCGATCCCGGGCAGGCCGGGCGCGATGCGGCCGATCGGGCCGGGGACGACGACCGGCTTGTAGTCGGCCCCGATCGTGGTGAACCAGACGTTGCCGTCGGGGCCGGGAGCGAGGTCGGCGGTTCCGCTGCCGCCTTTGACGGCGAAGAAGGTGGTCTGCCCTGCGGGAGTGACCCTCCCGATCCGGTTGCCCGAGACGCCGAACCAGAAGTTGCCGTCTGCGGCGGCGACGATCGAGGGGCCGATCCCCAGCGAGCGCCGCTGCGGGAATTCCGTCACCCGGCCGGACGGGTCGACGCGGCCGATTGCGTGATCCCCCGTCGCCGTGAACCAGACGCTGCCGTCGGCGCCGGTGGCGATGCCGCGCGGAGCGACGGGGAGCCGTCGCTCCGTTATCTGCCCCGCCGTGGTGATCCGCCCCAGGCTTTTGGTGGCGGGGTCGGTGAACCAGAGAGCGCCGTCGGGGCCGGCGACGATCCCCGCGGCGCCCTCGGTCCTCGGGACCGGGCTGTCGGGGAGCTGGAACCTGGTGATCTCGCCGGCCGGGGTTATGCGCGCGATGTAGCCCCGCCCGACCACTGCCCCGCGTTCGCCGGCGTTCCCCCGCCGGGTCCAGAGCGTGAACCAGAGGTTGCCGTCGGGGCCGGCGGCGATCTGGCCCGGCTGTTCGTCCTCGTCCGGTAGCCGGAACTCGGCGACCTCGCCGCCAGGGGTCGCCCGGTCGACCCCGTTCTTGGTCGTCAGCCAGAGGTTTCCGTCCGGGCCGGCGGCGATGTCCTGCGCCCCTCGCGTTCCGGCCGGCAGGGCGAAGTCGCTGAGCTTCCCCGCGGTCGTGATCCGGCCGAGCCGTTCCCCGCTCATGGTGAACCAGAGGGCGCCTTCGGGGCCGGCGGCGATCGACCCCGCCGAGACGTCCAGCGGCAGCGGGAATTCGACCACGTCAGCGCTGCCGGCGCTGGCCTGGCCGGCCGCCAGGAGGCAGGCCAGCACCGCGCCCAGTGCGACAAGCAGGCGCGCCAGCCCGCGGCCGGTCCCTATGTGCCCCAGCACCTTCAACAGCGGCTAGAACCCAGATGGGTTTGCTTCGATGCGCCGGACGTCGGCTAATCGGCCTCCCCCGGCGATGACGAATCCTTCCCAGGGATGAAGGCCGGACCCCGCCCGTCGATAGCCCCAGCATGACCAAACTTCCCTCCCGCCTCCGCCACCATCTCTCCTACGCCAACGTGATGGCGAGCATCGCCGTCTTCGTCGCCCTTGGCGGGGTCGGCTACGCGGCCGCGAGCATCAACGGCAACAACATCACCAAGCGGACCGTCGGCGCCAACAAGCTCAAGAACGGGACGCTGACCAGCAAGCAGGTCAAGAAGGACTCCCTGACCGGCAGCGTGATCGAAGAGTCGTCACTGGGAACGGTGCCCTCGGCCCAGAACGCGGCCTCGGCGACGACGGCCGCAAGCGCCACCACCGCCAACACCGCGGGCAGCGCCGACACGGCCAAGAGCGCCGAGACGGCGACGAGCGCGAACACGGCCAAGAGCGCCGAAAGCGCCGACCATGCCCTCTCGGCCGATAGCGCTGAGACCGCCGACAGCGCCTTGACCGCGGACAGCGCTTCGACGGCCGGCGACGCGGGCACCCTCGACGGCCTCACGGCGAAACAACTGCAGGTCACCTGCCCCCCTGAAACCGAGCTGTACGGCGGCATGTGCTGGGACGAAGGCACCCGCCCCCTCGCTGGCTGGATCGTCGCCTCGATCGACTGCGGCGACGCCGGTGGCCGGCTGCCGTCGCTGAGCGAACTGATCGCCTACGTCTTCCAGCCGGGCACGCAGGTGAGCGGCCAAACCTGGAGCGGCGACGCCGGCGACGTCGAAACGGCCAGCGGCGAAGAGGGCATCCTGACCAGGGACGAGACGACGACCTCCTTCAGCCGCTCACCGGTCAAACTCGGCTACCGCTGCGTCTTCTACCGGGTCAACTGAAGCCCGCGTTTTCGCGGACTTTCAGCTCAGCTTGATCAAGGCTCAGTCGCCAGCCCGAACCGGCGCTCCTGGGCTGTTCCCGAGATCGGCGATTCGTGAGCCCTATGGGGTTAGTGTGGCCAAACGCTCGATTCCGCGCCAAACTGTCGCGGCATCGAGACGCTCTTGCTCGTCCACCAGAGATTGGATGAGCAAGCCGTCGAAAGTCGCCTGGAGCAGTGCGGCAGCATCGATTGCCGCTTCATCGTCGCCCAATCCGAGCAGAGCGGCTATTACCCTCCGGCTCGCCGCATAGCTGCGCGACAGCGCTTCACGCAGCTCATCGTCGTGGGGGGCACGCGCCAGAGCAGCCAGGAAGGCGTGAACCAGGCCGCTGTACCGCTTTGCTCCCGACTGTAGATAGAGCACGGAGGCGGCCAGGCGCTCGGCTGGGGAGCTGCCCTCGATGCCTCCCATCCCTGCAGCCAACTCTGCCTGCCAACGTTTGAAGCCCTCCTCCATCGCGAGCGCTACCAGAGCGTCCTTCGAGCCGAAGTGGTAGGCGATCGAGCCGAGATTCGCGCCCGAGGCGGCGCTGATATCCCGGGCCGTGATGTTCGCGGACGACTTCTCTTCGATGCATTTGAGCGCCCCGTCAATTAGGGCGTCGCGGTTGCTGTGCTGGGGGCTCATGAAGGCAGCCTAGACGCCCATGAATCTATACATCTGTATAGATTCATCCCATGAACAAGGACGAGATACCTCCCGGCCCGCCGCTCCCCGCACTCGTGCAGTCCCTTGTGCTCTTCCGCTGGTCGCTCCCTTTCCTCCGCTGGTGTCAGCGCCGCTATGGCGAGACCTTCACGGTGAACTCGGCCTTGATGGGGAAGATCGTCTACCTCACGAATCCAGCCGCGATCAAGAAGCTTTTCGCCCTCGACGGAAAAGACGGCCACGCCGGCGTCGTCAACTCCCAGCTTGAAATGGTGACTGGTCCCCATTCGCTTCTCCTGCTTGGCCGTGAGAGCCACCTCGCTGAGCGTCGCCTGCTTAGCCCCGCATTTCATGGCGCCGCTATCGAGAGCCTCGAAGAAGTCGCTAGGCAGGCAGCTAAGCGCGAGCTGGAGAACTGGGAGGACGGGATGATCTTGGCCGCCCGTCCAGCCATGCAGCGGATTACCTTCGAGGTGATAGTCCGCGCCGTGCTTGGGGTCGATGACCCCAAGCACGGCAAGCGCCTGCTTCATGCGTTCGAGCCGGTCTTCGACATTCCCCCGATGGTCCTGTTCCCAGCTTTGCGTGTCGACCTCGGCCCCCTAAGCCCTTGGGGCCGCTTCCGGCGCGCGATGGACCATCTCGATCGCGTGCTGCTCGATTTGATCCGGCAACGGCGAGCGGAAGATCCGCGCGAGGACATCTTGGGCGTCCTGCTGGCGGCCACTGGGGAGAACGGGGAGCCGCTATCGGACTCCCATGTTCGCGATGAGCTCGTCACGCTGCTGCTTGCTGGACACGAGACGACGGCGACGGCCCTGTCATGGGCCTTGGAGCGTCTTGCCCGCCATCCTGCGGTCCTCGACGAAGTGCGAAACGCGCTCGGTCGGAGAGACGATGCGCTGATCGATGCGGTCGCCGCCGAGACGCTGCGGGTTCGCCCACTCGTCCCCGGCATCGCACGCCAGTTATCGACTCCGGTCGAACTCGGTGGATACCGTCTGCCTGCGGGAACAACCGTCGTCCCGAGCATCGAGCTGGTGCACGCGGATGACCGCCACCATGCCAGTGCAAACACCTTCGATCCTCAGCGCTTCATGAATCGCAAGCCCTCCAACGAGACATGGCTTCCCTTCGGCGGCGGCCGCCGCCGGTGTATCGGCGCCAGCCTGGCTCAGATGGAGTTGCGGGTGATTCTCTCGACCATTCTCTCCGAGTACATGCCCAGGCCGGTCTCGAAGCAAGTCGAAAGGGCACGCGTTCGCGGCATCACCCTCGCGCCCGAGCAGGACGCTCGTCTGAGGATGATCCATATCCGTGGTCGTCGTTGCTGGGGAATAGGACTCCATCACCGGATGGTCTGCAGGCCGTCACCGAAACCGGCGCTTCTTCTGGCGGTGGTTCAAATGAGGAGCTTCCAATCGGGGAGACAGGATTTGAACCTGCGACCGCTCGGCCCCCAGCCGAGTGCGCTACCAGACTGCGCCACTCCCCGTGGGGTCTTTGCATTCTGACGAATTGGCGCGAGGGCGGCTACGCTCCCCCCTGCGCGGCGGTAGCTCAACGGTAGAGCCTCAGCCTTCCAAGCTGATGACGCGAGTTCGATTCTCGTCCGCCGCTTGGCGCCTCCCTCGTCTGTCGAATCTTCGCCGCGGGCTTCTGCTTCTTGGCCCGCTGCCGATAAAGGCCCGAGCAATGCCCTTGGGACGACTCAGCCGCACGATCGCCTGCCTGCTGCTGGCCGCGCTCGCCTTCTCCGGCTGCGGCGGCTCCGGTGAGGATGCCGCGACTGAAACGTCCTCCCGCGGCAGCGGCTACGTCGACTGGCCGGTCTTCGGGCGGGTGCCGGAGCGCACCCACTACCTGCCCGCCCACAAGCGGGTCCTCGACCCGCCGCTGCGCCAGGCCTGGACGATCAACACCCACGCCCTGATCGAGTTCCCGCCGGCGCTGGCGCACGGGGTCGCCTACGCGGTCAACAAGTACGGCAACGTCAAAGCGGTCCGGCTCAGCGACCGCAAGGTCCTCTGGGAACGCACCCCCAACCCCCGCAACAAAGGCAAGCAAACCGACGTCACCGGGCCCGTCTACCACGAAGGCCTCGTCTTCCTCGCCGAACTCGGGGGCGACCTCGTCGCCCTTGACGCGGCGAGCGGCAAGCAGGTCTGGAAGCGCGACCTGCACGCCCACCTCGAATCGTCGCCGATGGCGGTCGGGGGCACTCTCTACCTGGGCGACGACAAGACCGACGTGGTCGCGCTGCGGGCCTCCGACGGCAAGCTGCTGTGGAAGTTCAACTCGCCGGACGCGATCAAAGCCAGTCCCAGCTTCCACGACGGCCGCATCTACGTCGCCGACTACGAGGGCTCGATGTTCGCGCTCGAGGCCGACAGCGGCACGCCGGTCTGGCGCACCAACACCACCAAGCAGCCGCCATTCGGCGAGGGCGGCTTCTTCTCCTCCCCGGCAATCGCCTTCGGCCACGTCTATGCCGCCCGCGACGACGGCATTGTCTTCGCCTTCGACGAAACGACCGGCAAGGTCGTCTGGTCCTTCCCGACCGGCGGCTTCGTCTATGGCTCGCCGGCTGCCGCCCGTGTGCCCGGCACCCCGCCCAGCGTCTACATCGGCTCCGAAAACGGGCGCCTCTACGCGCTCGGCGCACTCGATGGAAAGCCGCGCTGGCACTACGCGGTCGGCGGCGCGATTCCCGGCACCGCGACGGTGATCGGGCACACGGTCTACAGCTCCAGCTTTGAGACCAGGAAGACGCTCGGCGTCGACGCCCGCAGCGGCCGTAAGAACTTCGAACTGGGCCAGGCCGGCTACACCCCGGTCGTTTCCGACGGCCGCCGCCTCTACCTGATCGGCTACTACGACCTGATCGGCCTGGAACCGACCCGACACTGAGGTTTTTGACAATCCGGTCCGGCTATGTTCTTATTTCTTCTGCCACGGGAGATCCAGGGGGGAACCTGAGGCACGATGGGGCAGCGGAGTCCTGCAGGGGCTAAACACAGGGATCGGGACACGGAGGTTTCAGGTGAAACGCCACGCAAAGGCTTGGTCGGCGGCATCGCCCACGCAGAACGACAGCGTTCGCGGCTTGGCTGCCTTCGTCCTCGCCGTTTTCGCCCTGGCCCTGGCGCCGGCCGCCGCCGGGGCGGTCGCGCCGACCGCGTCGATCGGCTCGATCTCCGAGATCTCCACCAACTCCGCGGTCGCCCACGGCGTGGTCAACCCCAGCGACGAAGAAACCGGCTACCACTTCGAATACGCCCAGAGCGCCGTCGGGCCGTGGCTCAGCGGCAACGACGCCTTCAGCGGCCAGGCCGTGGCTGCCAACGCAGGGCCCTCGGCGGTCAGCGAACGGCTCTACGGAAGCTTCGCGTACAACGGCGAAACGAATGCCACGATCTTCATCGCCCTCAAGCCCGGCAGCACCTACTTCGTCCGCCTCGCCGCCGCCAACAACAGTGGCTCGGTCGTCACCGGCAGCCCGTACGCGGTCTTCGCGACCATGCCCGGGGACCCGCCGTCGAACGCAATCCCCTGCTTCGGCGACGCCTGCCAGCCGCTTCCGCTTGAACCGGAAGACCCAACCCCGGGCAGCCTACGCTCGAAACCCTCCGGCAACTTCCCGGCGCCGGCCACCAAGCCCCGCAAGGGCTGCGGCAAGGGAAAGGTGCGTAGACACGGCAAGTGCGTGAAAGCGCGCCACGGGAAGGGGCGTCGAGGATGAGGGCCGGCAGCCGCCTGGCGCTGCTTGCGCTCGTCTTCAGCATCCTCACGCCCGCTGCCGCGCAGGCAAGCTTCGGCTTCCTGCCCGGCGACGCCGGCATGAGCGCCGGCGCCAAAGACGACGGCGGCGTGGCGGCAGCGACGCTTGCCGGCTCACACCCCTACTCAGTAGTAACCGAAGCCAACTTCAACAAGGTCGGAGAATCCCCCGACGGCGACCTCCGCAACCTGGCGATCGAAATGCCGGCGGGGCTGATCGAAAACCCCACCGCTGTGCCGAAATGCAGCCTGGGCGAACTGGCGACTCCACGCAACTCGCCCTTCGAAACCAGCCTCTCGGGCGAGAACTGCCTCGCGGCCTCGCAGATCGGCACGATCACGCTGAAGACCTTCCGCGGCAAAGCCGAAACCCGGACCTTCGGTGTCTTCAACCTCGCTCCACCACCGGGATCCCTGTTGACCATGGCCTTTTCGCCATACGGAGTACCGGTCATCGCCACCTCGCGCCTGCGTGACCTCAACCAGGACTACGGAACCACCCTCAGCCTCGAAAACTTCCCCCGCCAGCTCCATGTCACCGGCTTCCGGCTGATCATCTGGGGAACCCCCTGGGCCTTCGTCCACAGCTTCCAACGCGGCAACTGCCTGAACGAGGGCGAACCCTCCTTTGGCTGGAGCAAATGCAAAGTCAAAGATGCCGAAGTGACCCACACGGTCCAGCCTTACCTCACCCTCCCGGTCTCCTGTCAGGAGCCGCTGGCCTTTCAAGTGCGGGCGACCTCCTGGCAGCAGCCCGACCCGGTGCAGAGGACGGCGACAAGCCCGCCGTTGCAGGGCTGCGACGAACTTCCCTTTGCCCCGATCCCGAGCGCCCGCCTCTCGTCCGATCGCACGACCTCGACGACCGGCTTCGACTTCACCCTCGACGGCAGCAGCAGGCAGCTGCTCGACCCTCAGCTGCGGGCGACCTCCCAGGCCAAGAAGGCGGTAGTCCGCCTAACGGAAGGGATGACGGTCAACCCCTCGGTCGCGTCGGGCCTCGGCACCTGCTCGGAGGCTCAGTACGCGTCGGAAACCGTTAGCGCGCGGCCGGGAGAGGGCTGCCCGAACGACTCGAAAGTGGGCGACCTGACGATCGAAAGCCCACTGCACGAAGGCCGGATCGAAGGCGCGATGTTCTTCGCCACCCCACGGCAAAACCCGTTCGGGACGCTGCTCGCGCTCTACATGGTCGCCAAGGATTCCGAAAGCGGGATCCTGGTCAAAGTCGCCGGCCGGGTCGATTCCGATCCGGAGACGGGGCGCCTGACCGCGACCTTCGACGACCTGCCGCAGCTGCCCTACGCGCACTTCAACCTCCATCTCCGCGAAGGCCAGCGCAGCCCGCTGGCGACGCCGCCTGCATGCGGCGCTTACGCAACCGAGGTCGACGTCGTTCCCTGGCGCGATCCAAGCAAAGGGCTTCACGTCGGCTTGCCCTTCTCGCTCACCGCCGGGATCGGCGGCGGCCCTTGCCCGCAGGGCGCGATCGCGCCCTTCGCGCCGAAGTCCATGGCGGGCACGATCAACTCCAATGCCGGCTCCTACAGCCCCTTCTACCTGCACCTGACTCGCGCCGACAACGAGCAGGAGATCACCTCCTACTCGGCCCAGCTGCCGCGCGGCCTGCTCGGCAGCATCGCCCACATCCCCTTCTGCTCCGAGGCCCAGATCGAC
>DASYKN010000032.1:0-9215 GCA_035995325.1 Solirubrobacterales bacterium
CAGCAGCGCCTCGACCCGCTCGCGCAGCTGGACCAGCGTGTAGCGCTTGTCGGACTGCTGGATGATCCCGGTGATCAGCTCGCCGACCCGGTCCTGGTACTCGTCGTACATCATCTGCCGCTCGGCCTCGCGGATCCGCTGCAGGATCACCTGCTTGGCGGTCTGGGCGGCGATCCGGCCGAAATCTTCGGGGGTGACGTCGCGGGTCTCGATCTGGCTCTCGTAGGGAGCGATCATCTCCGGGTCCAGCTCGGGGTCCTCGGGCTCGCGCATTTCGCCCGTCTCCGGGTCGACCTCGGGCTCCTCCTGCAGCTCGGCGGCCTCTTCGAGCAGCTTCTGCTCCAGCTCCGGCGGCAGGATCAGTTCGAAGACGCGGAAATCGCCGGTTTCGTGATCAAGGTCGACGCGGGCGTATTTGGCCGCCCCGGGGGTCTTCTTGTAGGCCGAGAGGAGGGCGTCCTCGAGGGCGTCCATCAGCTTGTCGGCGGCGATTCCCTTCTCCGCCTCGAGCGCTTTGACTGCGTCGACGATCTCTTTGCTCACTGAAGCGGCTCCTTGGAATCGGAAGTGGTGGCGGGGCGGCGGTACTTCGGGCCCGGACTCGAGACCTCGACCAGATAGTCGTCGGCCAGGTAGCCAAGATGCTTGCTGACTCGTTCGCAGAGCGCCAGGTCGACCCCCTCGGGGTGGTCGATGAAGAGGCGCAGGGACTCGCCGCCGGGCCGCTCGATCGCGACCAGGTCGAGTTCCGAGTCAAGCTCGGAAAGCTGCGCTTGGATGTCTTGCTGGAGGTCGGTCATGCCTGGTTCGGGGCGAAAAAAAAGTGGGCCAGGCCCACTTCTCGACACTGCAATACGTGGAAAAGTGCAGTCAGTATAGCTCCGGCCGGTCCTCGGCCGGCACCGCTTGACGCAGGCGGGCGACTCGGTCCAGGATCGCCTCGGCGATCGCCTCCTTGGCGGCGATCGGGACCGCTGCCTCGGAGTCGGCGTCGATCAGGGTGACCGCGTTGTTGTTGCTCTCGAAGCCGATCGCGGGGTCGGAGACGTCGTTGAGGACGATCAGGTCGGCCGCCTTGCGGGTCAGCTTGGCGCGGGCGCGGCCGACGGCGTCCCCCCCATGCTCGGCGGCGAAGCCGACGATCGTCTGCCCGGCGCCGCGGGCGGCGGCGAGCGCGGCGAGGATGTCCTCGGTCGGCTCGAGGTGGAGGTCGAGCGCGCCCTCGCGCTTGAGCTTGCCCGCGGCCGCTTCGCTGGGGCGGAAATCGGCCGGCGCGGCGGCCATCAGCAGGACCTGGGCAGCGGGGAACTCGGCCGCGGCGGCGTCGGCGAGCTGCGCTGCCGTCTCCACGTCGACGCGTCGCACTCCGGCCGGCGCCGGCAGGGCGACGTTGGCGGCGATCAGGGTGACCTCCGCCCCACGCTTGGCGGCGGCGGCGGCGAGGGCGATGCCCATGCGGCCGCTGGAGCGGTTGCCGATGAAGCGGACCGGGTCGATCGGCTCGCGGGTGCCGCCAGCGGTGACCAGCACCCGCAGCCCGTCCCAGGGCCGCTCGCCGCCGGGCAGCGCGGCCTCGACCCGCTCCAGCAGGCGGGCCGGGTCGGGCAGGCGCCCGCGGCCATGCTCGCCGCGCGAAGCGAGCCTGCCCTCGTCGGGCTCGATCACCTCGACCCCGCGCTGGCGCAGCGTCTCCAGGTTCGCCCGGGTCGCGGCGTTGGCGTACATGCGGTCGTTCATCGCCGGCGCCACCAGGCGCGGCGCGGCGCAGGCGAGGAAGGAGGTGGTCAGCATCGAGTCGGCGCTGCCGCCGGCCAGCTTGGCGATCGTGTTGGCCGAGGCCGGGGCGACGAGGAAGGCGTCGCAGTTGGCGGCCAGCTCGAGGTGGCCGATCGGGTCATGGCCGGGCTCGCCGTCGCCGGGGAAGGCGCCCCGCATCGGGTCGCGCTCGAACTCGGAGATCAGCACCGGGGCGCCGACGATGCCCTCGAACGAGGCGGCGCCGACGAAGCGGGTCGCGGTCTCGGTCATCAGCACTCGCACGCCGTGGCCGCCGAGCGTCGCCAGGCGCGCCAATTCGAGCGCCTTGTAGGCGGCGATGCCGCCGCTCACACCAAGCAGGACTCTGGCCATCGGCTTGCCTCCTGAAGAGGGCCCCGTTGCGCTGGGCGCTAGGAGCGGTACTCGTATTTGAGCTTGCCCTCGGCAAGCTCTTCAAGCGCCATCGAGAGGTAGTTCCTCTCGGCGTTGACCTCGACCATCGGCGGCGGGTACTCGCCGAAACCGCCCTCACCGAGGTTGTGGAAGTAGCTGTTGATCTGACGCGCGCGCTTGGCCGAGACGACGACGGCGGCGTAATGCGAGTCAGCGTGCTGGAGGAGCTTGTCTACGCGGGGTTTAATCATCGGCGGCGGAGTCTAGTGATAGACCGAGCTCGGCGCGCACGATCCCCTCCAACTCGCCGGCGGCGCGGCCGAGATCGTCGTTGACGACGACGTGGGCGAACTCGTGCTGCGCGGCCATCTCGCCCTCGGCCACCTCGAGCCGGGCGCTGATCGCCTCGGGGGAATCGGTGCCGCGGCCATCCAGGCGCTCGCGCAGGACCGCCGGGTCCGGTGGCGCGATGAAGACCTGGATCGACTCCCGCATCGCCGCCCGCACCTGCCTCGCGCCCTGGACCTCGATCTCGAGCACGACCGAGTGGCCGGCCGCGAGCCGCCGCTCCACCTCCGTGCGCAGCGTCCCGTAGCTGTTGCCGCTGTAGGTCGCGTACTCGAGAAAGTCTTCCCGCCGCATGCGCCGCTCGAACTCCTGCGCCGAGAGGAAGTGATAGTCGCGCCCGTCGACCTCGCCCTCGCGCGGCTGGCGCGTGGTCGCCGAGATCGAGAGCTCGAGGTTGGGGACCCGGCCCAGCAGCTCTCTGATCAGAGTGCCCTTGCCGACCCCCGAAGGACCGGTGATTACGAAGACCTTTGCTGCCATGCGGCCGCGGATACTGACCGGCGCGGCGGTCGGCTAGCGGCGCAGGAGCGAGATCAGCTCGGTGCGCTGACGCTCGGAGAGGCCGCCGATCGTCTTCGAAGGCGAGATCCGGCACTGGTTGAGAATCCGGTTCGTCTTCACGCGGCCGTACTTGGGGACGGCGAGGAGCATGTCGAAGACCTTCGCGGTCAGGACGTACTCGGGTGGGTCGAGGAGGATCGTGTGGATGCTCGCCCGGTTCGCCTTCAGGTCCTTCTTCAGCTTGGCCCGCGCGGTGCGAATGTCGTTCGCCCGTTTGAGCGCCTCCATCCTCTGATCGAGGGAGCGCTCGGGGGCGGCGGCGGAAATCTTGACTGGGGGGGCAGGCATCTGCGCGGCGAGTATAGCCGCGGCTCGAACCTGTGCAAGGGACTGAGACCCAATTCAGCCTAAATTCACCTCAACCTCTACTCGAGGTCGAGTACTGGCACGGCCTCGACGCCTTTCGGCGACAGTGCCGCGAGCTCTTGCGCTACCCGCGAACCGGCTCTGGGGTCGCGAAAATTCTCCGTTCCAACCGCGACCAGAGTAGCCCCGGAGGCGAGGAATTCGGCCGCGTCGACGCCGCGGGAGATCCCGCCCATGCCGATCGCGGGCAGCCCTACCGCGGCCTTCACGGCGCGCAGCTGCTGCAGCGCGATCGGGCGCACGGCTGGCCCGGAGAGGCCGCCGTGGCCGGCGGCCAGGGCCGGCCCGCCGCGGACGGGGTCGACGGCACTGGCCTTGAGCGTGTTGATCAGCGAGACCGCGTCCGCCCCACCGGCCTCGGCGCCGCCGGCGACCGCCGCCGGGTCGGCGACGTTGGGCGTCAGCTTCACGATCAGCGGCTTCGCGGTCAGCGGGCGCAGGACCTCGAGCAGCGCCTCGGTCTCGGCCGGCTGCTCGCCGACGATCAGGCCGGAATGGACGTTGGGGCAGGAGACGTTGAGCTCGATCGCCGCCACCTCCTCGCGCCCCCCCACCGCCGCGACCAGCTTTGCGAACTCCTCGCGGCCGGTCGCCATCACCGAGACGATCAGCGGCACCGGCAGCTCGGCCAGCTGCGGCAGGTCCTCGGCGAGGAAGCCGGCCAGCCCCTTGTTGGGCAGTCCGATCGAGTTGATCATCCCGGCCGGGGTCTCCCAGATCCGCTGCGGGGCGTTGCCGGCCCGCGGCTCGGGCGTGATCGTCTTCGAGACGAAGGCGGCGAAGGGGAAGTCCTCCAGCACGGCGTCGCCGAAGACGCGGCGGGCGGCGATCGCGTCGTAGGTGCCGGAGGCGTTGATCACCGGGTGCGCCAGCTCGATCCCGCAAAAGTCAGGCATGGGTCACCTCGGCGACCTCGTCGCCGCGCAGAACCGGGCCGTCGACGCAGAGGCGCATGTAGCCGCCGCTCGGCTTCGGCACGGCGCAGCCGAAGCAGGCGCCGAAACCGCAGGCCATCGGCGACTCCAGCGCCAGCTCGCAGGCGACGCCGTGGTCGGCGCAGAGCCGCCGCACCGCCTCCAGCATCGCCGGCGGGCCGCAGCTGTAGACGACGGCGCTGGCGGCGTCGTCGCCGGCCAGCATTGCCGCCAGCAGGTCGGTGACGAAGCCGCGGTGGCCGGCGTGGCCGTCCTCGCTGGCCAGCCGCACCTCCGGGCAGAGGTCGCCGCCGGAGCCGCAGAACAGCTCCTGCCCGCCCGCGTGCCGGCTGTCGCGGAAGCCGAGCAGGACGCGCAGCGGCACCGCCCGTTCGCCGAAGCGGCGGCGCAGCAGGGCCAGGGGCGCGACCCCGATCCCGCCGCCGACCAGGATCGCGCCGGCGGCGTCGGGGTTGACCTGGCGCGGCTCGGAGAAGGCGTTGCCAAGCGGGCCGACCAGCCAGACCCCCTCCCCCTCCCGCAGCTCGCAGAGCCGCTCGGTGCCGGGGCCGATGCCCTCGACCAGGAAGTCGAGGCGGACGCCGGACGCCGCCGGGGCCGTCTCGGCGACCGAGATCGCCCGCGGCAGGAAGGGCCGCGCGTCCTCGCCGCTCCAGTTGGCGGCGCCGGCCAGCATGTAGAACTGCCCGGGGAGCGGCTCCGGGCCCTCGCGATCGAGCAGGGAGAAGACGCGATAGCCGCCGGAGGCCCGGTTCCCCGCGACCTCGCAGAGGCGGCGGCCGAAGGGAGCGGTCATCGAGGCAGGGCGGCCCGGGCGCGGCCGTGGATCTCCTGGATGCTGCGGACCTCGGCGTCGCCCTGGCGGCCGGCGGCGATCGCGCGGGCCGCCGCGGTGGCACCGGTCATCGTCGTCACGCAGGGGATGCCGTGGCGGACGGCGGCGGTGCGGATCTCGTAGCCGTCGGCGCGGGCGCCGGAGCCGGTCGGGGTGTTGATGACGAGGTCGCAGCGGCGCTCCTCGATCAGGTCGACGACGTGCGGCGACCCCTCCCCCAGCTTGTTGATCCGCGTCACCGGCACGCCCATCTGGGTGATCGCCTGGGCGGTGCCGCCGGTCGCGATCACCTCGAAGCCGAGGTCGTGGAAGCGCGCCGCCAGCTGCGTCGCCGCCGGCTTGTCGGTGTCGGTGACGGTGATGAAGACCGAGCCCTCCTCGGGCAGGCGCACACCGGCGGCGGCCTGCGCCTTGCCGAAGGCGGTCGGGAAGTCGGCGGCGATGCCCATCACCTCGCCGGTGCTCTTCATCTCCGGTCCCAGCACCGAGTCGGCGCCGGCGAAGCGGGCGAAGGGCAGCACCGCCTCCTTGACGCTGACGTGGCCCAGCGGGCCCTCGGGCAGCTCCTGGTCGGCAAGACGCTCGCCCAGCATCAGCCGGGCGGCCATCTTCGCCAGCGGCACCCCAATCGCCTTCGAGACGAAGGGCACCGTGCGCGAGGCGCGGGGGTTGGCCTCGATCACGTAAAGCTCGCCGGCGGCGACGCCGTACTGGATGTTGAGCAGGCCGATCACGCCCAGCTCGAGCGCGATCTTGCGGGTCGTCGCGCGGATCTCCTCCAGCATCTCCTCGCCGAGGCTGAGCGGCGGGATCACGCAGGCAGAGTCGCCGGAGTGGACCCCGGCCTCCTCGACGTGCTGCATGATCCCGGCGACCCAAACGTCCTCGCCGTCGCCGAGCGCGTCGACGTCGACCTCGATCGCGTTCTCGAGGAAGCGGTCGAGCAGCAGCGGATGCTCCTGGTCGGCCTTGACGTGGGCCTTGAGGTAGGCGTTGAGGTCCGCGGTCGAGTAACAGATCTCCATCGCCCGGCCGCCGAGGACGTAGGAGGGCCGGACCAGCAGCGGGAAGCCGACGTCTTCGGCGACGGCGTCGGCTTCCTCGGCCGAGAAGGCGGTGCCGTAGGGCGGGTGCTTGATCCCGAGCCGGCGCAGGAGGGCGCCGAACTGGCCGCGGTCCTCGGCCAGGTCGATCGCGTCGACCGGCGTCCCCAGCAGCCGCACTCCCGCCTCTTCGAGCGTGCGGGCCAGCTTCAGCGGCGTCTGGCCGCCGAACTGGACGATCACGCCTTCGGGCTGCTCCTGCGCGCAGACCGCCAGCACGTCCTCCGCGGTCAGCGGCTCGAAGTAGAGCCGGTCGGAGGTGTCGTAGTCGGTCGAGACAGTCTCCGGGTTGCAGTTGACCATGACCGCGTCGCGGCCCAGCTCGCGCGCGGTCATCGCGGCGTGGACGCAGCAGTAGTCGAACTCGATCCCCTGGCCGATCCGGTTCGGGCCGGCGCCGAGGATGACAACCGACTCGCGGCCGGTGTCGCGGCGGACCTCGGAGGCGGGCGGGCTGCCGTCGGCGCGCGGCCGCTCATGGCCGGAGTAGTAGTAGGGCGTCGCCGCCTCGAACTCGGCGGCGCAGGTGTCGACCGCCTTGTAGGTGCGGACCAGGCCCTCGGTGCCGTCGCCCTCGGTGGCCAGCAGCTGCAGCTCGCGCAGGAACCAGCGGTCGACCAGGCAGGCCGCGTGGACGGCCTCGAGGTCGAGCCCCCGCTCGAAGGCGGCGAGGATCAGGTCGAAGCGCTCGGCGCAGGGCTTCTCGATCGCCACCAGCAGCTCCTCGTCGCCGGCGGGCACGTCGGCCGGCGCGTCGAGCTCCCGCGAGCGCATCGCCTTGGCGAAGGACTCGCGGAAGGTGCGGCCGATCGCCATCGCCTCGCCGACGCTCTGCATGAAGGTCGAGAGGCGGCCGTCGGCGCCGGGGAACTTCTCGAAGGCGAAGCGCGGGATCTTGGTGACGACGTAGTCGATCGTCGGCTCGAAGGAGGCCGGCGTCGCCCGGGTGATGTCGTTGGGGATCTCCTCGAGCGCGTAGCCGACCGCCAGTTTCGCCGCCATCTTCGCGATCGGGAAGCCGGTCGCCTTGGAGGCGAGCGCGGAGGAGCGCGAGACCCGCGGGTTCATCTCGATCACGGCGATCTCGCCGCTCTCGGGGTCGACCGCGAACTGGACGTTGGAGCCACCGGTCTCGACCCCGATCGCCCGGATCACCTTGATCGCGATGTCGCGCAGCTCCTGGTAGAGCGGGTCGCTCAGGGTCTGGGCCGGCGCCACCGTGACCGAGTCGCCGGTGTGGACCCCCATCGGGTCGACGTTCTCGATCGAGCAGATGATCACGACGTTGTCGTTGCGGTCGCGCATCACCTCGAGCTCGAACTCGCCCCAGCCGATCACCGACTCCTCGACCAGGACCTGGTTGATCGGGCTCGCCGCCAGGCCCTCGGTGACGACCTGGCGCAGCTCGGTCTCGGTGCGGCCAATTCCCCCGCCCTGACCGCCCATCGTGAAGGCCGGGCGGATGATCGCCGGCAGGGTGACGCGGCCGTCGGCGAGCGCCTCCTCGACCTCGCCCAGGGTCTCCACCGTCATCGACCAGGGAATCCGGATCCCGGCCTCGTTCATCGTCGTGCGGAACTCCTCGCGGTCCTCGGCGCGGTTGATCGCGGCGGCGTCGGCGCCGATCAGCTCGACCCCGAACTTCTCCAGGGTGCCGTCCTCGTGCAGGGTCATCGCCAGGTTCAGCGCCGTCTGGCCGCCGAGCGTCGGCAGCAGCGCGTCGGGCCGCTCCTTTTCGATGATCTTGGTCACCGGGCCGGGCAGCAGCGGCTCGATGTAGGTGGCGGTGGCGAACTCGGGGTCGGTCATGATCGTCGCCGGGTTCGAGTTGACCAGCACCACCTCGAAGCCCTCCTCGAGCAGCACCTTGCAGGCCTGGACGCCGGAGTAGTCGAACTCGGCCGCCTGGCCGATCACGATCGGCCCGGAGCCGATCAGCAGGATCTTCTGGATGTCTTCTCTACGCGGCAAGGGCGAGGAACCTCTCGAATAGGTGGCGGGCGTCGTGCGGGCCGGGGCCCGCCTCGGGGTGGTACTGGACCGTGGCGCCGGCGACATCGCGCAGGACCAGTCCCTCGACCGTGCGGTCGTAGAGGTTGAGCTGTGACAGCTCGGCGACGCCGAAGTCGGTCTCCCAGCGGACCGGCTCGTCGCCCTCGATCCGCGGCTCGCCGCCGGGGCCGCTGACCGCGAAGCCGTGGTTCTGGGAGGTGATGTCGATCCGGCCCGTCTCCAGGTCCTTGACCGGGTGGTTGGCGCCGCGGTGGCCGAAGGGCAGCTTGTAGGTCTCGAGGCCGACGGCGCGGCAGAGCAGCTGGTGGCCGAGGCAGATGCCGAAGACCGGGCGCTTGCCGACGACCTCGCGGACCGTCTCGACCACGTAGTCGAGGGCGCCGGGGTCGCCGGGGCCGTTGGCGAGGAAGACGATGTCGGGGTCCTCGGCCAGGACCTGCTCGACGGAGCTGGTGCAGGGCAGCAGGGTCAGCTTGGCGCCGTGGTCGCGCAGCTGGCGGACGATGCTCATCTTGATCCCGGTGTCGATCCCGACCACGTGCGGGCCCGCGCCGTCGAAGCGGACCGGCTCCGGCGGGGTGACGGTGCGGGCGAGGTCGGCGCCGTCCATGCTCGGCTCGGCGGCGATCCGTTCGCGCGCCTCGGCTTCGGGGGTGGCGGCCGGGAAGATGCCGCCGCGCATGGCGCCGCGGTCGCGCAGGTGGCGGACCAGGGCGCGGGTGTCGACCCCGTCGATCGCCGGCACGCCGCAGTCGCGCAGCCAGTCGAGCCAGCCGCCCTCGGCGCTGGCGACGTCCTCGCGGTTCTTGGCGTCGCGCATGACCACGCCGCGGGCGTGGATCCGGTCGGACTCCATCGCCGCCGCGCTGACCCCGTAGTTGCCGATCAGCGGGTAGGTGAAGA
>DASYKN010000033.1:0-17203 GCA_035995325.1 Solirubrobacterales bacterium
CGAGGAGCAGGCGGCCTTCGGCGGCGAGGTCTCCGGCCACTACTACTTCCGCGACTTCTGGAACGCCGACTCGGGCACGATCCCGGCGCTGCTGATGCTGGAGCTGCTCTCGCTCGACGGCCGCGGCCTCGGCGAGCTGATCGACGAGTTCCGCTCCAAGTACTTCATCTCCGGCGAGATCAACTCCGAGGTCGCCGACCCGGCGGCGAAAATCGCCGAGATCGGCGAGCGTTACGGCGACGGAACGATCACCCGGCTCGACGGGATCTCGGTCGACTACGAGGACTGGCACTTCAACGTGCGCCCCTCGAACACCGAGCCGCTGCTGCGGCTCAACCTCGAGTCGCTGGTCTCGCCCGAGGACATGGAGCGGCGCCGCGACGAGGTCCTCGGGCTGATCCGGGCGTGAGCGGCCTCAGCCCCGAGGAGGCGCTGGAGCAGGCGGCGCTGGCCGGCATCCACCGCCTCCAGATCCCGACCCCGTTCGCGGTCGGGCGGGTCAACTGCTACCTGATCGAGGACGAGCCGCTGACCCTGGTCGACACCGGGCCCAACTCGGGCAAGGCGCTGGACGAGCTGACCACCCAGCTCGGCGCCCGCGGGCACTCGATCGACGATCTCGAGCTGGTGATCGTCACCCACCAGCACATCGACCACCTCGGCCTGGTCGAGATCGTCGCCGAGCATTCCGGGGCCGAGGTCGCGGCGCTCGGCATCGCCGCCGAGCGGCTCGCCAACTTCGACGCGGACGCCGAGGCCGAGGACCGCTTCGCGGTCGAGCTGATGCTGCGCAACGGCATACCCGAGGAAGTGACGGCGGCGCTGCGCAGCGTCTCCCGCAGCTTCCGCGGCTGGGGCTCGCAGGTGGCGGTGACGCGGCCGCTGGCCAACGGCGAGGCGATCGCCTTTGGCGACCGCAGCCTGGAAACGCTGCACCGTCCCGGCCACAGCCCCTCCGACACGGTCTTCTGGGACGCCGAGCGCAAGATCCTGATCGCCGCCGACCACCTGCTCCCCCACATCTCCTCCAACCCGCTGATCTCGCGGCCGCTCGACGGCTCCTCGGAGCGCACCCAGGCGCTGGTCACCTACATCGAGTCGATGCGCGAGACCCGCGAGATGCCGGCCGAGATCGTCCTCCCCGGCCACGGCGACCCGGTCGTCGACCACGTCGCCCTGATCGACGAGCGCATCGCCAAGCACGAGCGCCGCAAGGAGAAGATCTTCAAGCTGATCGCCGCGCGCCCTAGCACCGGCTACGAGCTGGCGCAGGCGATCTGGGGCAACGTCGCCGTCACCCAGGCCTTCCTCACCCTCTCCGAGGTGATCGGCCACACCGACCTGCTGGTCAACGAAGGCCGGGTGCGGGAAGCCGACGACGGCGCCGTCGTGCGCTACGAGGTCAGCGGCTGAGGCCGGACGGGCGCGGCAACCAGGTCTGGCGGGAGCGGAAGCCGGGGCACTGGCTGCGGCCGTAGGGAGTCAGCGGGATCGCCTCGGCGAAGGCGACGTAGTACCGGCCGGGCACGATCGTCGCCCTGGGTGCCTTCCAGACAAGGCGCCCGCTCTCGGGGCGGGCTTCGGCGCCGATGCCGGTGAGGACGGGCCGGTCGTCGCCCTCCTGGGCTCGGTAGACGCTGAGGCGCCGCGGCCCTTCCGGCCCCCGCCGGTTGCCCTGCAGGCAGGGAAAACGCTCCTCGCCGCTCGCCGCCGCCGGCATCGAGGCGGTGCCGAAGAGGAAGCCGCCGGCGCGGTTGTAGCCGATCGTCGCGTGGCCCGCGTATGGCGCCGGCAGTCCCTCGCAGGCGATCCCGTCGCGGTCGGGGTCGAGGCTGCCGACGGCGTGGCCCGGGCTGCCGCCGAGTTCGATGAAGACCGTCTGGGCGTCGCCCTGGCTGGAGAACTCCTGGCAGCCGGGCGAAGCGGCCGAGCCGCTCGCGGCAGCGGCGAGGAGGGCGAGCGCCGCCAGGCCCAGCAGCGGCAGGCAGATGCGTGAGAGGGCGTGGGCGGCCATCGCGGCGATGCTAGCGCCGGCCCAGGCCCCAGCCGGCCAGGGCGCCCAACCCTGACCGCCCCGGCAGGCTCAATAGATTGCAGCCCGTGCGACGCCCCGGCAAGACCAGGAAGCCCGGCAAGAAGCGGATGCTGCTGATCGTCAACCCCTACGCGACCACCGTCTCCGACCGCCTGCGCAACCTCGTCGTCTACGCGCTGCAGGGCCGTTACGAGGTCGAGGCGGTCGCGACCGAGGCGCAGAACCACGCGACCGAGATCGGCCGCGAGGTCGCCGACCACGGCTACGACATCGTCGTCGCCTTCGGCGGCGACGGCACCCTGAACGAGGTCGCCAACGGGCTCGCCGGCACCGACGTGCCGGTCTCGATGCTGCCGGGCGGCTCGACCAACGTCGTCTGCCGCACGCTCGGGATCCCCAACGACGTCGTCGACGCGACCGAGCATCTGCTGACCCTGGCCGACGACTGGGCGCCGCGCAAGATCGACCTCGGCAAGGTCGACGAGCGCCACTTCGTCTTCGCCTGCGGGGTCGGCATCGACGCCACCGTGGTCGAGCGGGTCGACGCCCACCCGCGGCTGAAGTCCAAAGCCGGCCCCTACTACTACAGCTGGGCCGGCGTCTCGGCCTTCTACCGGCGCTACCTCCACAACGCCGTCCGCGTCCGCGTCGAGAGCGGCGGCGAGGCGGTCGAGGGCGTGACCGCGATCGTCCAGAACTCCGACCCCTTCACCTACTTCGCCAGCCGCCCGATCCGGGTCTGCGAAGGCATCGCGATCGACGACGGGACGCTTTCGGTCGGCGTCCTCAAGCGCGCCACGCAGCGCGACATGCCGCTCCTCATCTCCCGCCTCTTCAGCGCCTCCAAGCCGGCCGCCCGCCACCGCCAGGTGGAGCACTTCGACGACGTCACCGCGGCGACGATCAGCTCGATTTCCGAGGACAAGGACGGGGCGCCGCGGCCGTTCCCGCTGCAGGTCGACGGCGACTACATCGGCGACCGCACCCGGGTCGAGCTGAGCGCCGACCCCGGCGCGCTGACGATCGTCGCCTAGGCGCGGCTAGAGCAGGACGAGGTTCTTGGCCTCGATGCCACGGGTGACGCCGCGGAAGTCGACCACCAGCGGCGCCGTGGCGACGACCTCGGCGTAGTCAAGCTCCGTGTGCGCGGTGACGATCGCGGCTACGTCCGCCTCGGCCAGCGCCTCGTCGAGGTCGACCGAGGAGAGCCCCAGCTCGGGCAGCTCCGGCACGTAGGGGTCGTGGTAAGAGACCTCGCCGCCGAGCTCGATCAGCTGCTTGGCGATGCTCAGCGAGGGCGACTCGCGGACGTCGCCGACGCCGGCCTTGTAGCTGACTCCGAGGATCAGGATCTTGGAGCCGTTGACGGGCTTGCGGGCGGCGTTGAGGGCGCGGTCGATCCGTTCGACGCAGAAGGCCGGCTGGGTCAGGTTCACTTTCCCGGCGAGCTCGACGAACTCGGGGTAGAAGTCGTGCTGGCGCGCCTTGAAGGCGAGGTAGAAGGGGTCGACCGGGAGGCAGTGCCCTCCCATCCCCGGCCCCGGCTCGAAGCGCATGAAGCCGAAGGGCTTGGTCGAGGCGGCGTCGATCACCTCCCAGACGTCGATCTCCAGACGGTCGCAGAGCTGGGCCAGCTCGTTGACGAGGGCGATGTTGACCGAGCGGAAGATGTTCTCGAGCAGCTTCGAGAGCTCGGCCGCCTCGGGGCTGGAGAGGACGACGACCTCGTCGCAGATCAGCGCGTAGAGCTCGCGGGCGCGCTCGGCGCAGTCGGGAGTGATGCCGCCGACCAGCTTCGGCGTCGTCTTCACGGTGTAGTCGGTGCGGCCCGGGTCGATCCGCTCCGGCGAGAAGGCGAGGTTGAAGTCACGCCCGGCGGCGAAGCCCGACTCCTCGAGGATCGGCTGCAGGCGCTCGCGGGTGGTGCCGGGGTAGGTCGTCGACTCGAGCACGACGAGCTGTCCCGGGCGCAGGACCCGCGAGAGGGCGGTGGCCGAGGCCAGCAGATAGGTGAGGTCCGGCTCGCGCGAGCCGGTCAGCGGCGTCGGCACGCAGATCACGACCGCATCGCAGGGAGACAGGTCGGCGGCGTCGACGCTCGCCCGCAGGCGGCCTTCGAGGCCCGCCAGGACCGCCTCGGGGACGTCCTCGATGTGGCTGCGGCCGGCGTTGATGCCGTCGACCTTGCGCCGGTCCGAGTCGAGGCCGAGGACCTCGTGCCCGGCCTCGGCGAAGGCTACAGCCAGCGGCAGGCCGACGTATCCAAGTCCCACGATGCCGATCTTCTTCATTGCGCTCATGCAGGGACAACGCGCGGAGACGCGCCCAGCTTTCGTCGCCCGGCGACCGTTAGGATGCCGCCGATCAGCGGCCGGTCAAGAAACCTCGGGGCGTCGAAGCGGTGAGCGGCGGCGCACTGCGCCCTTCCGACCTGGCCCCCGGGCTGCTGCTCGGGGACGGGGTCGAGATCGGCCGCGACGTCCTGATCGGCGGCCACGTCGTGATCCACGCCGGGGTGAGGATCGGCGACGGCGCCCGGGTTGGCGACCACGCCCAGATTCGCGACGGCGCCGGCGTCGGCGCCGGCGCCACGGTCGGCAGCCTCAGCTCGGTCGACCCCGGCGTCCGCATCGGCGCCCGCGCCAGCGTGCAGGCCCGCTGCTACCTCTCGGCCGGAACGGTGGTCGAGGACGACGTCTTCATCGGCCCCGGAGTGACCCTCGCCAACGACAACACGATGGACCGCCACCCGCCCGGGATGGAGCTGCGGGGGCCGCTGCTGCGCCGGGCCTGCCGGATCGGCGCCGGCGTCGTCGTCTGCCCAGCGATCGAGATCGGCGAGGAGGCCTTCGTCGCCGCCGGCGCCGTCGTGGTCGCCGACGTCGCCCCGCGCGGCGTGATCATGGGAGTGCCGGGCCGCAGCGTCCGCGAGGTCCCCGACGAGGACCTGCTGGAGCGCTGGCGGTGAGCGTCCCGCTCTTCGCGACGCGACCGCTGCTGGAGCCCCTCTTCGCGGAGATCGCGAGCCGACAGGAGGCGGTGCTGCGCTCGGGCCGCTATATCCTCGGCCCCGAGGTCGAGGCCTTCGAGGCCGAGTTCGCCGCCGAGCTTGGCAGCGCCCACTGCGTCGGGGTCGCCAACGGCACCGACGCGCTGACGATCGCCCTGCGGGCGCTCGGCATCGGCCCCGGCGACGAGGTCGTCGTCCCCGCGCTGACCTTCTACGCGACCGCCGAGGCGGTGGTCAACGCCGGCGCCGTCCCGGTCTTCTGCGACGTCGACGCGGACACCTTCACGATGACCGCGGCCACCGCCGAGCCGGCGATCGGGCCCCGCGCCAAGGCGCTGATCCCGGTCCACCTCTACGGCAATCCGGCACCGATGGCCGAGCTGCGGAAGCTCGCCGCCTCGCGCGGGCTGCGGATCCTCGAGGACGCCGCCCAGGCCGCCGGCGCGAAGCTCGCCGGCAGGGCCGCCGGCAGCCTCGGCGACGCCGCCACCTTCAGCTTCTTCCCCTCCAAGAACCTGGGCGGGTTCGGCGACGGCGGCGCCATCCTCACCGACGACGACGAGGTCGCGGCGAGCGCCCGCCGGCTCCGCTTCCACGGCTCCGGCGGTTCCGACCTGCATACCGAGGTCGGCTACAACTCGCGGCTGGACGAGCTGCAGGCGGCGGGGTTGCGCGTGCTGCTGCCACACCTCGCCGAGTGGACCCGGGCCCGCCGCCGGGTCGCCGCCGGATACGCCGCCGCCGGCCTTGGCGACGCCGTGAAGCTGCCGGTTGAGACCGCCGGGGGCGAGTCCTGCTACCACCTCTACGTGGTCCGGGCCGAGGATCGCGGCCGCCTGGCCGAGCGCCTCGGGGCCGCGGAGATCGGCGCCCGCGCCTACTACTCCACCCCGCTCCACCGCCAGCCGGCGCTGCGCGAGTTCGCGCCGGCCACGCCGCTGCCGGGCGTCGACGCGGTTGCGGCCCAGTCGCTGGCGCTGCCGATGGGCCCGGCGCTGAGCCAGGCCGATGTCGCCGAGGTGGCGGCCGTCGCGACCGCCGCCCTGGCGCGGGAGTGAACTACCGCTAGGCGGCGGGGCCGTGGAGCGCCTCGCGCACCGCGACCTGAATCGGCCGCAGCGCGTTCTGCTCCTGGGGCGGGCGCCGCTTCGGCGCCGCGGCGACGGCCGCGGCCAGCTGCTCGGGGTCCTCGACCGCGATCACCTTCCCCTGCGCCGCCAGCGCCCGGCTGAACTCGACCTGGTGGTCGTCGACCGTCTCCTGGAAGCGCTTCAGGCGCGGCACCACGACCGGGACGTGCCCGGCGCGCAGGGCGCAGAGGATGCTGCCGGCGCCGGCGTGGCAGACGACCGTGTCGGCTCGCTCCATGCTCTCGACGACTTCGGGGAACTGCATGTAAGCGACGGCCTGGGCGGCACCGGCGGGCGCCGCCATCGGGCCGTGCTGGACGAACAGCTGCTCGGCCGGCAGCGCCGCGAGCGCACGGGTGAAACGGTCGAAGCGGATCTGGGTCGAGCCCACGGTGGCGAAGATCACGCGACACTCCCGTGGAAGCGGGCGCGCGGCAGCTCTCCGAGCGAGTCCCATTGGACGAAGAAGGCGTCGGCGAGCGGGTAGACCAGGCGGCCGGTCAGCGCCAGCTTCTCGACCCTGGTGATCGACTCCACGTAGACGAGACGGCGGCGCTGCAGCCTGCCGAGGAGGAAGAACGGCAGGGCCAGGCCGGCGCCGGTCGAGACCACCACGCCGGGGTCGTACTGACGCAGGATGCGGCCGGCCAGGCGCAGGTTGCGGAGGAAGTTGCCGATGTTGCGCGGCGTCGGCCCGTGGCCGTAGACCACCTTCTCGTCCTGCAGCAGGTACTCGACGTCGGTCGAGCGCAGCGTCACCCAGACCCGCTCGGCGTCCGACCAGGCGGGCTCGAGGGCGAGCATCTGCAGCAGGTGGCCGCCCGGCGAGGCGACGATCAGGATCCGCTTCGAGCCGGCGCCCCGCCTCTTCATTGCCTGGCGCTGCTCGGGGTGGGGGCGCCGCAGGCGTCGGCGAGCGTGACCAGGTCGAGCCCGAGCTCGGCGGCGCGGGCGGCGATCGCGGCGATCGCGGCTGCCGTCGGGGCGGCGCTCGGCCGCACCGCGTAACGGGCGGAATCATGGAGCAGGACGACGGCGCCGTCGTCGAGGTCGCGGTTGACCCGGCGGACGACATGCTCGCTCGGCAGCGGCTCCCAGTCGAGGCCCCAGGTGGACCAGTAGGCGACCTCGAGCCCGAGGCGCCGGCAGGCATCGGCCCCGGCCGGCGTCAGCTTTCCGTACGGCGGGCGGTAGAAACGGGGCGGCGCGTCCGTCGCCGCGGCGACGGCGGCATAGCCGGCCTCGATGTCGGCGACCGACTCCGCGACCGGGACGCGGTCGTGCCGGAAGTGGCGCTGGCCGTGGACGCCGATCTCGTGCCCGCGGGCGAGGATCTCGGCGGCCAGCTCCGGCGCCGCCTGCATCTGCTCGCCGACCAGGAAGAAGGTGGCCTTGGCGCCGGCGGCGTCGAGGGCATCGAGGACCGCCGCCGTGGCGGCCGGAGAGCCGTCGGGGCCGTCGTCGAAGGTGAGGACGGCCTGACCGCGGGCCTCGACCCGCTCGACCCCCGGCATCTCGCGCCAGCGGCGGGCGCGGCTCGGCGATAGCTCCTGCAGCGCCAGGCGCAGCCAGAGGGGCAGGAGCCTGCGGAGGCGGTGGATGTGTCGGCGCATCTGTTCGGAAAACGGGCCGCGACTGCCCAAACTTCCGCCGGGCCGCGTCCGCCTGCGTCGACACCGTGTTGACATAAACGCCCGGGGACTGGGTAGTCGAGCCGTGTGATCGAACCTTCGTCCACCCAAGAGCACCGCGCTTCGTCCAGCGGCCCCCTCCCCGGTCGCCGTAGCTGGGGGCCGGCCGATACCGGCCAAATGAAAAAGTTTCCCTTCACGTTCTCCCGGTCCTGGCCTCAGCTGAGTTTGCTGCTCGGCCTGATCGCCCTAGCGGCGGTACTGCCCGCCGCGGCGGGCGCTGCGGGGTCGAAGAACGTGAGGACCGCGACCGTCGTCAAACGCGCGGCGACCTCCAGCCCTCGGGCCGACACCGACAAGGACGGCCTCAGCGACGCGACCGAGCTACGCCGGACGAGGACGAGCCCGCACAAGTTCGACAGCGACGGCGACGGCTTCGGCGACGGCGCCGAGGTGGCGGCCGGGACCAATCCGCGCGACTCCCACAGCGTCCCCTCCGGCCCGCCGGCGCCACCGACTTCGCCGCCGGTGGTCGAAGCGCCGACGACTCCGAGCCCGCCGACGACGCCGCCCACCGCCCCCACCCGGCCGACAACGCCGACGCAGCCGACTCCGCCCGTCGACAAGACGGCGCCGCAGACGAGCATCGAAACCGGGCCGGCTCCGACCATCACCATCACCTCCGTCCGCTTCCAGTTCCGCGCCAGCGAGAGCGGCGCCAGCTTCCAGTGCAAACTCGATTCCGGGACCTGGAACAACTGCGCATCGCCCCAGTCCTACGGCTCGCTCGGCCTCGGCCTCCACACCTTCGCGGTCAAAGCCACCGACAGCGCCGGCAACGCCGACGCGAGCCCGGCCAGCCAGGCCTGGACCGTGCAGGCGATCGCGCCGCCGGCCGACACCGCGGCGCCGGACACGAGCATCGACGCCGGCCCCTCGGGCACGACGACCGCGACCAGCGCCAGCTTCCAGTTCAGCTCCAGCGAGAGCGGCTCCAGCTTCCAGTGCCGCCTCGACTCGGGGTCGTGGGGCAGCTGCGCCTCGCCGCAGGGGTACAGCTCGCTCACCGCCGGGTCCCACGCCTTCTCGGTCAAAGCGACGGACGCCGCCGGCAACCCCGACGCCTCGGCGGCGACCCGCACCTGGACCGTGCAGGCACCGGCGCCGCCGGCCGACACGACGCCGCCGAACACGACGATCGACTCGGGCCCGACCGGCACCACCACTAGCACCAGCGCCAGCTTCGGCTTCAGCTCCAGCGAGAGCGGCTCCAGCTTCAAATGCCAGCTCGACGCCGGCGCCTGGGCGTCCTGCGCCTCGCCCAAGGCCTACAGCGGCCTCGCGGTGGGCAGTCACAGCTTCGGGGTCAAAGCCAGCGACGGCGCCGGCAACGCCGACGCCTCGGCGGCCGCCCGTACCTGGACCGTGCAGAGCGCCCCAAGCGAACCGCCGCCCTCGAGCCCGGGCTGCACCCAGACCCTCGCCTCCGGGGCGAGCCTCTCGAACGCGGTCGGCGCCGCCGCCGCCGGCGCCGTCATCTGCCTCGGCAACGGCGCCTACAGCGTCAACGCGACCAAAGCCAACAAGTCGGGCATGGTCACGATCCGGGCGGCCGCGGGCGCCTCACCCACCCTGGGCTACTCGCTCCTCAACCAGGCGACCAACCTCCGCTTCGAAGGCCTCAAGTTCACCGGTGGCATCGAGGCCCTGGGGCCGGCGAGCAAGCTGCAGTTCATCGACAACGAGTTCACCGGCCCCTTCGGCTTCCACGCCAACGGCCAGGACAACAGCGCCGGCACCTCGGTCACCGACGTGCTGATCGAAGGCAACAATCTCCACAACCTCGATTACACCGGCAACCAGGGCACCGCCAACGGCTACGGCATCACCGCCTCCAACGGGGTCGCCCGCTTCACGATCCGCGACAACACGATCAAGAGCCCCGCCTCCGACTACATCCAGTTCGCCTCGCCGGAAACCGCGGTGATCGACCACAACACCTTCCTCGGCCCGAGCCTGTTGGGCAGCCACCAGGACCACCAGGACCTGGTCCAGATCTTCGGCGGCGGCCAGAACATCACCTTCACCAACAACGTCGCCCGCAACACCGAAACCCAGGAGAGCCTGCTCTTCCAGGAGGGCGCCTTCTCCAACGTGGTCGTCGAAAACAACCTCTTCGACCACGACAGCCGCGGCTACACCTGCCAGATCTACCAGTCGAAAGGACTGGTCTTCCGCAACAACACGGTCGTCGGCAGCCACTGGGGATGCCTCTTCCGCGACCTCGCCTCGAGCGCGGCCGGCAGCGGCTACCAGGTCGACCACAACGTCTTCACCAACACCGCCGAAGGCTCCGCGATCTCGACCGAGGGCCGCGCGGGCGGCTGGGGCACCTACGACTACAACGTCTCCGACGACGCTTCGGCCAGCGGCTCGCACTCGGTGAAGAACTGGAAACCGTCGTGGAACAACACGACGGACTACACGCCGGTGGGCCTCAGCTTCAGCGCCGGGTACCGGCCCTAATTCGGCCATTCCGCGCGGATAGCGCGATCGCCCGTGCGACACTCGTCGCGTGCGCGCCGGGGGGTCATCGCTCGCTCTGCTGATCGCGCTGGCCGCGTTCGCGATGCCCGCATCGTCGGCCCAGGGCAAGTTCGGCCTCAGCGGCGCCGAGGTGGTCCAGCGCCCCGCCCTCAGCCCAGGCGGCGATTGGGATCGCGACGGCCTCAAGAACGGCGCCGAGCTACGCCGGACGAGGACGAGCCCGCACAAGTTCGACACCGATGGCGACGGCTTCGGCGACGGCGCCGAGGCGGCCGCCGGCTCGAACCCCCGCGATCCCGCCAGCGTCCCCGTGCCCAAGGGGCCTGCGGGCTCCCCGCCGTCGGGCCCTCAGCCCGGCATCGGCCCGGCGCTGCCGATCGACCCCGGCGGCCCGCCACCCGGCGACACCGCCCCGCCGAACACGAAGATCACCTCCGGGCCGTCCGGGGCAACGAGCGCGACCGGCGCCAGCTTCGGCTTCGAATCCACCGAGCGGGGGTCGAGCTTCCAATGCCGGCTCGACGCGGGCGCCTGGGGCGCCTGCTCCTCGCCGCAGGCCTACGGGAGCCTCGGCCTCGGCGCCCACAGCTTCGCGGCCAGAGCGATCGACGCCAGCGGCAACGCCGACCCCTCCCCCGCCACGCGGGGCTGGACCGTGGCCGCAACGGAAGTGCCGATCACCTGCACGACGACCCTCGCTGCCGGCGCTGACGTCGCCGCCGCGGTCGAGGCCGCGGCCGGCGGTGCCGTGATCTGCCTCGCCGAAGGCGACTACCCGCAGCTCTCCCTCGAAGGGGTCCACAAGTCCCCGCCCGTGACCGTCCGCTCCGGGCCCGGCGGGCGCGCCACCGTCGACGGCATCACCCTGACCGACCCGCGTGGCCTGCAGTTCGCGGCGCTCGACATCACCGACGGCACCACCGTCACCCCCTCGGGCTCCGGCATCCGCTTCGTCGACAACGACATCACCGGCGTCGCCGGGATCTACCTGTTCGGCGACTACCGGATCGGCCAACGGATCGAAGACGTGGTGATCGAAGGGAACACGATCCACGACCTCGACTACCAGGGCCACCAGGACACCGGCTACGGCTACGGGATCGAGGGCGTCGGCGAGGTCGAGAACATGACGATCCGCGGCAACACGATCCAGAGCCCCGCCTCCGACTACATCCAGTCGGCGACCCCGGTCGACTGGGTCGTCGACCGCAACACCTTCCTCGGCCCCAGCCTGCTCGGCAGCCACGAAGACCACCAGGACCTCTGGCAGATCTTCGGCGGTGGCGAAAACATCACCTTCACCAACAACGTCGCCCGCGACACCGAAACCCAGGAGAGCCTGCTCTTCCAGGAGGGCGCCTTCTCCGACGTCGTCGTCGAAAACAACCTCTTCGACCACGACTCACTCGGCTACAGCTGCCAGATCTACCAGTCCAGCGGCCTCGTCTTCCGCCGCAACACGATCGTCGGCAGTCACTGGGGGTGCCTCTTCCGCGACCTCGCCACGGGCGTGCCCGGCAGCGAATACGAAGTCGACCACAACGTCTTCACCGGCACCGAGGCCAGCGTCGACGTTTCCACCGAGGGGCGCGCGGACGCCTGGGGCGCCTACGACTACAACGTCTCCGGGGACGGGTCTGCCGACGGCGCCCACTCGGTCAGGAACTGGAAACCGTCCTGGCTGGACGTGACTGGCTACGTTCCGCTGGGATTGCCGTTCACGGCCGGATTCCGGCCTTAAATCCCCCGCGTGGGCCATCCCCGCCCTGCCACAATGGAGGGGTGCGCATCCTGACGCTACCGCTGGTCCTGCTGCTGGCGATAGCGGGGGTGAAGCTGGTTCCCGCCCTGACACCGGCGGGCGCCGAGACCGCGGCCGCCCGCGTCCACTGCACCCGCACGCTGGAGCCCGGCGCGAACGTGGCGAGCGCGCTCGGCGCCGCCCCCGGCGGCGCGACGATCTGCCTCGCGGCCGGCTCCTATCCCGCGATCGCGGCCTCCGGCGTGAGCAAGGGACGGGCGGTGACCGTGCGACCGGCCCCCGGCGCCCGCGCCGACGTCGCCGGGATCGACCTGCTCGACCCGAGCGGGCTGCGCTTCGTCGGCCTCCACCTCAGCGACGGCGTCAGCATCACCCCGGCGGCCTCCGACATCGAGTTCCGCGGCAACGACATCACCGGCGCCAACGGCATCTATCTCTTCGGCGACTACCGGATCGGCAAGCGGGTCGAAAACGTGCGGATCGAGAACAACACGATCCACGACATCGACTACACGGGGACCCAGGAAACGGGCTACGGATACGGGATCGAGGGCGTCGGCGACGTCCGCCACATGACGATCCGCGGCAACACGATCCAGAGCCCCGCCTCCGACTACATCCAGTCGGCGACCCCGGTCCACTGGGTCGTCGACCACAACACCTTCCTTGGCCCCAGCCTGCTCGGCAGCCACGAAGACCACCAGGACCTCTGGCAGATCTTCGGCGGCGGCCGCGACATCAGGTTCACGAACAACGTAGCCCGCAACACGGGCACGCAGGAGAGCCTGCTGTTCCAGGAAGGCGCCTTCCGCAAGGTGGTCGTCGAAAACAACCTCTTCGACCATGACTCGCGCGGCTACACCTGCCAGATCTACCAGTCCAGCGGCCTCGTCTTCCGCCGCAACACGATCGTCGGCAGCCGCTGGGGATGCCTCTTCCGCGACGAGCCCGACAGCCCTCCCGGCAGCGGCTACCGGATCGAACGCAACGTCTTCGCCGAGACCCGCGACGCCTTCGACGTCTCCAGCGAGGGCCGTGCCGACGGCTGGGGCACCTACGACTACAACGTCTCCAGCGACGGGTCCGCGGCCGGGCCGCACTCGCTGCGGGGCTGGCGCCCCTCCTGGGTCGACGCGACCGCTTACGAGCCGCGGCGGCTCCCGTTCGCCGCCGGCTACGAAGCTCCCTGATCCGCGCCGGCGGTCAGTGCGAAGGCAGCATCCGGTCGACCAGGCGCCGCGCGTAGTAGGAGCTGGTGCGCCGCAGCTGCTGCGAGGAGGCAGCGGGGTCGGCCGTCGGGTCGATCTCCCGCAGCGCCGCCAGCAGGGGCTGGGCCAGCCGCTGCCAGCGGAACTCGCCGGCGAGGGTCCTCCCCGCCGCGGCCGCGCGGGCGTTGGCCCGCGGGTCCAGAAGCGCCAGCAGCGCCGCCGCGGTCGCCTCCGGCGAGCCCGGCCCGACGAGCGTCGCGAAGCCGGCGCGCTCGAAGTCGGCGGCGGTCTCGTCGCCGCGCCCGAGCACGCAGGGCAGTTCGGACCGCAGGTAGTCCATATAGCGGGCGCGGGCCGCCAACGAGGCCTCCTCGGTGTCCCGGTGCAGGGTCAGGCCGACGTCGGCGTCGCGGATGTAGTCACCGCGGCGGTCGAAGGGGACCCACTCGTCGAGGAAGAGAACGGTGCGGTCGAGAACGCCCAGCTGCGCCGCCAGGTCGCGCGCCTCGGCGAGGACCGAGTGGCGCTCGGCGTCGTCGTTGGGGGCCCGGCCGGCGGTGAAGACGAGCTTGACGTCCGGGCGCGAGCGTCCGAGCGAGGCGACGGCGCGGATCGCCGTCTCGGCGTCGAGCCAGCGCCAGAGGCTGCCCCACCAAAGCACGACCCGGTCGCCCGCCTCGATCTGAGGGAAGCGGTCGCGCAGCGGGGTCGTGCCGCTGGGCGCGGAGTCGGCGTCGATCCCGAAGGGCACCGTGCAGAGCGGCGGCCGCGCGTCGCCGTCGATGGTCTCGATCTCGGCCTCGAGCAGCTCCCGCTGGCCGCGGCCGGCGCAGAGGACGAGGTCGGCGCAGCGCAGCTGCAGGCGGCGAGCGGCGCGGGCGGTAACCCGGGCGCGCTCGGCGCCGGAGCCGAGGGTGCCGAGCTCCAGCTCGACCGGGTCGTACTGGTCGGAGACGGCGAGAATCCCCAGCTGCCGCTTCAGCGCCAGCGCGAACGGCGGCACGGTCGAGGCCATCAGCACGTCGTGCCGACGCGCCTCGCGCAGCAGCCGGCGGCGTGAGGAAGGCACCACCGGCAGGCCCTCGTGCTCGCCGCCCTCGGCGCCGGGCGCCATCAGGGTGACGCGGTTCTCGGCCGCCAGCGCCTGGCCGAGCCGGACGGCGCGGATCTCGGGGCCGCTGAGCCGCTCGCCGAGGACCCCGGGGACGAGGATCAGGATCCGGCGGCCCAGCTCAGACGAGGGCATGTGCCCGCTCCCCGCTGGCGCGGCCCTCCACCACCTGCTGTTGCCACAGCTCGAACGCCAGCGCGCTCCAGAGCAGCGAGGAGTTGTCCTCCTCGCGGGCGAGGTGGCGGCTCAGCAGGCCGGCGACGACGTCCTGGCGCAGGTAGCCGCGGCCCGCCGCGGGCGCTCCCAGCAGGGTGTCCTCGGCGAGCTCGCGCAGGTCGGTGCGGAACCACTCGGCCATCGGCACCTGGAATCCCTGCTTGGCGCGGTCGATGTGGTGGTCGGGGACGACCCCGCGCAGCGCCGCTCGCAGGGCGATCTTCTTCTCCCGGCCCCGCACCTTGAAGCGGGTCGGCAGCGCCGCCCCGAGCGCGACCAGGTCCTGGTCGAGCAGGGGCGAGCGCGCCTCGAGCCCGTAGGCCATCGTCGCGATGTCCATCTTCACCAGGAGGTCGCCGGGCAGGTAGGTCCGCTGGTCGACGTCGAGCATGCGGTCGACCGGGTTGCGCGCGGTCGAGGCCTGCCACGGCTCGGCGATCGTGTCGGCCGCCGCCGAGCCCCGCAGCGAGGCGTTGAACTCCGGCGTGTAGAGGCCCTGGCGCAGGTCGAGGCCGAAGCGCGACATCGCCCGCACGTAGCGGTCCCGCGGCGACAGCGGCAGCAGCGCGGCGGCGCGGCGCAGGCGGTTGCGGGCGCTGTTGAGGTCGCCGTCGGGGCGCACCCGCGCCGCCAGCGCGGCAGCCCCCGCGCGGAGGCCCGCGGGCACCGCGTCGAGGCGCTCCATCGCCGCCCCGTGGGCGTAGCGCTCATAGCCGCCGAAGACCTCGTCGCCGCCGTCGCCGGTGAGGGCGACGGTGACGTGGCGGCGGGTCATCTCAGCCAGGTAGAAGCTGGGGATCGCGGAGTGGTCGGCGAACGGCTCGCCGTAGTGGCGGGTCAGCTTCGGCAGCAGCTCGACCGCGTCCGGGCGCACGACCAGCTCGTGGTGCTCGGCGCCGAAGAGCTCGGCGATCTCCCGTGCGTAGGGCAGCTCGTCGAAGCCGGAGTCCTCGAAGCCGATCGAGAACGTCTTCACCGGCGCGCTCGAGAGTTCCGCCATCGCGGCGAGGACTGCGGTCGAGTCGACGCCGCCGGAGAGGAAGGCGCCGAGCGGGACGTCGGCGACCAGGCGGCGCTTGACCGCGTCGCGGACCGCCTCGCGGACCAGCTCGCCGGCCTCGGCCTCGGTCTCGACCTCCAGCTTCGGGCCGAAGTCCGGCTCCCAGTAGCGCTCGACCCGGGTCTCGCCGGCGCGCCAGCGCAGCAGCGACCCGGGCGGCAGCTTGCGCACGGCGCGGAAGGCGCTGAACGGGCTGGGCACGTAGGTGTAGGTGAAGAAGCGGTCGAGGGCCACCGGGTCGACCTCACGCGAGATCTCCGGGTCGGCGAGCAGCGCCCAAAGCTCCGAGGCGAAGGAGATGGCGCCGGCGCGCTCGGCGTAGAAGAGCGGCTTCTTGCCGATCCGGTCGCGGGCGACGAACAGCTCCTGGCGCCTCGCGTCCCAGAGGGCGAGGCCGAACATGCCGGCCAACGAGCTAACGAAGTCCGGTCCCTCCTCCTCGTAGAGGTGGGCGATCACCTCGGTGTCGCCGTCGCTGGCGAAGCGGTGGCCGTTGGCGCGCAGGCGCTCGCGCAGCTCGCGGTAGTTGTAGATCTCGCCGTTGAGGACGACGGCGACCGAGCGGTCCTCGTTGTAGACCGGCTGGTCGCCGGTGGCGAGGTCGATCACGCGCAGCCGCTGGATCCCGAGGCCGACCGGGCCGTCGAGGTGGATCCCGCGCGAGTCGGGGCCGCGGTGCTCGAGGCCGGCGCACATCGCCTCGACCAGCCCCCCGTCGACCGCGGCTCCGTCGCTGCGCCCCTGTCCGACAATGCCGCACATGGTCTAACCCGCCTCGTCGGCGACGGCGATCGGGGGAGCGGGCCGAATCGGGTCCGCGTCGGCCCGCAAAGGCGGCCGGCCGAGGCCGACCAGGACCCGCAGCGCCCCTGCCTCGGCGCCGACCCGCCCGCGCGCGCGGGCGCTGAAGGGCGCCGCCGGCAGCCGCAGGCCGATCCGCAGCAGGTGCCCGAGGGCCAGCGCGGCGCGGATCCCGAGTGCCCCGAGAGCGCCGTGGTGCTTGGCGGCGAAGAGCGAGCGCGAGTGGGCGAGCTGGGCCATCAGGTCGCCGCGGTCGCGGCGCCCGGCGTGGTGGGTGACGGTCATCAGCGGCAGGTGGCGGACGTCCCAGCCCTGCTGGCGGGCGCGCAGGCACCAGTCGATCTCCTCGGAGTAGAGGAAGAAGCGCTCGTCGAGCGGGCCGATCGAGGCGATCGCCTCGGCCCGGGCGCAGAGGAAGGCGCCGACCACCCAGTCGGCCGAGGTCTCGCGGGCGTAGCGCTCGCTGTCGGTGTCGAGCTCCTGCAGCGAGCGCCAAAACGGCCAGTGCGAGGCGAAGAGCGACTCGCCGAGGGCCCTCGCCGGCGAGGGACAGCGGCGCATCGAGAACTGCAGGCCGCCGTCGTCGCCGCGCTGGACGACGCTGGCGATGCCGACGTCCGGGCGCGAGTCGAGCGCCGCGAGGAGCGCCGCGAAGTCGCCCTCGAGCACCTCGACGTCGGGGTTCAACAGCA
>DASYKN010000034.1:0-1720 GCA_035995325.1 Solirubrobacterales bacterium
CTCGATCCGCTTGGGGTCAAGTGAGGTGAGCAGGGCGTCATCGATTGCCCCGGCGGCGTGGTAGATCGCACCTAAGGGGTGCTCTTTGGGGATCTCCCCTAGGAGTGCCTTTAAGGCCTTGCGATCTGCGACGTCACAAGCGGCGATCCTCACCTTTGCTCCCAGCTCTTTGAGCTCTGCCTGGAGCTCTCTTGCCCCTGGGGCCTTCTCTCCCCTGCGGCTGATCAAGAGCAGGTGGCGGGCGCCGTGGGCTTTGACCAGGTGGCGGGCGGTTAGTGCTCCGAGGGTGCCGGTGGCGCCGGTGATCAGGGTGGTTGCTTTGGGGTTGGGCGGCGCCGGAAGGGTGAGGACGATCTTGCCGACATGCCGGGCCTGACTCATGAACCGGAACGCCTCCGCACCGCGCCGCGCGTCCCAGGTCGTGACGGGCGAGTGCCGCAGGGCGCCGCGCTCGAAGTCGGCCTTGAGCTGACGCAGCATCTCCCCGAGCCGATCCGGACCCGCTTCGGGGAGATCGAAGGCGCGGTAGGAGACTCCGGGATGGCGGGCGGCGATCCCCTCGGCCTCGCGGATGTCGGTCTTGCCCATCTCGACGAAGCGGCCTCCCTCACCCAGCAGCTCCAGCGAGGCATCGACGAACCGCTCGGCGAGTGAGTTGAGGACGACGTCGATGTCCCCCTCGCCGAGGGCCTCCGCGAACCTCTCCCTGAACTCGAGGTCGCGCGAGGACGCGATGTGCGCCTCGTCGAGGCCCAGCTCCCGCAGCGCCTCCCACTTCGACGGGTGGGCGGTGGCGAAGACCTCGGCACCGGCGTCGAGAGCCTGCTGGACTGCCATCAGCCCAACGCCGCCGGCGGCCGAGTGGATCAGCACCCGCTCGCCCGCCTCCAAGCCGGCGAGGTCGAAGAGGCCGTAGCGAGCAGTCAGCGCGCAGACCGGTACAGCCGCCCCCTGCACGAAGGACCAGTCGCTCGGCAACGGCGCCAGCAGGCGATGGTCGGCGATGGCGGTCGGCCCGAAGGCGCCGGTGAAAAGGCCCACTACGCGGTCGCCGGGGGCGAGGTCATCGACCTCCGGTCCAACCTCGAGCACGACGCCGGCCCCCTCGCCGCCGAGCGGCTGATCGACGGACACCATGTCGAGGGCGAGGAGGACGTCGCGGAAGTTGAGCCCGCCCGCGCGCACCGCGAGACGGACCTCCTCCGGGCCCAGCGGGGCCTCCACCTCAGGGCACTCGACCAGGGTCAGGTTCTCGAGCGTGCCCCGGCGTTTGATGTCGAGCCGCCATGGCGCAGCCGGCGCGTCCTCGACCCTCGCCAACCGCGGCGCCCTCGCCTCTCCCCCGCGCAGAGCGATCTGGGGCTCGGTTGCCGAGTGGGCGATCGCGGCGGGGAGTGCATTGATGGAGGCATCGCTCCCGTCGTGATCGATCAGGGCAAAGCGGCCGGGGTGCTCTGATTGGGCCGAGCGGATCAGGCCCCAGGCGCTGGCGGTGGCTGGGTCGGGTGCCTCACCTGGTCTCGCGGGTACCGCTCCTTGGCTGAGGAAGGCAAGGCGGGCGCCCTCTGGTGCCTCAGAGCTGAGGTGGGCCTGGGCGAGGGTGAGGGCGGTAGTGCTCTGGGCCTTGGCTGCCTTTGCGGGGTTGCCCTTGCTTGGTGAGAACTCAAAGGCGAGGAACTCTGGTAGCGGCCCCTGGGCAAAGGAGGCGATCAGCTCCTCT
>DASYKN010000035.1:0-30568 GCA_035995325.1 Solirubrobacterales bacterium
CGCCTGCCAGGGACGCTGGAGGCTGAAGAAGGTGCGCGTCTGCAGTAGGTAGAGGCCGTTGGTGGGCAGCGAGAAGGCGAACCAGAAGAGCGCCGTCGCCACCACCGCGGTCTCCGCCGGGTCGAAGGCGCCGCGCTGGTAGACGAGCCGGATCATCGGCTCCGAGAGGGCGAGGATCGCGGCCGCGGCCGGCAGCAGGACGAAGAGGATCTGGCGCATCCCGTTGGCCATCGTCGCCCGCAGGTTCTCGATCTCGCCGCGGTTGGCAAAGCGGGCCAGGGTCGGGAACAGCACGGTCGCGATCGCCACCGAGAAGATCCCCTGCGGCAGCTGGTAGATGCGGAAGGCTTTGTCGATCGCCGCCGGCGCCTGCTCGGAGACGAAGCTGCCGAAGAAGCTGTTGATCAGCAGGTTGAAGTTGATCAGGCCGAGGCTGATCGTCACCGGCAGCATCAGCCACAGCACCCGGCGCACGCCGGGGTGGCGCCAATCGAAGCTGAGCTTGAACCGGAACGGGGTGTTGCGCAGGTCCCAGGTCGGGATCAGCAGCTGGACCAGGGTGCCGACCAGGATCGCGATCGCGTAGGCGTAGATCTTGTCCTGGCCGTGGAACATCGGCTCCAGCACGACCAGGACGAGGATGATCGCCAGGTTCCAGAACAGCGGCGAGATCGCGAAGGCGCCGAAGCGGTCGTAGCTGTTGAGGATGCCGACGACGACGCCGCTGACCCCGAGCAGGATCAGGATCGGGAACATGACCTGGGAGAGGGTGACCGTGAGGTCGAGGATCTCGCCCTCGAAGCCAGGCGCGAAGACCGGCATCACTACCGGGGCGAGGAGGACGAAGAAAGCGGTGATCGCGCCCAGGACCATCGTCACCAGCAGCAGCAGGGTCGAGGCCAGCCGGAAGGCCTCTTTGTAGTGCTTCTTGCCGATCAGTTCGGTGAAGACGGGGACGAAGGCCGGCTGCAGGGCCGCGTCGGCGAAGAGGGCGCGGATCAGGTTCGGAACCTGGAAGGCGATCGTGAAGGCCGACATCGGGCCGCTGATGCCGTAGAAGCCGGCGGCGACGACTTCGCGGCCGAGGCCGGCGACGCGCGAGGCGGCGGTGGCGATCGAGAAGAAGGCGGTGGAGCGGGCGATCCGGCCCGCCTGGCGCCCCGGAGCCGGCCCCCCGGACAGTTCCTCGCCGGGGTCGAATGCCTCGGCCTCGCGCAGGGCCGCGTCGGCGTCGATCGCCGCCCGCTCGTCGTCTTCGGGTCTGTCGGGTGCCTTGGGCGTCTCCAAGCTGGGTCTCAGTCGCTATAGTCGGCGGCCGCTTGGGGCTGGCACGTCGCCAGCTCGGGCACTTGACTCATGGCCAACATAGCCTCACAGAAGAAGCGGATCCTACGCAGCGAGCGCGAGCGCTCGGAGAACCGGCTGCTCACCAGCACGGTCAAGACCCATTTCCGCCGCCTCGAGAGCGCTGTCGAGGGCGGCGACACCGCTGCGATCGGCACTGAGGAGCGCGACCTCGTCTCGAAGATCGACAAGGCCGTGCAGAAGGGCGCCATGCACAGGAACACCGGCGCCCGCAAGAAGTCCAAAGCCGCTCGCATCGCCGCTGCAGCGGCAAAGTAGTCAGGCAGCGACTCCTGCCGCGCGCCTGAGCGCGAGCGTCAGCGCCAGCTCGTCGCCGTAGTCGGCGCCGCCGCGGCACCACAGCTCGAGGTCGGCCAGCGCCTCGGTCGCCGCCCGCAGGCTTGCGAGGTCGGCTCCGCGCAGGCGCGCGACCAGCTGCTTGGCGGCGTAGGGATGCATCCGCAGCGAGGATTCGACCTGCTGCGGCGCCATTCCCTCCTCGAGCTGGGCGACGACCGCGCAGGCGCTGCGCAGTCGCGAGGCGAGGCCGTAGATCAAGCCGGTCACGTTCTCGCCCTGCTCGATCAGCCGCTCGCCGATCCGAAGGGCCGCGGCGGCGTCGCCTTCGAGCAGCGCGTCGGAGAGCGACCAGACGGCTGCCTCGGAGGTGTCGGCGATCATCGCGCCGATGTCGGCGGCGCCGACCTCGCCCCCGGCCCCCGCCCAAAGCGCCAGTCGCTCCAGCTCGTTCTGGAGCCGGACCGGGCTGGCCCCCATGCGGTCGACCAGGAGCCGGGCGGCGGCCGGATCGAGCCGGAAGCCCAGGCGCTGCGCCTCGGTGACCAGCAGCCGCGGCATCTCCCTGGCCTTGGGCGCCTCGAACTCGTGGATCTCGCCCTTGGCGGCCTTGACCGCTTTCGTCAGCTTCGCCGGCGCTTTGGCGCGGGCGATGAGGACGAGGGTCAGGTCCGGCGGCAGCGTGGCGACCGCCGCGGCGACCGCCTCGAGCTGGCGGTCGCGCCAGCGCTCGACGCCGTCGGCCAGCAGATAACGGCGCGAGTCCATCAGCGACATCGCCGGGATCGCCATCAGCAGCGCCTCGTGGTCGGGCATGCCCTTGCCCTCGCCGGGCTCGAAGACCTCGAGCGCGTCGGCTCCGGCCTCACGCTCGGCGCGGGCCCGCAGCCGTGCCCGGGTGGCGTCGATCTTCGCCCCGTCGGTGCCGGCGATCAGGTAGAGGGGTCGCATCTCTTCGGCCACCGGCCGAGTCTAGGCGACGCCCTGGCGGCGGCCTCGGTCGACGCGCCGACTGCCCTCAGCCGCCGGTATGGACCGCGATTGAGCTACGCCCGACGTCCAGGGTCACGGTGCCGTCGCGATCCGTTCGCAGGGTCCTGACGCCATGCGCGGCCAGGGTCGCGAGCGTTGCCGCGGTGGGATGGCCGAACGGGTTGCCCGCGCCGACGGAGATCACCGCCAGGCGTGGCCTGGCGCGCTCGAGCAGTGCCGCCAGGCCAGCGTCGTCGCTGCCGTGGTGGGCGACCTTGAGGACGTCGACCGGGCCGGGGTCCAGCGGCACCGCCTCCGCCTCCGCATCGGCGGTGAGGAGGATCGAGAAGCGATGCCAACGGGCGAGCAGGACGAGCGCGAGCTGGTTCGGGTCCACGCCCGGCTGGGGCTCGGCCAGCAGCTCGGGCGGCGGCCAGAGAACCTCGAGGCTGAGGCGGCCGGAGCGGAGGACGGTGCCGGCGGCGACGCGCACCGGCTGGGCACCGCCGGCCCTGGCGGCGGTGAGGATCGGCCGTCCCAGGCGGGCGTAGACGAGCCGGGAGACCGGGAAGCGGCCGAGCAGCTCCTCGATGCCGCCGTCGTGGTCGGACTGGTCGTGGGTGACGATCGCGGCGCCGAGGCGGTCGACCCCTGCGGCAGCGAGCTTTGCCGGCAGCCCGTCACCCGGCGGCCCCCCGTCGACCAGGACGGCGTCGCCACCCCGCGGCTGCAGCAGGATCGCGTCGCCCTGGCCGACGTCGAGGACCTCGACCCGGAGACCGACTCCGGCCGGGGGCGGCCCGGCGCCCGAGCCCGCTCCGTCGAAGCCGACAACGCCACCGATGCCACCGTCCCCGAAGCCACCGACGAAGACCAGTGCCGCAAGCCCGAGCGCCGCCGCCAGGCCCAGCGCCTGCGGCGAGATCACGCCAGCTCGCCGGCGCGCGGTTGCCGCCTGCCTGCGCGCGGCGGCCAGGCGACGATGGCGCCCGAAACAGAAGGCGGACGCCACCGTGATCGCCAAGACCGCATAGGCGCCGGCCAACCCGACGCCGCCCAGCGCCACATGGACCTCGGCCCAGCCCGGCCGCCCGCACCAGGCCGCCACCTGGGCGACGTAGCCGAGCAGCAGGGCCGCCGGCCAGTTCAACGCCGCGACCGGGAAGCCGGGGATCTGCGCGGCGGCGGCGCTTGCCATCCCCAGCCACATCGCCGGCGCCACCGCCGGCAGCGCCAGCAGGTTCGCGGCCAGGGTGGTGATCGAGAGCCGTTCGAAGTGGAAGGCGATCAACGGAGCCGTCGCCAGGGTGGCGGCGATCGTCACCGCCGCGCCCTCGGCCAGAGCGCGGCGCCAGCCGCTGCGACCGACCCGGGCGGCGATCTCCCGGCGCAGCGGCGTCGCCAGCAGGAAGATGCCGGCGACGGCGGCGAAGCTGAGCTGCCAGCCGACGTCGCCGGCGATTCGCGGATCGACCGCCAGCGTAACCCCGAGCGCCAGCAGCAACGCATAGAGGCGGGAGGCCCGGCGCCCGCCCAGCGTCGCCAGTACCCCGGCCGCGCCCATCACCGCGGCGCGCTGGATCGAAGGCCCGGCGCCCGCCAGGGGCACGTAGACGGCGATCAGTCCGAGGATCCAGACGAGGCGCTCGCGCAGGGGGATGCCCAGCGCCGCCAGCAGCGGCATCGCCAGCAGGGCCAGCAGGGTGACGTTCTGGCCCGAGACGGCAAGCAGGTGGCTGAGCCCCGCGCGACGGAAGTCTTCCTTCGTCTGCGCGTCGATGCCCTCGTCCGCTCCCAGCACGAACCCCCGCGCCAGCTCGGCCTCGCGCGCCGGGATCCCACGGCCGAGCCCGTCCGCAGCTCGCGCCCGGATCTCGTCGCTACGCGCCACCCCGAGCGCGACCAGGGCAACGATCCCGATCAGAACCGGCAGCGATGGCCGCGGCGATCGCACCCCTCTCCCCCTACGGCTGCAGGCGAGCCCGCAACGACTCCATCGTCGCCGGCCCGATTCCCGAGACCTGGTCGAGCTGGTCGACCGAGGCGAGGCCACCGTGTTCGTCGCGGAACTCGACGATGTCCTGCGCCGTCACCGGGCCGATGCCGTCGATCGTGTCGAGCTGCTCGACGGTGGCGGTGCCGAGGCTGATCGGCCCCTCTTCGCTGCCGGGGCCGACGGCGACCGCGCCCGCCGGGCCCCGCTTCGGCACCACTACCTGCTGGCCGTCGGCGAGCCGCGCCGCCCGGTTGATCGCTTCCAGCTGCGCTCCCGGGGCGACGCCGCCTGCCCGCCGCACCGCGTCGTCGACCCGGCTCCCGGCCGGCAGCCGGTAGACCCCCGGGCGCGCGACCGCGCCGGTGACGTCGACGACCAGGTCGGATGCCTGGCCGCTGAGGCTGAAGCCGCCGCCCGCCGAGGAATCGCTCGCCGCGCCCGCGGCAAACGTGGGCTCCGCCCCGCCCTCGGCCCGAATCGCGCGAGCGCCGACCAGCAGCAGGGCGACGGCGATGGCGCCGTAGACGACCACCTGCGCTCGGCTCAGTTCGGGCATGGCCCGAAGGCTCGGCCAAGCCCGCGCGCCCGTGGCGCGCAGAAGCAAACGACTCAGCTAACGATGCTCAGCCGAGTTCGTCGTCTTCGTCGTAGCCGGCGACCTCGGCGAGCTGGTCGCTGTACAGCTCGGCGGCCGCCACCGGCGGCGACTGGATCGAGACGCAGGACAGCTCCGCCTCGCCGTCGTTGGCGACCGAGTGCTCGGTCGCCGGTGGGACCAGGATTAGGTCGCCCTCGGCAACCTGCTGGGTGTCGCCGGCGACCGACATCGTGCCGGCGCCGCGGACGACCACGTAGGCCTGCTCGGACTCTTCGTGCGAGCGCAGGGTCTGCTTCGCCCCGGCCGGAAGCGAGAGCCAGGTGACCGAGAGGTTGCGCGACCCGAGTTCGCCCGCGTCCATCAGGACATGCGTGCGCAGACGGTGCCACTCCTCGACTGGTGCGTCCTCCATTCGCCTTACGAGCATCGGCGCGCTTTCTACCAGAGCCGGCGGCAGCGTGAGGGCCGCCGTCAGCGAACCACCAGGTTGACCAGCTTGCCAGGCACAACGATTTCCTTGACCAACTCTTTGCCCTCGAGGTGCCGCGAGACCTTCTCACTCGCCCGCGCCAGCTCCAGCAGCTGCTCCTGCGGAGCGTCCGCGGCGGCCTCGATGCGGTCGCGCAGCTTGCCGTTGACCTGGACGATCAGGGTGACGGTGTCGCTGGCCAGCAGCGCCGGGTCGGCCTCGGGCCAGGGCTGCTCCCAGACCCTCTCCCCGGTCAGCCGCTCGTACACCTCGCTGCCGAGATGCGGGGCGAAGGGGAAGACCAGCGAGCCGGCGGTGGCGGCGGCGAAGCGCAACGCGGCGTCGCCCCCCGGGTCGCCGTAGAGGCCGTCCTTGAGCCGGTAGGCGTCGTTGACCAGCTCCATCACCGCCGAGATCACGGTGTTGAACTGGAAGCCGCGCTGGAAGTCCCGGGTCGTCTTGTCGATCGCCCAGTGCGCCTTCGCCGTCAGCTCGCGCGCCCCGCCCTCCAGGCCGGCGTCGGGCCCGCCGGGGCTGGTCCGCTCCTCGACCTCCTCGCAGAGCCGCCAGAGCCGCGAGAGGAAGCGGTTGACGCCCTCCACGCCCTCGTCGGTCCAGTCGCCGCCGCGCTCGGGCGGCCCCATGAAGCAGACGTAGGTGCGGGCGGTGTCGGCGCCGTAGCGCTCGACGTACTCGCCGGGGCTGACCGTGTTGCCGCGCGACTTCGACATCTTCGCCCCGTCGCGGGTGATCATCCCCTGCGCGAAGAGGTTGGCGAACGGCTCCTGCACGTCGAGGACGCCGACGTCGGCCAGCGCCTTGGTGAAGAAGCGCGCGTACATCAGGTGCAGGATCGCGTGCTCGACGCCGCCGATGTACTGGTCGACCGGCAGCCAGTGAGTGGCGGCGGCGCGGTCCCAGGCGGCCTCGGCGTTGCGCGGGTCGAGGTAGCGGATGAAGTACCAGGAGGAGTCGACAAAGGTGTCCATGGTGTCGGTCTCGCGGCGGGCCGGGCCGCTGCAGCGCGGGCACTCGGTCGCGACCCAGTCCTCGGCCGCGGCCAGCGGGCTCTTGCCCTGCGGCGCGTAGTCCTCGATCTCGGGCAGCTCGACCGGCAGCTGCTCGTCGGGGACCGGCACCATCCCGCACTCGTCGCAGTAGACGACCGGGATCGGCGCGCCCCAGTAGCGCTGGCGCGAGACCAGCCAATCGCGCAGGCGATAGTTGACCGACGGCTTGCCGCGCCGCTCGGACTCGAGCCAGGCAACGATCTCGGCGTAGGCCTCGCGGTTGCCCTTGCCGTCGAAGCGGCCGGAGTTGACCATCGGGCCGTCGCCGGGATACGGCAGCCCGGCATCGTCGCGGGCCGCCTCGGGGTCCTCGCCCTCGATCACCCGTGCGATCGGCAGCCCGAATTTCTGGGCGAACTCGTAGTCGCGCGAGTCGTGCCCTGGCACGGCCATGATCGCGCCGGTGCCGTACTCCATCAGCACGTAGTCGGCGACGAACATCGGGATCTCCTCGCCGTTGACCGGGTTGACGACGCTGCGGCCGAGCGGCACGCCCGTCTTCTCGCGGTCCTCGGCGCCGCGCTCCTCGGCCGACTCGCGCCCAACCCGGTTGACGTACTCGCGCACCGCCTCCTCGGCCGGAGTGCCGGCGACCAGCCGCTCCAGCTCGGGATGCTCGGGCGCCAGCACGAAGAAGGTGGCGCCGAAGAGGGTGTCGGGGCGGGTCGTGAAGACGGGGAAGTCGACCCCGACCTCGTTTTCTTGACAACGGAAGACGACCTCCGCCCCCTCGGAGCGGCCGATCCAGTTGCGCTGCATCGTGATCACGTGCTCGGGCCAAGAGTCGAGCCGGTCGAAGTCGGCGAGCAGGCGCTCGGCGTAGTCGGTGATGCGGAAGAACCACTGCTCGAGTTTGCGCTGGATCACCTCGGTGCCGCAGCGCTCGCAGCGGCCGTCGACGACCTGCTCGTTGGCCAGCACCGTGGCGTCCTTGGGGCACCACTGCACCGCCGCTTCGGTGCGGTAGGCGAGGCCCTTCTCGAGCAGCCGCAGGAAGATCCACTGGGTCCAGCGGTAGTACTCGGGGGTGTGGGTCGCGAGTTCGCGCGACCAGTCGATCGAGATCCCCCACTCGCGGAACTGGCGCTGGAAGGAGGCGATCGAACGCTCGGTCGCCGCCCGCGGCGCCTCGCCGGTTTTGATCGCGTTGTTCTCCGCCGGCAGGCCGAAGGAGTCGAAGCCCATCGGGTGGATCACCTCGAAGCCGTGGCGGCGGCGGAAGTGGGCGATCGCGTCGCCGACCGCGTAGCACTTGAGATGGCCGACGTGGGGCTCGCCCGAGGGGTAGGGCAGCATCTCCAGCACGTAGGCCTTCGGCTTGGCCTCGTCGAAACCGGGCTGCCCGGGGTTCGGGACCTCCCAGGTCTTCTCCTCAGCCCAGACCTGCTGCCACTTGCGCTCGATCGCCTTGGGGTCGTAGCCGCTCATCGAGCGGCGATCTTATGAGCCGAACAGGAACTGGGTCGTGATGTGGGTCGGATCGACCGGCGAGAGCGCTTCGAGGATGTGCGGCCAGACGTAGACCTCGATCGTCGCCGCCGCGACCAGCGTCGGGATCGCCAGCGCGACGGTGATAAAGGTCGCCGCCAGCAGCTGGTTCCACTCGCCGCGGCGGCTGGCGATCAGCCAGGCGGCGAGCGGCAGGAAGAGCGCGGTCAGCTCCGGGATCGCGTGCGGGAGGACGCTGAGGATCAGGTCGAGGCGGCTGACGTGGAGCTGGAAGGCCAGGGTCGAGCCCTGGAAGCCGAGGTAGAGCGCCTGCGTTCCGAGCGAGAAGAGGGTGACTGCGCAGACGAAGAGGATCGCCAGCTCACCGGCCTTGACGTGGATCCAGCGCGAGATGCCGGTCCGCTGGGCGGCGGCGATCGGCATCGAGGCGCCGGCGATGAAACCGGCGACGCAGGCGGTGCCGTGCAGGGCCAGGACCAGGGAGTTGCGCCAGAGGATCGGCAGCAGGGCGCTCGGCTCGGAGGGTTCGGTCAGCCCCGGGAGGTGGATCGGCGTCAGGTCCGGGGTCAGCAGCCCGGCGACGAACCAGGTCGCCATCAGCAGCGCCAGCGCGATCGCCGCGCTCAGCGCCAGCCATCCGCGCAGGACCGCCCAGGGGCGCTCGTTCCATGCCTCGAACGTCTCCCGCGTGTCCTGCATCCCATGCGAGAACACGTGCTGGTTGAGCGCGCTCATCGCATAGTCATCGGCAGCGGCGGGCGCTTGTTTGAGCGTGGCGCGGTGAGCCCTCGGCGGCCGATCTTGTTTAGTTGAGAATCCTTTGGCATTCGGTATAGGATCGGATCGCTGGTGCCAGCCGCCAATCAGAACGGAACCGGTTGCCCGATCCATTCACCATTGGCGCTCCGATCGCCGCCAAGGCGATCCGCCCCCTCGCATCGGCTCTCGGCCGCAAGCTCGAAGGCGACGAGCAAAAGCTGGTCGGTCGATCCTTTTTCAAGGCGATCAAGAAAGCCGGCGAGGAGAGGCAGCTTCAGACCTCAGAGGAGGGACGGCTGAAGCGAGCCGGCAAGAAAGTAAAAGCGTCGATCAAAAACGCGAGCCGCAGCCTTGACCCGAAGAGACGGGATGAACGGAGGGAGGAGCGAGACCTGGCGAGCTGGATCGCACGGACCTGGGCAGCGGCGGACATCGAGTCGACGGCCGCAAAAGTCGATCGGGAGAAAGCTCCCAAGAGCGCTAGCGACCCCGGCCGGGACGCACCGCCGCCACGGGGCTGGTCCCCGGCGATGGTCTACTTCTTGACGCAGGCGGCCTATGAAGGCGCCGGGAATTACCCGGGCGCCGCCAGTGCCGACCGAGACCCGACGGCTTCGAAGCAGAAGGAGGATGCCTGGCAGAAACGCCAACAGGCCTGGCATCGCATCCTCGGCGTTGAGGATCCGGTGGACGAGGCGGCGGCGAAAGCCTGGGCCACGCAGGTCGCGAGCCTGGTTCAGAAGGCCTGGCGCGCGAACCCGCGCCTGCACGGGCTCATCGCCCAGCTCAACTTCGACAGCCAGCAGGGACTGGTGCAGGCGATCGCCCTCTCGGGCCAGGACATCGCCCGCAGTCTGAAACGAATGGCCGCGGTGACCTTGCCGCTGGGGTTGCTGGGCGGCGGGGGCATCGCCCTACTGGTTCTCTTCGTGGACAAAGGCTGATCGCCCGTGCCGTCGGTCATCCCGTTCGCGGCAGAGTTCGGAGAGTGGATCGGCGAGGTTGGCCGCGAGATCTTCATCGACCACCATCACATCCAGGAGTACGGGTTACCGGCCCTGGTGGTCGCCGTGGTGCTTGGAACGATTTTTTGGGCGGCGAAGTGAGACGCCTGCCCGCGACCGGGCGATGGAGCTGAGGGGGCTCGAACCCCTGACCTTCGCGCTGCCAGCGCGACGCTCTTCCAGCTGAGCTACAGCCCCAGGTAGGCGCGAGTTTATCGAGAGTGCCGTCCGCTTAGGCGGCGCGCTGCTCGCCTGCATCCTCGTCTACATCGAGGATCAGGTTGTCCGGGGCGGTGTGGCGGACCTTGAAGTCGAGGGTGGAGAGCTCATCGAGTTCGCGCAGCAGCTCGACCGGCTGGTCGAGTCGCATCGAGAAGGTGGCGCGGCCCTCGGAGAAGCGCTCGACCGAGATCTCGGAGGCGCCGAGCTGGCCAACCGCGTCCTCGAGCCCGACCAGTTGGGAGAAGTCGCCGAGCGGGCCGACCTCGAGTTTGATCAGGCCCTCGAAGATGCCGTCGAAGGCGTCCGCGTGGCCGTTCGCGGCTGCCGCGGGGGCGTCGGCGACCGACTCGGCATCGGAGAGATCGCGCACGCGCTTGCTCACCTCGACCGCCTCGCGCAGGGCTTTCATCCGGATCCGGGTCGCCTGGCCGCGTGCCTGGCTGTTGATCTCCTCCAGCCGTGCGGAGACCGCGTCGAGCGAGGCGATGCTGCGGTCGTGGCGCTCGTTGGCCTCGTGCAGCCGCTCGCCGAGGCCGCGGATCTCGCGCTCGCGCTCGATCACCATCCCCGACAGCGTCGCCAGCTCCTGTTCCATCTCGGCCAGCGTCGTCGCCTGGCTCTCGCACTCGGCGGCGCGGCGTTGAAGGATTCCGATTCGTCCGTCCCTGGCCACTATCGCCGCCTCCACATCGGAGCGGCGGTAGCCGAACAGCGACCGCTTGAAGCTTCCCATGCGCGGCACCGTACGCGGGGGCCCGGACGTCAACTCAGGCGCTGGCGGCCGACGGCGCCTCGGGCGCGTCGAGATCCAACTCCAGCCGCGGCGCCTCGTGCCAGAGGTCCTCCAGCTGGTAGCGCTCGCGCGCCTCGGCGGTGAAGACATGGAGGACGCAGTCGAGGTAGTCGAGGACGATCCAACCGGCTTCGACGCCGCCGTCGACGCCGCTCGGCAGCTGCCCGGCCTCGTGTTTGACCTGCAGCCTCACCTCGTCGGCGATCGCCCGTGCCTGGCGCTCGTTACGGGCGCTGCAGATCGTCAGGAAGTCGGTGTAGGAAACCAGCTCGCGCATGTCGAGGACGAGGATCTCCTCGGCTTTTTTCGAGTCGGCCAGCTGCGCCAGACGACGGGCCAGCGCCTCCGATCCCGGCCCGCTCATGCGTAGAGGGCCTTTTCCTCGATGAAGCGCGCGACCGGCTCGGGGACCAGGTAACGCAACGGCCTGCCGGCAGCCGCGCGCTCGCGCACCGCCGAGGAGGAGACGCCGAACTGCGGCATCTCCAGCATCGTCGCCTCGCCGTCGACGCCGAGGCTGCGCAGCACCGCCGCGACCTCGGCCTCGGAGACCCCGGCCCGCCGCGCCACCGCGATCCGCGCCAGCTCGACCACCCGCGCCGGGTTGCGCCAGCTCTCGAGGCCCAGGGCGGCGTCCGCCCCCATCACGAACACCAGCTCCGTGTCGCCCTTTTCTCTCGCAAGCAGCTCCAAGGTCTCATACGTGTAGGACGGCCCCTCGCGCTCGACCTCGAGCGCGGAGACCGAGAAGCGCGAGTCGTCGGCGGCGGCGAGCCGGGTCATCGCCATCCGCAGCTCCCGCCCCGGGTCGTCGGCGATCCGCTTGTGCGGCGCGTCGCCAGTCGGGACCAGGATCACCTCGCTGAGCCCAAGCTGCCAGAGCGCCTCCTGGGCCAGTGCCAGATGGCCCAGGTGCGGCGGGTTGAAGGCCGAGCCCAGAACCCCGATGCCCCCTTCGCCGGCGCTACTCACGCACTTGGCCGTTGCCGCGCGCCACGTACTTGAAGGTCGTCAGCTCGCGCATCCCGATCGGGCCGCGAGCGTGCAGCTTCTGGGTCGAGTTGCCGATCTCGGCCCCCATCCCGTACTCGAAGCCGTCGGTGAAGCGAGTCGAGGCGTTGATGTAGACCGCGGCCGCGTCGACGCCGGCGGCGAACTCGTCGGCCACCTGCTCGGGGTCGGTGACGATCGCCTCGGAGTGGCCGGTGCCGTGGGCGTTGACGTGCGCGATCGCGTCGGCGACCGAGTCGACCACCGCTACCGCCAGCTTCAGGTCGAGGTACTCGGCATCCCAGTCCTCCCCGGTCGCCGGCCCGATCTCGACCCCGCCGGCAAGCTCGACGGCGCGCTCGTCGCCGACCAGCTCGACCCCGGCCTCGCGCAGGTCGGAGAGGACCGCCGGCAGGAAGCGGGCGGCGATCGCCGCGTCGACCAGCAGCGTCTCCGCCGCGTTGCAGACGCCTGGCCGCTGGACCTTGGCGTTGACAGCAATCCGCCGTGCCATCTCGAGGTCGGCTTCGGCATGGACGTAGACGTGGCAGTTGCCGGCGGCGGCGTACATCACCGGCACCGTCGCGACGTCCTTCAACGCCGCCTTCAGGCCCTCGCCGCCACGCGGGATCAGCAGGTCGACCAGGCCCTCCTGGGTGGCCAGCTCGGCCAGGCCCTCGCGGCCGCCGCCCTCGAGCAGGAGGACCGCGTCGGCGGGCAGGCCGGCCTCGTCCAGTGCCTCGCGGACGATCGCCGCCAGGGCGGCGTTGGAGCGTTCGGCGTAGCTGGAGCCGCGCAGGACGATCGCGTTGCCGCTCTTGATCGTCAGCGCCGCGCAATCGATGGTCACGTTCGGCCGCGCCTCGTAGACGACGGCAACCACTCCGAGCGGCACCCGGACCTTGCGCAGGTCGAGTCCGCTGACAAGCGTTTTGCGTTCGAGCTGCTCGCCGACCGGATCGTCGAGCGCCGCCACCGCCCGCACACCGTCGGCCATTGCCGCCACCCGCTCGGCGGTCAGGGTCAGCCGGTCGCGCAGCGCCCCGCTCAGCCCGCTCGCGCGCTCGTCGGCCAGGTCCGCCGCGTTCGCCTCGAGGATCGCCGCGGTGCGCTCGCCGAGCAGCCGCGCGGTTGCCTCCAGGGCGGCGTCCTTAGCCTCGGTCGTGTAGCTCGCGAGCGCCCATGCCGCAGCCTTGGCGGCGGCGCAGGTCTCAGCGACTGGGGTCATAGTCACGGCCATCGGACAAGGGTAGCTGGAGGCCTAGAGCAGGACGAAGCGGTCGCGGTGGATGACCTCGTCGGCCGCGTGGGGCAGCAGCTCGCGGACCTGCTCAGTCTTCATTCCCTTGACCCGGCCCAGCTCCCGGGCGGAGTATTCGGAGATGCCTTTGCCGATCGCCGTGCCGGCGGCGGTGACGTCGACCGCGTCGCCGGCGGCGAACTCGCCCTCGACGGCGACGACGCCGACCGGCAGCAGGCTGGAGCCGCGCTCGCGCAGGACCCGGGCGGCGCCGTCGTCGACGGCGATCCGGCCGCGCGCCGGCTTCGCGTACTTGAGCCAGAGCTTGAAGTTCGACGCCTTCCCGGCCTGGGCGGCGAAACGGGTGCCCACCGCCTCCCCGGCCACGGCCGCGGCCAGGGTCGCCGGCTCGGTGCCGTTGCAGATCACCGCCGGGATGCCGGCCTCGCTGGCCATCTCGGCCGCCGCGACCTTGCTGCGCATGCCGCCGGAGCCGAAGGCGGAGGTGCGGTCGCCGATCTCGAGTCCGGCGAGCTGGCGGAAGTCGGCGACCTCGGCGATCGGCTTGGCTGCCGGGTCGAGACCCGGGTCGGCCGAGTAGAGGCCGTCGACGTTGGTCAACAGGACCAGGAGGCGGGCTTCCAGCAGGATCGCCACCTGGGCGGCGAGGAAGTCGTTGTCGCCGAAGCTGATCTCGTCGGTGGCGGTGGTGTCGTTCTCGTTGATCACCGGCACCACCCCCCACTCGACCAGCCGCCGCAGCGTCTGGCGGGCATTGAGGTAGTTGGTCCGGGCGGCGATGTCGGCCGCGGTCAGCAGCACCTGCGCGGCCCTGGTCCCGCCCGCTGCCAGCCGGCTCTCGTAGGCGCGGTAGAGATTGCCCTGACCGACCGCGGAGGAGGCCTGCAGCTCGTCCATCGCCCGCGGCCGCACCGGCAGCTCCATCAGCCGCATCCCGCGTGCGATCGCGCCCGAGGTGACCATCACCACCCGCTCGCCGCCCCGCTCGAGCGCGCTGACCTGGGCGCAGATGCTGTCGAGCACGTCCGTGCGCAGCTCACCGTCGTCGGCGGCGACGATCGAGGAGCCCAGCTTGACGACCAAGGTCATGCCGAGCAAAGTAACCGAGATGGCAGCGGCGATCGGCTGGGGCGCACTGGCGGCAAGCTCGCTCGTCATCGGCGCGCTGCTCAGCTTCGCCCGCCACTGGTCGCCACGGCAGGTCGGGCTCGTCCTCGCCTTCGGCGCCGGCGCCCTGATCAGCGCCGTCAGCTTCGAGCTGGCGCAGGAGGGCATTCGGATCGGCGGCGCCGGCGCGACCGGCATCGGCCTCGGCGCCGGCGCCCTCACCTACTTCACGCTCGACGGCTTGATCGCCCGCCGCTTCGCGACCGGCCGGGGCCGGCGCGGGCGCTCCGAAGGCGCGAGTAGCGGCGCCGCGCTCGCGCTCGGCGCCTTCCTCGACGGCATCCCCGAGCAGGCCGTCCTCGGCATCAGCATCGCCGCCGGCAAGGGCGTCGGCGTCGCCCTGCTGATCGCGATCTTCGTCTCCAACCTGCCGGAGGCGATGGGATCGGCCGAGGACATGCGCAAGGCCGGAACCAAGCGCGAGGCGATCCTGCGCCTCTGGCTGGTCGTCGCCGCGATCTGCACGGTCGCGACCGTGGTCGGCTACGCCCTCGCCGACACCGTCAGCGGCAATGCCCAAGCGGCAATCGACGGCTTCGCCGCCGGCGCCCTGCTGGTGATGCTGATCGACTCGATGATCCCCGACGCCCGCGCCGACGCCGGCCGCGCCGCCGGCCTGGTCACCGTCCTCGGCTTCGCCCTGGCCGCCGGCCTCTCCTCGCTTACCTAGGCCGCCTCATACATGCAGTTCGAACTCATGCTCGCCGACCCGAACGTCGTCGCCGGCCACGAACCCCGCCTTGACCAGCGCCGCGAGGACGCCGATCTCCCCCAGCCGCTGCTCGAGATAGGCGAGCGCTTCCTCGTTTTTGGTGTCGTGGCGCTCGAACAGCAGCTCGACCCCGCGACCGGCGACCCGGAAGGCGCCGTCCTCCTCCTTCTCGACCCAGTAGCCGCCCTCGCCGGCGGGCCGGTAGACGCGATGCTCGACCTCGAATTCGCGCGCTGACTCCCCCGCCCCCGTGGCCGTGGCGGACTGCAACTCCGGCAGGACTGCGAGCACGCGCTGGCGCAGGTCCTCGAGGCCCTCGCTCGTCGCCGAGGAAACCGGCAGCACCGCCAGCGCCTTCCCGCCCAGCCTCTGCTCCCACTCGCGCCGGGCGGTCTCGACCGCCTCCGCCTCCAACAGGTCCCGCTTGCTCAGCACGACCAGTTCGGGCAGCAGCTCCAAGCCGGCGCCGTGGGCGGCCAGCTCGGCGCGGATCGTCTCGTAGTTGTCCTCCGGAGTCCCTTCGGCCGGCGCCAGGTCGACCAGGTGGACCAACATCGAGCAGCGCTCGACGTGGGCGAGAAACTCGTGGCCGAGCCCGGCCCCCTCGGCCGCCCCCTCGATCAGCCCGGGGATGTCGGCGACCACCGCCTGGCGGTCCTCGCCTTCGATCGTCCCCAGCACCGGCGACAGGGTCGTGAACGGGTAGTCGCCGACCTTCGGCGTCGCCCGGGTCAGCCGCGCCAGCAACGAGGACTTGCCGGCGTTCGGGAGGCCGACCAGGCCGACGTCGGCCAGCAGTTTCAGCCGCAGCTCGATCCAGTCCGCCTCGCCCTTGGTGCCTTTCTCGGCGAACCGCGGCGCCTGCCGGGTCGAGTGCGTGAAGCGTTTGTTCCCGTGGCCGCCGCGCCCTCCGTGCGCGACCACCGCCCGCTGCCCGAACTCGACCAGGTCGATCGCGCTGCCGTCCACCGTGGTCGCCTGGGTCCCGGCCGGAACCGGGATCGCCAGCTCATCCCCCCGCGCTCCATGCCGGTTCGACCCTTCCCCGTGCGAGCCGCGCTGCGCTCGGAAGTGCTTGCTCCCCTTCAAAGCGCCGAGGTCCCGCTTCGAGGCATCGCAAACCAGCACCACGTCCCCCCCGTGCCCACCGTCCCCACCATCGGGCCCGCCTCGCGGCACATGCGCCTCACGCCGAAAGCTGACCGAGCCATTCCCCCCGGCTCCGCCCTCAACCCAGATTTTCGCCTTGTCGTACATGAAGATCCAGAGAGTAGATGCGCGTTCGTCCCTTGTAACCCTCTGGGTGACAAGCAACGAACGCACCAGGGACACGCGCTCTCAGCTGGCCGCGCGAGCTGCGCTTAGCTCCGCGTGGAGGGGCCGGGGTGCCCCTCGTACGCGCAGCGTCCCGATTTTCGCGCCGCCAACTCAGCGAGAGACGGCAGAGTTAGAGGCGAAAATCCCAGCAAGGAAGAGGGGCACCCCGGCCCCTCCTAGGCGCTAGTCCTCAGCCAGAACGCGAATCGTGCGGCCCTTGCGAGCCGTGCAGAAGTCAACTTTGCCGGCCCGCGTCGCGAAGATCGTGTGGTCGCGACCGAGGCCGGTGCCCTCGCCGGGCCAGAACTTGGTCCCGCGCTGGCGCACGATGATCTCGCCGCCGTTGACCTGCTGACCGGCGAAGACCTTGACCCCGAGCATGTTGGGGTTGGATTCGCGCCCGTTGCGGCTGGAGCCCAGCCCTTTCTTATGAGCCATTGGTCTCCTCCTTCGCGGCGGGTTTGGCCTCAGCGGCCTCTTTCTTCTCGGCAGCGGGTTTTTTCGCGGCCGATTTCTGCAGTTTCAGCGAGGTCACCTCGAGTTTGGTCAGCTCCGAGCGGTGACCGGCGCGGCGGCGATAGCCCTTCTTCGCCTTGTATTTGAAGACTTTGATCTTCTTGCCGCGCAGGTGCGCCGCGACTTTCGCCTCGACTTTGACCTTCTCCAGCTCTTTGGGCTCCGCGACGACGACGTCGTCGCGGAACATCACCGCGCGCAGGGTGACTTTGTCGCCCTCTTTGACGTCGAGGCGATCGACGAGGAAGGACGTGCCTTCCTCGACCTTGTACTGCTTGCCGCCGGTTTCAACTACTGCGTACATGCGTTATCAGTCTTCCTTACTGCCTTGTTGGGCGCGCGAACGGCCCCGGCCGCCCCTGCGGCCGCGACTGCGTTTAGGCGAAGCAGCGGCGGAGTCTAGCTCGGAGCCGTCTCCGTTGGCTGCCCCGGCGCCGTTGGGGGAGTCGGAGCCGAGCAACGAGGCGGTCGCCGTCGAGCGCTCGACCTCCTCGATCCGCACCAGCCTGCGCTCGCCGACGAAAGGCCCGCCGCCGGTGACGCTGACGATGTAGGAGTCGATCCGGGCGACCGCGTCGTTGGCGTTGTACATGTGCGGCTCGTCGATCTTGACCAGCACCTCCTCGCCGACCTTGAACGGGAGCGCCCGCTCCTCGATCTCCCCGCGAGTCCCCGACTCGACCATGTCGAAGGTGTCGATTGCCAGTGCGTCGCCGCCCTCGAAGTGGAAGCGCTTGCCGGTCTCGCTCTCGAGCTCGGCCAGGCCGCTGTCCTCGTCGGTCAGCTCGTGCGCGACTTTCGGGTTGACCCGGATCAGGAAGGCCTCGGTGTCGGCGTGCTCGGCGGCGATTTCGCGCATCTTGCGCAGCCCCTCCAGCGCCACCGTCTCGGCCGAAAGGACGACGCCCTCGCCGTGGCAGGTCGGGCAGGGAGCAGTGAGGATCTCGCGCACGCCGTCGGTCACGTTCTGGCGCGTCATCTCGACCAGGCCCAGGGGCGAGACCTCGACCACGTAGCTCTTCGACTTGTCGGCGTCGAGGGCTTTGCGCATCACCTTCAGGACTTTGTCGCGGTTGCTGGCCCGGGCCATGTCGATGAAGTCGATGACGATGATGCCGCCGATGTCGCGCAGCCGCAGCTGCCGCACGGCCTCCTCGGCGGCCTCGGTGTTGACTTTGGTGATCGTCTCCTCGAGCCCGCCTTTGCCGCGGCCGGTGAAGCTGCCGCTGTTGACGTCGATCACCGTCAACGCCTCGGTGTAGTCGATGATCAGGTAGCCGCCCGAGGGCAGGTCGACACGCCGGTTCAGGGTCGACTCGATCTCCTCGTCGATCTTCCATTTCTCCAGCAGCGGCTTCTGGCCGGTGTAGAGCTCGACGCCCTCGACCAGCTCCGGCGCCGTGCGCTGGAAGAAGTTGGTGACCCGCTCGAACTGCTTCTCGGAGTCGATGATCGCCTTCTCGAACTCGCTGAGGAAGACGTCGCGGAGGACGCGCACCGAGAGGTCCGCCTCCTGGAAGACCATCGCCGGCGCCTTGGTTTCCACGCTGCGCCGATCCAGCACCTCGTTCAGACGCTGCAGGTAGCCGACCTCGCGCACGAAGTCGGATTTTTTCGCCCCGTGGGCGGCGGTGCGGACGATCAGCCCGCCCGGGCCCTTGTAGATGCGGTCGACCATCTTGCGCAGGCGGTCGCGCTCGGAGTCGGAGAGGCGGCGGCTGACGCCGACGCCGCTGCCGGTGGGAGCGAAGACGAGGTAGCGGCCGGCGATCGAGACGTTCATCGAGAGCCGCGCGCCCTTCGTCTTCAGCGGGTCCTTGACGACCTGGACGAGGATCTCCTGCCCAGGTTTGATCAGCTCGTTGATCCGGCGTCCGGAGCCGCGACCGCGCTTGGGCGCCTGCTCACCCCCCGGCAGCACGATCTCGTCGACGTGGAGGAAGCCGTTGCGCTCGAGGCCGATGTCGACGAAGGCGGCCTCCATGCCGGGAAGGACGTTGTCGACCTTCCCCTTGTAGATGTTGCCGACGATGGAACGGCGGCCGCGGCGCTCGATGTAGAGCTCGGCGACGTCTTGCTTGCCGCCTTTGCTCTTCGACTCGAGGACGGCCACGCGGGTCTCTCCGCGCTCGGCGGAGACCAGGATGGTTTTCTTCATTTGTGATTCAGCTCAGTTCGGGTTGGTACGCGGGGCTAGGGGGCCTTTTCAAGGCCTCACCAGGCGAACCTCCCCTTCTGGCTCAGCTGCGCTTGGATGTTGATGCTCTGAAGCACTCCGACCGCCAAGAAGGTGGCAAGCACGGAGGAACCTCCGTAGCTCATCAGCGGTAAGGGGATGCCCGTGATCGGCATGATGCCGAGGTTCATCCCCACGTTGACGAAGACCTGGAACAGCAGCGAGACGGCGATGCCGCCCGCGACCAGGGTTCCGTAGGAGTTCTTCGAGAGCGTCACTATCTTCAGCGCCCGCCAGAAGAGCAGGGCGTAAAGGGATAGGACGAACGCGGCGCCCATGAACCCGTAGCGCTCACCGATCACCGCGAAGATGAAGTCGGTGTGCCGCTCGGGAACGAAGTCGAGCCGCGTCTGGGTGGCACGGTCGCCGCGGCCGGTCTTCTGACCGGAGCCGATGGCGACCACTGATTGGTTCTGCTGATAGCCCGCGCCGCTGGCGTGCTCATCCGGATGCAGGAAGGAGGTCAGTCTTTCCTCCTGGTATCCATGCAAAATCGGCGTCCCAAGCTTGGGCGCAACGACGAGGACGAGCGCGACCAGGGTGACGAGGGCCGCGCCGATAACGGCAAAGTGGGTCCAGGGGACACCACCGAAGTACATCACGGCGAGGGTCGCGACCGCGAACACCATCGAGGTGCCGAGGTCTGGCTGCAGGAAAACGAGTGCTGCGGGAGCGAGGCCGAGGCAGAGATAACGCACCGTGCGCTGCCTCGCCGAGCCCCGCCTGGCGCCGTCGATGACGAACCCGGCAAGCGCAAGAACGAGCAGGAGCTTGCCCAGCTCCGATGGCTGGAAGCTGAAGAAGGGCAGTTCGAACGAGCGCCGCGAGCCGCGGGCGGCGAAGCCGAAGACGAAGACCAGCGAGACGCTGGCGCAGAGGAAGGTGTAGATGCCGACCCGCAGCTCGCGGAAGCGCGAGTAGTCGATCCGGGTCAGCAGCAGCATCCCGACCAGGCCGAGGACGGCGTAGATCGCCTGGCGGTCGACGTAGTAGTTGGGGCTGCCGGGGACGTCGTGGCTGGTTGCCTGGGCCAGGGTGAAGACGCTAAAGGCGACCAGGGCGACGGCGGCGATCGTCAGCGGCCAGTCCATGTGGGCGAGGCCGAGGCGCTCACCGAGGCCGACGCGGATCGCGAACGGCTCGGGCCGGGCTTGTCTGCTGCGGGTCGCGTACATCATTCGGCTCCGCCGGCGGCCGAGACTTCGGTCGCCTGCTTTTTGAAGTAGGCCTCGAGGATCTGCAGGGCGGCCGGCGCAGCGGATTCGGCGCCGAAGCCACCTTCCTCGATGGTCACGATGGTGACGATACGGGGGTCGGGATATGGAGCAAGCACGGCGAACCACGACTGATCGGCATGGCCCGGGCGTTCCGCGGTGCCGGTCTTGCCGGCGACGGGCACGGGGAAGCCGCCGAAAACACCGGCAGCGGTGCCCGGCGCCACCTGGGCGGCGTCATGGAGGCCTTCGAGGATCGTGCTGCGAAAAGTCGGATCGATGTGGAACTGGCGCCTGATCGGCGGGTCGAATTCCTTCAGCACGCGGCCGGCGGCGTCCTCGACTTCGAGCCCGACGTGCGGGGTGACGATCTTGCCGCCATTGCCGAGCGCCGCGTAGGCGATCGCCATCTGCAGCGGGTTGGTCTGCAGGTCGCCCTGGCCGGTCGCCAGCTGGATGTTGTCGCCGGCGGACCAGGGCCGTTCGGTTTCGCCCGCCTTGTAGAGGTCGTCGCGCCACTTCCGCGTCGGCAGCAGCCCTTCGACGCTGCCCGGCAGGTCGAGCCCGGTCGGCCGCCCGATCCCCATCTCGTGCGCCCACTTCTGCAGTTCGCCGGTGTCCCACATCTTCAGCCCGAGGTCGTAGAAGAAGACGTCGGAGGAGACCTGCAGCGCCGGGACCAGGGTCAGCGCACCGTAGGAGGCTTCGCCGGCATTGTGGAAGCTCTGCCCGCCGACGACCAGTTCGCCGTTGTCGACGATCGTCGACGAGGGAGTGATCACACCGCTGTCGAGCGCCGACAGCGCGGTGATGATCTTGAAGATCGATCCCGTCGGGTAGAGCCCTTCGGTCGCGCGATCGGTCAGCGGCGCCCGGATCGGGTCGCGGTAGAGGGCGTTGACCTCGGCCTGGGTCTTTTCCCGCGCCAATACCGTGGGGTCGAAGGTCGGGGAGGAGCCGAGGCCGAGGATCTGGCCGTTGTCGATGTTCATCGAGATGAAGGCTCCCGGCAGGCCGCGGCTGGCCAGGGCGCTTTCGCCGGCCGCCTGGACTTCGGGGTCGATCGTCAGCTTCAGGTTGTCCCCCGGCGTCGGCGGGTCGGAGACCAACTGGCCGCCGGGCGTCGGCTGGCCGAGCGCGTTGACCTGGATCTTGGTCAGGCCCGGCTGCCCGCGCAGGTAGTGGTCGTAGGTGTACTCGGCGCCGCCCTTGCCGACCTCGTCGCCGGGTTCGAGCCCCTCGTACCGGGATTCCTCCAGCTCTTCTTCGGAGACCTCGCCGACGCTGCCGACCACGTGCGCGGCGCGGCTGGCGTCCGGATAGGCGCGGACGAAGACGCGCTGGACGGTGACGCCGGGAAAGCGCCGCTGGTTCTCTTCCAGGTAGTAGATGAGGTCGTAGCCGACGTCCTTGCGCAGGGTCACCGGCGCGCCGGCGGCGACTTCTTCGCCTTCGCGGATCGTCTTCCTCACCTTCGCCAGCGACATGTGGACGAGGTTGCCGAGGCGGGTCAGCTCCTGGCGTGCTTCGGCCGGGTCCTGCGGCAGTTTCGAGGTGTTCAGCTGCAGCGCCAGGCTGGTCCGGTTCTCGACCAGGACGCCGCCGTCGCGGTCGAGGATGTCCCCGCGCGGGGCGATCACCTTGTACTCGCGGGTGCGGTTGTTCTTGGCCTCGGCCAGGTAGTCGGCGCCGGACAGCACCTGCAGGTCCCAGAGGCGGAAGAAGAGAACCGCGAAGAGGGCGACGGCGACGCCGCCGAGGACGGCGATCCGCAGGGAGAGGCGGCTGTTGGCGCCGGGCCGGTCGTTGGAGCGCTCGTACATCCCGCTCCTACGCTCCCAGCGCGCTCGGGCGCCGGGGCCGGGGTGGGCGCGCCGGGCCCTCGTCGACCAGGGCCGGGCGCAGGATCCGCTTCAGGCCGAGGTAGATCGGCCAGCCGAGGACGAAGGCGTAGACGGACTTGAGCAGGAGGTCACGGACCACCAGGCCACTGATGCTGGTGTCGACCCCGAGCATCAGCTCGATCGCGCCAAAGCCCAGCTCGGCCAGCAGGGTCAGCCCCATGCAGAGCAGCGGCGGCACCAGGGCGCTGTGGATCTCGAAGCGCTCGCGGAAGAGGCCGGCCAGGTAGCCGACGGCGAGCAGCACGAGCGAGGCGCCGCCGAGCGGCTCGACCAGCAGGCAGTCGAGCAGGAAGCCGACCGAGAAGCCGACCACGGCGCCGGTCATCGTGCCGCCGAGCAGGCCAAAGGAGATGACCAGGACCGGCAGCAGGTCCGGGCTGACGTGGAAGAGCGCCACCTGCGAGAAGAAGGAGAGCTGCAGGATCACGCCGAGCAGGACGATCGCGACCAGGCGGGCGAGGATCTTCGGGGTGAGGATCATCCGCGCGAGCCCCCGGTCAGGACCTGGACCAGGTCGAGGTCACGCAGGTCGGCGAAGGGGCGCACGTGGACCTGCTGGCTCGCCTCCTGTTCTTCGATCGAGGCCTTGGTGACTTCGCCGATCGGCAGGTTGGGCGGGAAACGGGATTCGATCCCCTGCCCGCGCCAGCCAGCGGTGACCACGGCCTGGCCCTTGTGGACGTGTTTGGTCGAGTCGATGAAATCGAGGATCAGGTCGCCGGGGTCGCCGACGTTGGGCCGGATAACGCCCTGGACCGCGACCGGGACGACCTTGGCCGAGACGGCGCTGGAGTGGTCGGCGATCAGCGTCACCTGGGCCGAGCCGCCGGTCACCGCCGAGACGGTGCCGACCAGGCCGTCGCCGTTGACAACCGGGTCGTCGACCGCGACCCCGTCGCCGCTGCCGGCGTCGATCGTGACATCGGAGAACCAAACCGTCGGGGAGCGCGCGATCACCCTCCCCGTAACCGGTTCGTAGCCGGAAGGGATCGCTCCGCCGCGGTCGAGCTTGACCAGCTTGCGCAGCTGCGCGTTTTCCGCCAGCGCCGCCTTGGCCCCGACCGCCTCTTTGCGCGCGGTCTGGAGTTCGGACTGCAGGTCCTCGTTGCGGCCGCGGGCGTCGAAGGTCTGGTCGAACCAGTTGACGAGGTCGCGGGCAGGCTTCAAGGCCCCGTCGGCGACGGACTGGAGCGGGCTGAAGATGGTGCTGACACCGCGCTGGAGGCCGTTCGAGCCCGAGCCGTAGGTGATCGTCAGCAGCACAAAGGAGCCGACGATCAACAGCGCGAGCACCGCGCGGCGGCGGCGTACTTGCTTTCGGTACACGTGTGGGGCCTAAGTTCGTTGCTTTTTTGCACGGTGGATCGCCTCGAACTCCTCGAGCGAGATGCCCGAGCCGACAGCGACGCACGTCAACGGCGACTCTGCCAGTTGACAGGGCATCTGGCACTCGTCGCGGAGGCGCTGCTCCAGTCCTTGCAAGAGCGCGCCGCCGCCGGCGAGGGTGATGCCGCGTTCCATGATGTCACCCGCCAACTCCGGGGGCGTGCGGTCGAGCGTCTCGCGCACCGCGTCGACGATGTGGCCAACCGGTTCGTCGAGGGCCGCCCGCACCTCCTCCGATCCCAGCGTGATCGTCTTCGGCAGCCCGGAGACGAGGTCGCGGCCGCGGATCTCGGTTTCGACCTCGCGCGCCAGCGGCGAGGCCGAGCCCGCCTCGAGCTTCACCTGCTCCGCGGTCTGGGTCCCGATCGCCAGCTTGTAGGCGTGCTTGCAGTGGCTGACGATCGCGTCGTCGAGCTCGTCGCCACCGATCCGGATCGACTGCGAGACGACGATCCCGCCGAGCGAGATCACCGCCACCTCGGTGGTGCCGCCGCCAACGTCGACGACCATCGATCCCACCGGCTCGGCGACCGGCAGGCCGGCGCCGATCGCCGCCGCCATCGGCTCCTCGATCAGATAGGCCTCGCGGGCGCCGGCCGAGAGGCAGGCCTCCTCGACCGCCCGCTTCTCGACCCCGGTGACGCCGGAGGGGACGCAGACGACGACCCGTGGGTGGGCGAAGCGGTTGGAGTGGACCGACTTGATGAAGTGCCGCAGCATCTGCTCGGCGACGTCGAAGTCGGCGATGACGCCGTCCTTGAGCGGCCGGATCGCGGTGATCGTGCCGGGCGTGCGGCCCAGCATCCGCTTCGCCTCGGCCCCGACCGCGTGGACCTGCCCGTTGCGCGAGTCGATCGCCACCACCGAGGGCTCCGAGAGCACGATCCCGCGCCCCCGGACGTAGACGAGGGTGTTTGCGGTTCCGAGATCGACGGCCATGTCGCGGCCGCCGAACCGTCTCAGGTAGCTGAATACGCCCATGTCGTGATTTCCAGGGGAAATCATCCCACGCCCGCCAAACCGGCCTGTTCAGCGGCTAGGAGGCGGCGAACAACTCTGGCGCCAGCTCGAACAGCAGCCCCACCGGCAGCCCCACCACGTTGGAGACGCTGCCCTCGACCCGCTCGACCAAGGTCGACCCCAGGGTCTGGATCGCATACCCCCCCGAGCGCCCGCGCCACTCGCCGAAGTTGACATAACGCTCTTTCTCGGCCGCGGAAAGCTCCTTGAAGAAGACCGAGGTCCGTTCCAACCCCGACCGCTCCTCCCCGCCCTCCAACACCATGAGGCCGCTGAGAACCTGATGCGCCCGTCCCCCCATCCGGTCGAGATAAGCCCGCGCCTCCGCCGCATCGGCCGGCTTCCCAAGCGCCTTCCCGTCGAGGACCACATCGGTATCGCAAGCGATCACCAATCCCTCGCATTCCGCCGCAACCGCCCGAGCCTTCAACCGAGCGTTCTCCAACACCTCGAACTCCGGGTCTCCCCCACTCAACTCATCGACCCCGGACACAACGACCTCGAACTCAACGCCGAGCTTCTGAAGGATCTCCTTCCGCTGAGGCGATCCGGAAGCTAGGACCACGCTCACGGCAGGCGGGCGGGTAGGGCTGAAACGTCTTGTACTTTTTCGCGGCTCTGCTGCTCGGACGGCCCGGAGCAATCCACGAAAAAGTTAAGTGGAAGCCCTACCCGCCCGCCTGCCGCGACCGCTAAACCAGCTCGGGAAACCAGATCCCAATCTCACGCTCAGCCGACTCGTCGGAGTCGGACCCGTGAACCATGTTGAAGGTCATCTCCAGCGCAAAGTCCCCGCGGATCGACCCCGGCGCAGCCTCGACCGGATTGGTCGCCCCGATCAGCTGACGAGCCGCCGGCACCGCGTCGGCGCCCTCGAAGACGATCGCGACCAGGGTGCCGCCGGTGATGAAGGAGACCAGCTCGCCGAAGAACGGCTTCTCGCTGTGCTCGGCGTAGTGCTGGTTGGCGATCTCCTCGCTGGCGCGCAGCGACTTCAGCGCGACGATTCTCAGCCCCTTGCGCTCGAAGCGGGCGATCACCTCGCCGCTCAGGGCGCGTTCGAACGCGTCAGGCTTGACGAGGATCAGGGTCCGGCTCACGGCGGGGGCTCCTTTGCTCTGATTTTGGTTGGGTCGCCTCATTCGAGGCGCCGCGAGCCGGCTCTTTGCTGTCGGCGTTCGCGGAAGCTTTTTTCGCTGCTGGGGCGCCCGAGGCCGCTTTTTTGCGGCGCACCTGTTTTTTCTGGCGGCGGCGCTCGCCGCCGGGCAGCGCGGTCTCGCAGTAGGGGCAGAGGCCCCAGCGCGGGTCGACCGGTTTGCTGCAGGTCGGGCAGGGGTCCTTGAGGCGGCGCTGACAGTTGGGGCAGCGCAGGTAGTTCTTCTCCACCGGGTACTCGCAGTTGGGGCAGGTCTGCTCTCTCAGCTGGCGCACCCGCAGCTCCGCCGCTTTGATCTCCAGCTCGCGCTCGTGGGCGTCCTCGAGGAACTCCGGCGGCCGCACGATCGCGTAGACGGCGGTGCCGATGTAGGGGAAGAAGGAGGCGACCGTCGCGCAGGCAACCAGGAACGGGTCGGAGATGCGGCGGCGGGCGTCGAGGTAGGTGTAGACGATCAACGCCAGCCAGAGAACGACCAGCATTAAGGCAAAGAGGGTGGCGGCCAGGTTGAGGCCGTCGTTGGTGATGCCGAAGATCGCTAGTGCCATGGCTTAGGGGTCCCGCGAAAGAGAGCGGGCAGTCTACTTCGCCGTCGCGGGGGTGAATCCTGTGGGCCTGCGTGGGCGCTGACGCCCGTCAGAGGAAGAGCCGCCCAAACAAGTAGCCGACGCCGAAGAAGACGAGGATCACGATCGCCACGACCGCGGCGACGAGGCCCATCATCGAGAGCAGTTCGGAGCCGGCGCTGCGGTTACTCATGCCCTGATCCTCGCATAGAGAGCGCCTCGCGAGCCGGCGCGATGCCGTAGTGCGAGCCAGCCACGAGGACGATCCCCGGCGGCGTCTCGGCGGCCAGCGCCCGGGCCCGCGCCAGCGCCCGCCCAAAGTCCGCCTCCGCCTCCGCCGCCACCCCCGCCCCCTCGCAGAGCAAGGCCAGCTCCGCCGCCGGAACCGATGGCCGATGGGCCGAAAAGCCACCCCCAGCGTGACTTTCCGGCCCATCGGCGGGCAGTTGAGTGCAGATGGCGCGGTCGAGGACCGGAGCGAGGGCGCCAACCATCGCCGCGGCGTCCTTGTCGCGGAGGATCGCCAGGCAGGCGACGACGCGCTTGCCGCCGGCGAGCGCTGGCAGCGCCTCGGCCAGAGCGGCGGCGCCGTCGGGGTTGTGGGCGGCGTCGAGGAAGGTCGCGGGCTCGGCCGCGACCTGCTCCAAGCGGCCAGGGATCGAGATGGTCGCCGCGACATCCCTCACCCGATCGGGGTCGAGCTTCCCGAGGAAGGCCTCGGCGGCGGCCATCGCCAGCGCGAAGTTGCGGCGCTGGAACTCGCCCATGGCCAGCAGCCGCAGCTCCGGGCCGGGGTCCAACGGCGCCCGCACGACACGGGCGCCATGCGCCGCGGCGGTCAGCTCCGCCAGCTCCTCGACCGCGGGCGAGACCTGGCCCAGGACCAGGGTCGTCTGGTCGCGCAGGACGGCCAGCTTCTCGGCGGCGATCTCCAGCTCGCTCTCCCCCAGCCACTCGGTGTGGTCGCGGCCGATCGAGGTCAGCACGGTCACCCGCGAGGGGATCGTGTTGGTGGCGTCGAGGCGGCCACCGAGCCCGGCCTCGATCGCCGCTGCCTGCACGCGTGCCTTGGCGAGGGCGACGAAGGTCGCGGCCGTCGCCGCCTCGAACTGGGTCACGGCGTCGCCCTCCTCGAGGCTGCGATCGACCGCCTCGGCGGCCCTGGCCACCTGCTCGACCGCGCCGGACCACTCCTCCGCGCCGATCTCCCTGCCGTGGACGAGGGTCCGCTCCGACCAGCGCGCCATGTGCGGCGAGAGGCAGGCGCCGCTGGTGACCCCGTGGGCCTCCAGCAGGGCAGCGGTCATCCGCGTCACCGAGGACTTGCCGTTGGTGCCGACGACGTGGATCGAGGCGAAGCGATGCTGCGGCAGCCCCAGCGCCGTCGTCAGCTTGCGCATGCGCTCGAGGCCGAGCCGCCAGCCGATCGGCTTCAGCGACTCGAGGTAGGCGTCGGGCTCGAAGCTCAAGCCAGCTCGGCGAGTTCCGCCCGATAGCGCTCGAGCTTGCCGCGCTCCTCCTCGACCACCTCGGCCGGCGCCTTGGCGAGGAAGCCCTCGTTACCGAGTTTCCGCTCCGCCCGCTCGACCTCGCCGCGCAGCTCCTCGCGCCGCCGGCCCAGCCGCTCGGCGACGGCGTCGGCGTCGAGCTGCTCGGAGGCAAGCACGCGGACCGGGCCGATCGAGGCGACCGGCTCGGCGCCAACGCCGTCGAACTCGAAGCGCGAGAGGCGGCCGACGAACTCCGGCGGCTCGACCCCGTCGATCACCGCCACCAGCACCGCGGCCACGGGGACGTCGACGAGATCGCGCCAGGCGCGCAGGCGCTGGGTCAGGCCGATGCCGCCTTCGACGTCGGCCTCGGCCGGCTGGTCGAAGAGCGCCTCGTCGGCAACCGGGAACGGATGCACGACCAGGTGCCCCCGGCGCGCCGGGTGGAAGGCCCAGATCTCCTCGGTCACGAACGGCATCGTCGGGTGCAGCAGCGCCAGCAGCCGCTCCAGGGTCCAGAGCAGGGTTGCCGAGACCTCCTCCTCCCCGTCGTAGAGGCGCGGCTTGACGATCTCCAGGTACCAGTCGCAGAGGTCGCGCCAGAAGAACGAGTAGGCCTCCTGGACGGCGTGGGCGAAGTCGTAGGACTCGAGTTTGGCGGTGACCGAGGCGATCGTCCGCTCCAGGCGCGAGAGGATCCAACGGTCCTCGACGTGCAGCGGCCGCGGCGCCGGCTCGACCTCGGCCGCGTTGAGCAGGATCAGCCGGCTCGCGTTCCAGAGCTTGTTGGCGAGGTCGCGCCCCTGCTCGACCTTGGCGTCGGAGAAGCGCACGTCCTGGGTCGAGGACATCGCCAGCAGGCCGAAGCGCAGGGCGTCGGCGCCGTGGACGTCGATCTCCTCCAGCGGGTCGATCCCGGTGCCGAGGCTCTTCGACATCCGCCGCCCGTCGCGGGCCTGGATCACCGAGTGGACGTAGACGTCGCGAAACGGGATCGCGCCGGGGAACTCGAGGCCCATCATCACCATCCGCGCCACCCAGAGGAAGAGGATCTCACGCGCGGTGGTGAGGAAGCTGGTCGGGTAGAAGGCGCGCAGCTCGGGGGTGTCGTCGGGCCAGCCGAGCGTGGCGAAGGGCCAGAGCGCCGAGCTGAACCAGGTGTCCAGCACGTCCTCGTCCTGGCGCAGCTCGCCGCCGCAGGCGCCGCATCGCTCCGGCGCGGACTCGGCGACGACCGTCTCCTCGCAGGCGTCGCAGTACCAGACCGGGATCTGGTGCCCCCACCAGAGCTGGCGTGAGACGCACCAGGGGCGGATCTCCCGCATCCAGTTCAGGTAGACGCGCTTCCACTGCTCCGGCGCAATCCGCACCGCGTCGGCTTCGACGGCCTCGATCGCCGGCTGCGCCAGCTCGTCCATGCGGCAGAACCACTGCAGCGAGATCAGCGGCTCGATCCGCTCGCCGGAGCGGTGTGAGAAGGGAACGGAGTGGGAGTAGGGCTCCTCGGCCCGCAGCCGGCCCTCGGCGCGGAGCGCCTCGACCACAGCAGCCTGGGCCTCGGCGGCGCTCATCCCGGCGAACTCGCCAGCCTCCGCGGTGAGGCGGCCGTCGGGGCCGATCACGACCAGCTCCTCGAGCCCGTGCTTGCGGCCGATCTCGAAGTCGTTGGGGTCATGGCCGGGGGTGATCTTCAGCGCCCCGGTGCCGAACTCAGGGTCGACGTGCTCGTCGGCGATGATCGGCAGCCGCCGCCCGACCAGCGGCAAGACGCAGAACTGGCCGACCAGGTCGCCGTAGCGCTCGTCGTCGGGATTGACCGCTACCGCGGTGTCGCCGAGCATCGTCTCCGGCCTCACCGTCGCCACCGTCAGCACCCGCTCATCGCCCTCGACCGGGTAGTCGATCGAGTAGAGCGTGTCCTCGACCTCGCGGTTCTCGACCTCGAGGTCGGAGATCGCCGAGCGCGAGCCGGGGTCCCAGTTGACCATGTAGTAGTCGCGGTAGATGTAGCCCTTGTCGTAGAGCTGCTTGAAGACCCGGTAGACGGCCTTGACGTAGCCCGCGTCGAGCGTGAAGCGCTCGCGCTCGTAGTCGCAGGAGGCGCCGAGCCGCTTGTACTGCTCGACGATTCGCGAGCCGTACTCCTCTTTCCACTCCCAGACCCGCTTGACGAACTCCTCGCGGCCCAGCTCCTGACGGCTGACGCCTTCGGCCTTCAGCCCTTTCTCGACCACCGACTGGGTGGCGATGCCGGCGTGGTCGGTGCCGAGGATCCAGAGCGTGTTGCGACCGCGCATCCGGTTCAGCCGCACCAGCGCGTCCTGCATCGAGCCGTTCAGCGCGTGCCCCATGTGCAGCACCCCGGTCACGTTCGGCGGCGGGATCGCGACCGAGAAGTTCTCCTCCGGCGCGCCCTCCGCCTCGGGGTGAAAATAGCCGCCGTCGATCCACTCCGCGAAGACCCTGGCCTCGACCTCGGCGGGGTCGTAGCGAGTCGTCTCCTCCAGCTTTTTGCGGTCGGCCACGCTCATCGCGGCGAGTCTAGATAGGTGGGCGGGTGTGAGGGAGGGATGCCGGGGGTGCCCCTCCGCTGAATTGAGTCGCGTCCGCTTCGCGGACGGCTCCGGGTGTTGGTGCGCGCCTATGGCGCGCAGGAATCG
>DASYKN010000036.1:0-18420 GCA_035995325.1 Solirubrobacterales bacterium
CTTCCAGAGGTCCTTGGCGACGTTGGGCGCGGTTTTCGATTCCTCCAGCCCCTGCATGAATTTGTCCTTCATCGTCGCCATCAGCTCGCGCTTCTTCTTGCCGATCGCCTTGCGCAGATCGTCCGCCTCGGCGCCGGTGAAACCGGCCATCGAGCGCGAGATCTCCATCAACTGCTCCTGGTAGATGACGCAGCCGTGGGTCTCCTCGGTGATCGCGCGCAGGCGCGGGTCCGGGTAGCGGACCGTCGTCGGGTCCTTCTTGCCCTTGGCGTAGGCGGGGATGTAGGCCATCGCGCCGGGCCGGTAGAGGGCGCCGAGCGCGACCAGGTCGGCGAACTCGGTCGGCCCGACCTTGCGCAGGGCGTCGCGCATGCCCTCGGACTCGAACTGGAAGACGCCGGTCGAGTCGCCCTTGGCCAGCATCTCGTAGGTCTTGGCGTCGTCGATCGGGATCTGCTCCATGTCGATCTCCTCGCCGCGTGAGCGGCGGATGATGTCGATCGCGTCCTCGATCACGTCGAGGTTGCGAAGGCCGAGGAAGTCCATCTTCAGCAGCCCGATCTCCTCGATCGGCCCCATCGAGTACTGGGTCACGATCTTGTACTGGCGCTCGGCTTTGCCGGAGCCGTTGCCGTTGGGGGCGGCCGGGGCGCTGCGGTCCTCGGCCAGCTGCAGCGGCACCACCTCGTGCAGGGGCCGGTCGGCGATCACCACCGCGGCGGCGTGGATCGAGTTGTTGCGGATGATCCCCTCGAGCCCCTGGGCGACGTCGATGATCTTCTTCGCGTCCGGCTCGGTGTCGTAGGTCCGTTTCAGTTCCTGGCCCGACTTCAGGCATTCCGCGAAGGAGGGGCTGCGGCCCATAATCGGCTCCGGGATCTGCTTCGCCAGACGGTCGCCGGTGCCGTAGTCGTAGCCGAGGACGCGGGCGGCGTCGCGGGTGGCGGCGCGCGGCGCCATCTTGCCGAAGGTGATGATCTGGGCGACCGATTCGCGGCCGTACTTCTCGCCGACGTAGCGAATCATCCGCTCGCGGCCGCGGACCGAGAAGTCGATGTCGATGTCCGGCATCGATTTGCGGCCGGGGTTGAGGAAGCGCTCGAAGATCAGGCCCTCCGAGAGCGGGTCGAGGTCGGTGATCTTGAGCACGTAGGAGACGATCGAGCCGGCGGCGGAGCCGCGGCCGGGGCCGACGGCGACGCCGTTTTCCTTGGCGTAGCGGACGAAGTCCCAGACGATCAGGAAGTAGGAGGAGAAGCCCATCTCCTCGATCACCCCAAGCTCGAATTCCATGCGCTCGACCGCCTCGGCCGGCGGCGGGTCGCCGTAGCGGGCGCGCAGCCCCTCGCCGGCGATCCGGCGCAGCATCGCCTCCGGCTCGGAGCCGTCCTCGGTCGGGTACTGCGGCAGCAGCAGGCTGCCGAGCTCGATCTTGAGCGAGCAGCGCTCGGCGATCTCCAGCGAGGTCGGCACCGCCTCCGGCCACTCGGCGAAGGACTCGATCATTTCCTCGCTGCTCTTGATGTAGAACTCGTTCGTGTCGAAGCTCATCTTCGGCAGCTCCAGCGTCGACTTCGTCTGCACGCAGAGCAGCGCCGCGTGGTTGTCGAAGTCGTCGCGGGTCAGGTAGTGGACGTCCGCCGTTCCGACCACCGGCCGCTTCAGCTCGCGGGCGACGCGGACGATCCCCTCGTTCGCCTTGTCCTGCTCGGCGATGCCGTTCTTCTGCACCTCGAAATAGACCTGGTCGGGGCCGAAGGCCTGGATCAGGTCGTCGATGTGGGAGCGGGCGTCGTCGGCGCGCTCTTCGACCAGGCGGCGGCAGAAGCGCGACTGCAGGCAACCGGTGAGGACGATGACGCCCTCGGAGTGGCGCGCCAGCAGCTCCATGTCGACGTTGGCCTTGCCGCGCGAGAAGCCCTCGAGGAAGCCGGCCGAGGTGAGCTGCACGAGGTTGGCGTAGCCCTTGTCGCTTTCGGCCAGCAGGGTGATGTGGTTGCGCTCGTAGCGCGTCTGCTCCTTGATCGCGACCCGGTCCTCGACGAAGTAAGCCTCGAGCCCGACGATCGGCTTGATCCCATGCTTGTTGCAGGCCTTATAGAGGTCGACGGCGCCGTTCATGACGCCGTGGTCGGTCAGCCCCAGAGCCGGCTGCCCCAGCTCCGCCGCCCGCGCCGCCATCGCGTCGATCTTGCAGGCGCCATCGAGCAGCGAGTACTCGCTGTGGGCATGCAGATGGACGGCAGAAGGGCTACTCACGGGGTGGCGTCGACTATGCCAAGTGGGGCAGATGTAACTGCCGACGCGCGTTTGGACTTTCGCGCTAAATCCGTGGGTATTTCTTGGCGAAGGCCCGGAAGGGGCGGGCGCTCGTGAGAGGGGTTTCGCTTAACCTTTTTGAGGCCCGCCTGGCTGAGCAGATTCCGCCGGTGCGGCGCCCGTTTTTTCGCGGCGCCCACGAATTGCGCGCAGCTTCAACACCTGGCCGACAAAGAGAATGACCATCGCGGCAAACACGATCCAGTTGCCGTGAACGGCGGCGCCGATGGCGAGGACGCCCGATAGCGGGATGAGAAATTCCGCGATTCGTTCTACCGTCCTCGACGTCACCGGGATGATTCTTACCCTCATCTCCGGCGCTCAAATCAAGCGCCACGCTGGGCGAAGCGGAGGAAGCCGGAGAGGAGGTTGGCGCGGATCTCTCCTGCTGTTCTTTAGGTGGATATCCCGGCCCCACCATCTATCCTCAGAGGCGTTCACCTGCAGCTCAGGGCGCGTGAGCATCGCGACGCCTGGCTCGGAGCTTCCGTGAGCGGGCGTCCTCGCCTACTACGCGCACACCCAGGCGCCGCCCCCCGAATCGGCCCAGATTTCAGCTGCAATCCGATCCTGTTCCTCCTTGGGCGCGCTCTGAGGCTCGCCCTGGCCCCCGTAGAGGTCCCAGGTGGAAGGAAGGATTTGGTAGGCGCCGCCGGCGCCGGACGAGGGGTTGATGGCGCCGTAGTCGCCGCCGGACTCGCACATCACGATGTAGGTGGGGATCGTGTAGGGGCCGCCGAGCCAGCGGCCGACTTCTTCTTCGGCTTCGGCGGCGCTGGCGGCGCGGGCTTCGGCGGCGCGCTGCTGCTGGATCTCCTTGACCCAGGTGCCGATGCTCGTTTTCAGCTCGGCCAGCGAAGCTTCGCGTTCGGCGGCGATCGCCTGCTGGTTGGCGGCGGCGGCCTGGGCGGCGGCGCGCACGGAGGCGATTTCGTCGCGGGCGGCGGCGAGGCGTTCGTTGTAGGCGACGGCGCGGGCCTGCAGCTTGGCGACCAGTTTCGCCTCGTGGCGGACTTCGTCGCGGACCTGCTCGACCCGGTCGGCGAGGGCGCTGTCGGATTCCTCGATCGCACGCAGGTAGTTGGCCCGGGTGACCAGCTCCTGGTAGTCGCCGGAGCCGAGGATCAGGCTGGCGGTGCTGGGCGTGCCGCTTTCGTAGATCGCGACGAGGCGGGATGCCAGGGCCTGGCGCGAGCGCCGCAGCCGCGCCTTCTCGGCCGCCAACTGGGTTCGCGTCCGCTCCAGCTTGCGGCTCAGCTCGGCAGCCCGTTCCTGGCCTTCGGCCAGCAGGCCGGCGAGCCGTTCCTCCTTGGCCGCCGCCTTCGCCGCTTCGGCTTCGGCGGCGGCGAGCCGTTCATGGCTGGAGCGCAGGCCGGCGGAGATCGTGCCCGCTTCGTCGCGAGCGCTGGCCAGCTTCGCTTCCAGCGCGCCGGCATCGGCCGCTCCGGCCCGCGGCGCAGCGGCCAAAACCAGGGCCATCAGGGCGCAGAGCAGCGCCGCGGCGGCGCCGAGGGCAGCGAGGTCCTTTCTGGCGCATAAGGGCACCACGGGACGATCGAGGCTAACGGCGGCCCCACCGCCCTCTCACGGCTTGCCGATAACCCGCAACGTAAGTTGCGCTGCGGCTCAGCCCTCGGGGACGTTGCGCGACGCGAGGTAGGCGCCGATCGCGACGAAGACCGCGGCGACGCCGATTCCGAGCCGGATCTCACGCCGGTAGCGGCGCCGCATATAGCGGTAGGCGAAGCGGATGGCGGTTTTGCCGACGCGGTCGTACATCAGCCCTCTCCCCCATTCTTGCGCTGGCGCAGCCGGTGCGCCATCCGCGACTGCAGCGACCACAGCTCGATGAAGCCGGGCGAGGCGCTCTGCGAGAACAGGCCACCCGACTCGGAGAAGCTGGCGAGGCTGGCGTCGTAGACGGCGTTGGGCGAGGAGCGGGTGACAACGCGGACGCTGCCTTTGTAGAGGCGCAGCCCGATCTCGCCGGTGACCTGGGCGTTGACCGCGTCGATGTAGGCGTCGAGGTCGGTCCGCAGCGGCTCCCACCAGAGGCCGGCGTAGACCAGGTAGCCCCACTTCTGGTCGAGCGCAGGCTTGAACTGGTTCTGGTGGATCGTCCCGACCAGCCGCTCCAGCTCCTCATGCGCCGGCAGCACGATCGCCGCCGCCGGCACCTCGTAGATATCGCGGACCTTGAGCCCGACGATGCGGTCCTCAATGTGGTCGACAATGCCGACGCCGTGGCGGCAGCCGATCTCGGCCGCCGCTTCGAGCAGCTCGACCAGGCCGAGCCGCTCGCCGTTGAGCGCGACCGGCACCCCGGCCTCGAAGCCGACGGTGACGACCTCTGCCTCGTCCGGCGCCTCCTCGGGACGGGTGACCAGCTGGAAGACATCGTCCTCGGGGGCATGGTCGAGGTCCTCGATCCAGCGGCCCTCCGAGGAGCGGCCCCAGAGGTTGTCGTCGATCGAGTAGGGCGTCACCTCGGTGCCGCCCTTGACCGGGATCCCATGCTCGCGCGCGTAGGCGATCTCCTCCTCGCGGCCCATCTGCCAGGAGCGCACCGGGGCGATCGTTTTCAGCTCCGGCGCCAGGGTCGCGACCGTGGCCTCGATCCGGACCTGGTCGTTGCCCTTGCCGGTGCAGCCGTGGGCGATCGTGTCGCAGTTGGTCTTGCGCGCGTACTCGACGGCGAGCTGGGCGATCAGCGGCCGTCCCAGCGCGGTGAAGAGCGGGTAGCCGTTGCCGTAGATCGCGTTGGCCTTGATCGCCGGCGCCAGGAACTCGCTGGCGAAGCGCTCGCGGGCGTCGACCGTGTGGCACTCGACGGCGCCGAGCCGCAGCGCCTTCTCCTCGATCACCGCGTAGTCCTCGCCGGGCTGCCCGAGGTTGACGGTGAGGCAGACGACCTCGGCCTCGTAGGAGTCCTGGATCCACTTCAGCATCACGCTGGTGTCGAGCCCGCCCGAATAGAGCAGGAGGACACGGTCGACCTGGGACGGGTCGGCCTCGTAGCTGGCGGTGGGGGTCGCCTGTTGGGGCTGGTCGCTCACGGGGTGCGGAAGTCTCGCACGCCGCGCACGGCGACGACCGGGAGGTGCCTAGGGGGCTTCGACCCCGCCCGAGCCGCCTTCTTCTTCCGGCGGCGTGGTCGGTTCGGTCGTGGTCGTCGTCGGCTCGGTCGTGGTCGTCGTTTCGGTCGATTCCGTCGTCGTCGGCTCGGTCGTGGTGGTGGTCGAGTCCGTGGTCGCGGTCGACTCCGAGGTCGTCGTCGTGGTCGGGATCGATTCCGAGCTGGAGGCGGTCGAGCTGCTGCCGTTGTCACTGCCGGCGATCACGACCACGGCGATCACCAGGCCAACGATCACGGCGACGAGGCAGGCGACGAGCAGGCGCATGTTGCCGTGCGGCTTCTGGCCGTCGGGACCGCGGTCCTCGGGCTGCCCCATCAGGCGGGTCGGGTCCTCGTGCATCTCAGTCCTCCGGACCGAGGATCGCGTCGAGGATCGCCGCGGTGTCGACGATGTCGAAGCCGTTGCGCAGGCGGGCGTCGATTTCCGCCCGGCTGTTGCCGGAGACGGCCATCTGGGTCGCCAACAGGCGGGCGCCGGCCGGGGTCCCGACATCGCCATAGTCGGACTGCAGAGGAACCGGGTTCGCGGGCGGCGGCTCTTCGACCGGGGCGACGGCGGTCAGGTGGGCGGCGCGTTCGGGCGCCTCGGCCGCGGGAGCCGCTGCGGGGCCGCCGTCGTCGAGGCGGCGCTTGGCCTCCGCCAGCGAGGCGGCCAGCTGGGCCGAGCGGCGGCTGATCTCCTCGGCCTGGGCGACCAGCGAGTCGGTCAAGTCCGAAAGCCCGGCGAGGCGCTCGGCGACGAGCCGCTCCGCCTCCGCCTCGGCCGCTTCGAGATGCTGGCGGGCCTGCCGTTCGGCATCGTCGATCACCGTCACCGCGGCGCGCTCCGCCGCCTCGACGATCGCCGCCAGCCGCTCCGCCGTGCTGGTGGCAAGCGGTGGCGAGGGCCCCGCCGCTTTCGCGGCCGGACGGTCTTTGGCTGGGCGGTCCTTGCGTCTCACGGGTGGGCCAAGCCTAAAAGCGATTCGCCGATCAGCGCAACCGCCCGCTGAATCTGGGTGGACTCGACCAGCAACGGCGGCAGCAGGCGCAGGGTCGAGGGCACCGGCACATTGACGACGAGGCCGCGCTGCAGCAGGTCGGCGCCGACCGCGGCGGCGTCGATCCCCGCGGCCAGCCCGACGCCGATCATCAGGCCGCGGCCGCGCACCTCCTCGACGCCGTCGAGGGCCAGCAGGCCGGCGCTCAGCTCGGCGCCCCGCTCGCGCACGCCGCGCAGCAGCACCGGGTCGTCGACGACGTCCAGCACCGCCAGCGCCGCCGCGGTGGCGACGGGGCCGCCGGCGAAAGTCGAGCCGTGGTCGCCGGGCTCCAGCACCTCGGCCGCCGCCGGCCCGGCGACGCAGGCGCCGATCGGCATGCCGCCGCCGAGCGCCTTGGCGCTGGTCAGGACGTCGGGCCGGACCGGGGTCTGCTCGTAGGCCCAGAGCGAGCCCGTCCTCCCCACCCCGGTCTGGATCTCGTCGAGGATCAGCAGCGCCCCGCTGGCGTCGCAGGCCTCGCGGGCGGCGAGCAGCGCCTCGTCGGAGATCGGCACAATCCCGGCCTCGCCCTGGATCGGCTCGATCAGGACCGCCGCGGTGTTGGCGCCGACCGCCGCGCGCAGGGCCTCGGCGTCGTTGCGCGGCACCGCGCGGAAGCCGGGCAGCATCGGGCCCAAGGCCTTGTTCCGGGCGAGTTTCGGCGTCGCCGAGAGGGCGCCGTAACTGCGGCCGTGGAAGTCGCTTTCGAAGCTGACGATCTCCGGCGCCTCGATGCCGCGCCCGTGGGCGTGCTTGCGGGCGATCTTGATCGCGCACTCGTTCGCCTCGGTGCCGGAGTTGGCGAAGAAGACGCGGCCGCCGAGGCTGGAATCGCTGAGGCGCTGTGCCAGCCGCGCCATCGGCTCGGTGTAGAAGAGGTTGGAGACGTGCATCAGCCGCCCCGCCTGCTCCTGGACCGCGGCCACCACCGCCGGGTGGCAGTGGCCGAGCGAGCAGACCGAGATCCCGGTGAGGAAGTCGAGGTACTCCTTGCCGTCGGCATCCCAGAGCAGGGCGCCTTCGCCGCGGACGAAGTCGACCGCGCCGCGCTTGTAGGTCCGCATCAGGTAGCGCTGCTCGAGCGCCTGAATCTCGGCCAGGCTCACCCGAGCCCCCAAACGGCGCCGAAAACCAAGCCTGGGTAGGACGCAGGGAGGCCGACGAAGCGAGCGCACTCCAGTGCGTGAGCAAGGCGGCCGACCGAGGACACCCCCAGGCGCCGGTTTGCAGGCGCCGCGCTCACGGCGTGACCATGGTGCCGATGCCGGCGTCGGTGAAGAGCTCCAGCAGCAGGCTGTGCGGCTGGCGGCCGTCGATGATGTGGGCCGACTGGGTGCCGCCGCGGATCGCGTCGACGCAGGCCTGCAGCTTCGGGCGCATGCCGCCGCTGAGGCCGGGCAGCAGCTCCTCGACCTCGGGCACGGTCGCGCGCGAGATCAGCGAGGACTCGTCGCCGGCGTCGGCCAGCCAGCCCTCGACGTCGGTGAGGAAGATCGCCTTATAGGCGCCGAGCGCGGCGGCGACCTTGCCTGCCGCCTCGTCGGCGTTGACGTTGTAGGACTGCCCCTGGCGGTCGGAGGCCGAGGAGGCGATCACCGGGATGTAGTCGGCGGCGATGTGGTTGAGGACGTCGACGTCGACCCGCTCGACCGAGCCGACGAAGCCGACCTTGTCGGCGTTGGCGGCCGGGGCGACCTCGAACAGGGTGCCGTCCTCGCCGGCGAGCCCGACCGCCGGCTGGCCGGCGCGGTTGAGCCGCTGGACGATTTCGGAGTTGAGCTTGCCGACCAGGACCATCTTCGCCACCTCGACCGTGTCGGCGTCGGAGACGCGCAGGCCGTCGTGGAATTTGACCTCGAGCCCGAGCCGCTCCATGTAGCGGGTGATCTCGGGGCCGCCGCCGTGGACGATCACCGGTTTGAGGCCGACGTACTTGAGCAGGACGACGTCGGCGGCGAAGGCCTGGCGCAGCTCCTCGTCGAGCATCGCCGCGCCGCCGTACTTGATCACCACCGTGCGGCCGTGGAACTCGCGGATGTAGGGCAGCGCCTCCAGCAGCGTCTCGACGCTGACGCCGGCGGCGCGCGACTGCGGTGCCTGCTCGGTCATGCCTCTCTCCTCATCAGGTCGTGTACTCCGCGTTGATCCGCACGTACTCATAGCCAAGGTCGGAGAACCAGACGTGGGCGCGATGCTCGCCACGGACCAGCCGCAGGCCGATCTCGGCCTCCGCCGTCTCCGCGCCCAGCTCGGCGGCGTCGATCGCCTCGGCGCCGATCTCGTCCAGGTCCTCGCCGGCGAGGGCGGCGCCGGCCGCCTGGGCGATCCGGCCCCAGTTGGGGTCGCGCCCGAACAGCGCCGTCTTGACCAGCGGCGAGTTGGCGATCGCGCGGGCGACCCGCTCGGCCTCGGCCGCCGAGGCGGCCTCGCTGACCTCGACCCGCCCGACCCGGACGGCGCCCTCGCCATCGCGGACGATCTCGATCGCCAGCTGCAGCAGCACCGCCTCCAGCAGGCCGGCCGGCAGCGGCACGCCGCTGGCCCCGGTGGCCTGCAGCAGGACGCAGTCGTTGGTGCTCATCTGGCCGTCGACCGTGATCCGGTTGAAGGAGGCGTCGGTCGCCGCCCGTAGAGCCGCGGCCGGGTCCGCGACGACGGCGTCGGTCTGGACGAAGCAGAGCATCGTCGCCATCCTCGGCTCGATCATCCCGGCGCCCTTGGCCTGGGCCGAGAGGGTGACGCCATCGAGCTTCAGGGTGCAGCGCTTGGGCCAGCGGTCGGTGGTCGTGATCGCGTCGGAGAACTCGCCGCCCCCGGAGGTCGAGAGGCCGGCCGCGGCGGCGTCGATCCCGGGCAGTACCGCCTCGATCGGCAGCGGCACGCCGATCGTGCCGGTCTCGGCGACGGCGACGCTGGCCGTCTCCAGCCCCAACGCTGTCGCCGCCCGCTCGCACATCCCGAGCGCGTCGGCGTAGCCCTGGGCGCCGGTCTCGGCATTGGCGTTGCCGGAGTTGACGACGGCGGCGCGCACGTGAGCGCGGTCGACGACCTCGCGGCAGACCCGAATCGGCGCCGCGGCGGAGGCGTTGCCGGTCAGCAGCAGGGCCGAGGAAACCGGCTCCTCGTCGCAGACGATCAGGCCGACGTCGGTCTTGCCGCCGCCCTTGAGCCCGCAGTGGGCGCCGCCGGCGCGGAAGCCAGGCGCAAGCTGGGTGGGATCCAACTCCTCCACCCCGGCCGGAGCCTCGACCCAACGCGAGCGGAAGAAGGGCTCGGTGGCCTGCGCGTCGGCGCCCGGGCCGCTCACAGCAGCCCCTCGGTCTCGTCCAGGCCCAGCATCAGGTTGAGGTTCTGGACCCCCTGGCCGGAGGCGCCCTTCCAGAGGTTGTCGATCGCCGAGAAGGCCAGCACCCGCCCGCGCTCCTCCACGGTCACGTAGATGTGGCACTCGTTGCTGTCGCGCAGGTCGCGCAGGCCGGGCGGGCGGTCGACGACGTGGACGAAGGGCTCGTCGGCATAGCGCTCGCGGTAGAGCGCCTGCACCTGGTCCTTGGTGACCGGCTCGGTCGTCTGCGCGTAACAGCTGGCCAGCTCGCCCTGGTCGAGCGGCAGCAGGTGCGGGACGAAGACGACGGGCGCCGGGCTGCCGAGCGCCGCCAGCTCCTGCTCGATCTCCGGCCGGTGGCGATGGCCCTCGGTCTTGTAGGCGAAGGCGTTCTCGTCCATCGCCGCGTAGTGCATCGCGTCGCCGCCGCCGCGGCCGGCGCCGGAGACGCCCTGCATCGCGTTGACGACGACGTCGGCGAGCAGGCCCTTCTCGGCCAGCGGCGCCAGGCCCAGCACGCTCGCCGTCGGGTAACAGCCCGGAGTCGCCACCAGCTTCGCCTCGCGCAGTTGCTCGCGGTACAGCTCGGTCAGCCCGTAGACGCCGGCTCCGAACAGGTCAGGGGCGCCGTGGTCGCCGTACCAACGCCGATAGGTCTCGGCGTCGCGCAGGCGGAAGTCGGCCGAGAGGTCGACGACGAGGATCCCCTGCGCGCGCAGGGCGGCGACAGTCGGAGCGGCGGCGCCGTGCGGGTAGGCGACGATCGCCGCGTCGATCCCCTCGACCCGGTCGAGGTCGAGCTCGGTCAGCTGCAGCGGCACCCGGTAGCGCGGGTAGAGGCTGTCGAGCCTGGTGCCGGCGTCGCTGCGCGAGGTGACCGCGGCCAGCTGCAGCCGTGGGTGGCGCCAGACGATCTGCGCCGCCAGGGCGCCGGTGAAGCCGGAGGCGCCGGCGACCAGCACCCGCGCCGCGGGATCGCCGTTCAACGGTTGTGCGGCAAGGTCATTCACGCAGGCTGCCCCCAATCTGCTCCAGCTCCGCTTTGATCTTGGCCCGCCTGGAGACGACCTCCTCGTCGGTGAGGGTGCGGTCGTCGGCGCGGAACTCGAGCCGCAGCGCCAGGCTCACGCGCCCCTCGCCAATTTGGTCGCCCTCGTAGAGGTCGAAGACGTGGGCGGAGCTGAGCAGCTCGCCGCCGCCCTCGAGGACGGCGTCGCGGACCGCCGTCGCCGTGACCGCGACCGGGACGACGACCGCGAGGTCCTGGTGGACGGCCGGGAAAGTGGTGACGTCCTCGTAGTCCTCCTCGCCGGTGTCGGCCGCGGCGAGCAGCGCCGCGGTGGCGACTTCGAAGCCGACCGCCGCCTCCAGGTCCCAGGCCCGGCAGACCAGCGGGTGGACCTCGCCGATCCAGCCGACCGGGACGCCGGCGATCGAGACCGCGGCGGAGCGGCCCGGGTGCAGGAACGGCTCCGGCGCCGCCTCGAAGCCCAAGCTCACGCCGAGCTGGCCGGCCAGCGCTTCCAGCACCGCCTTGACCGCGAAGAAGTCGGCCGGCTCGCCGCCGCCGCGCCAGGACTTCTCGACCAGGGGCCCAACGGCGAGGCCGCCGAGCCGATGCGGCTCCGCGAACGGCGCCGGCCGCTCGCCGGCGAAAATCCCGGCCAGGGGATCGACGGGCCGATTTCCCACGCCATTCGTGGGATTTCGGCCCACCGCCGGGAGGTCGAGGTAAACCTGGCCGGACTCGAAGAGGGCGACGGCGTCGGCGTCGCGGGAGAGGTTGCGGGCGGCGACGTCGAGCAGCGACCCCAGCAGGGTCGTCCGCATCGCCGACTGGTCCTCGGAGAGCGGGTTGGCGAGCAGCACCGGCTCGGCCCGCGGGTCGCCCTCGGGGATCCGCAGCCGGCCGAACTCGCCCGGGTCGGTGAAGCTCCAGCCGACGATCTGATCGAAGCCGAGGCCGCGCAGTCCGTCCTCGGCCCGCCGCCGCAGCTGCTGCTCGCGGCTGAGGCCGCCGACCTTCGCCGCCACCGCCGGCAGCGTCGTCGGCAGGTGCTGCTCGAAGCCGTGGACGCGGCCGACCTCCTCGATCAGGTCGACCTCGCGGGTGACGTCGTAGTGGCGCTCCGGTGGCACCGTGACCAGCAGGTCCTCGCCCTCGGCCTCGACGCCGAAGCCGAGCCGCTCCAGGTAGGCGGCCTGATCCTCCTGGGCGATCGCCATCCCCAGCAGCCCCTCGACCCGGGCCGCCCGCAGCTTGATCTGGGGCGCCGGGGGAATCTCGGCGGCGACGTCGATCGTCCCCGGCACCAGCTTGGCACCGCAAAGCTCGACCAGCAGCCGCGAGGCGATCCGCTGCGCCCGCAGGCACAGCTCCGGGTGCAGCTGCTTCTCGAAGCGCGAGGAGGCCTCCGAACGCAGGCCCAGCAGGCGCGAGGTGCGGAGGATGTTGGTGCCGTTCCAGTTGGCGACCTCGAGCAGCACCCGGGTCGTCGCCTCCGAGACCTCGGAGACCTGGCCGCCCATGATCCCGGCGATCCCGGTCGGGCCGTTCTCGTCGCAGACCAGCACCGTCTCCGCGTCGAGCTTGCGCTCGACCCCGTCGAGGGTGGTCATCTGCTCGCCCTCAACGGCTGCCCGCACGGTCAGCGCCCCACCCGGGACCTGGTCGAGGTCGAAGGCGTGCAGCGGCTGCGCGGTCAGCAGCATCACGTAGTTGGTGATGTCGACGACGTTGTTGATCGGCCGCTGCCCGGCCGCCGCCAGGCGCGCCTGCAGCCAGAGCGGCGAGGGCGCGATCGTGACCTCGGTGAAGACGCGGGCGGTGAAGCGCGGGCAGAGGCCGGGGACCTCGACCGAGACCGAGGCGTAGTCGCCGACCTCTCCCCCGGCCTCGGCCGCGACGTCCTCGCTCCAGGGCTCGGCGGCGAGCGGCGCGGCGGAGATCGCGTGGACCTCGCGGGCGACCCCCCAAACCCCGAAGCAGTCGCTGCGGTTCGGCGTCACCTCCAGCTCCAGCACCGGCTCGGCGATCGGCAGCACCTCGTTCAGCGGCGTCCCCGCGGCGGCGTCGACCTCGAGCTCGAGGATGCCGTCGGCTTCCTCGCCCAGCTCCAGCTCGGTGGCGGAGAGGATCATCCCCTCCGAGCCGACCCCGCGCAGCTTCGCCTTGCGCAGCTTCTCGCCGCCCGGCATCCGCGCTCCGGGCAGCGCCACGGCGACGGTCTGGCCGGCGGCGACGTTGGGGGCGCCGCAGACGATCGTCCGCTCGCCCTCGCCCGTGTCGACCCGGCAGACCCGCAGCCGGTCGGCGTTGGGGTGCTGCTCGGCGCTGAGGACCTTGCCGACGACGAAGCCCTCGGCCGAGGGCGGGCCGACCAGGCCGACCCGCTCGACCTCGGTCCCGGTCATCACCAGCCGCTCGGCGATCTCCGCCACCCCGACGCCGGGGTCGCAGTACTCGCGCAGCCATGAGTAGGGGACTCTCATCTGGCGGCCCTCATCCGAACTGCTCCAGCATCCGCACGTCGTTGTCGAAGAAGCGCCGCAGGTCCGGCACGCCGTGGCGCAGCATCGCCACCCGCTCGACCCCGATCCCGAAGGCGAAGCCCTGGACCCGCTCGGAGTCGTAGCCGTGCTGCTCGACGAAGCCGAGGACGTTGAGGTCGACCATGCCGGCGCCGAGGATCTCGATCCAGCCCTGGCCCTTGCAGAGGTTGCAGCGCTCGCCCGCCGCCAGCGTGCCGGTCCCCCCGCACTGGAAGCAGGAGACGTCGACCTCGACGCTGGGCTCGGTGAAGGGGAAGAAGTGGGGCCGCAGACGCACCTCGCGGTCGTCGCCGAAGATCGCCCGGCAGAGCGCCAGCAGCGTCCCCTTGAGATCGGCGAGGGTCAGCCCCTCGGCGATCGCCAGTCCCTCCATCTGGTGGAACATCGGGCTGTGGGTGGCGTCGGAGTCGCGCCGGTAGACCTTGCCGGGGACGATGATGAAGATCGGCGGCGGCTGCGCCTCCATCGAGCGCACCTGGACCGGCGAGGTGTGGGTGCGCAGCAGCAGCTCCGGGTGGGACTGCACGTAGAAGGTGTCCTGGAGCATCCGCGCCGGGTGCCCGGGCGGGTGGTTGAGAGCGGTGAAGTTGTAGTAGTCGTGCTCGATCTCCGGCCCCTCCTCGACCTGGTAGCCGAGCCCGACCATGACGTCCTCGATCAAGCGGGTGGTGCGGGCGATCAGGTGGGCGTGGCCGAGCGGGCGCGGCGGCGCCCCCGGCAGGGTGACGTCGATCCGGTCCTCGACCAGGCGGCTCTCCAGCTCGCTGGCGTCGAGCCGCTCGGCGCTTGCCTCCAACAGCGCCTCCAGCTGCTTGCGGGCCTTGTTGGCGGCGCCGCCGACCTGGCCCCGTTCCTCGGCCGGCAGCTCGGCGATCCCGCGCAGGATCATGGTCAGCTCGGCCTTGCGGCCGAGATAGCCGACCCGCAGTTCCTCCAGCGCGGCGCTGGAGCCCGCGGCCTCGATCGCGGTGGCGGCCTCGGACCTGATCTCCTCGATCCGCTCAAGCATCGGGTTGGGCCTCCGGCATCGTGGCCGACGATATCCGCTGCGCGGCGATCGCCGCCGCGGCGGCGACGTTGAGCGACTCGGCACCTGCCTGCAGGGGGATGGTCGCCTGCGTCTCGCAGCCGGCCAGCACCTCAGCCGGGAGCCCCTCGCGCTCGGCGCCGAGGCAGAGCGTCGCCGCGCCATCCAGCGCCTCAAGGCCGGCGCCGCCGTGGGCGACCAGCGCCACCCGCGGCGCCGGCGTCTGCTCCAGCTCGGCCCGGACCGGCGGCGCCGTGAAGATCGCGCCCATGCTGGCCCGCACGGCCTTCGGCGAGAAGGGGTCGGCGCAGCCGGGCCCGAGCGCGACGGAGCCGCCGAGCAGGGCCCGGGCGGTGCGCAGGATCGTGCCGACGTTGCCGGGGTCGGCGACCGCGTGCAGGTAGAGGCAGGGAGCCACCGGCGCCTCGGCCCAGTGCAGCGGCCAGACCGCGATCGCCCGGCTGCCGGAGCCGAGCGAGGAGGCCGCGGCCAGCAGCTCCGGCTCGACCTCGTCGCCGCCCCAGCCCGAGGACAGTCCCGAGCCGGCGGCGGTGAGCAGGAAGCTCGGCTCGGCGCCGGCGGCAAGGCCGGCCTCGACCAGGTCCTCGCCCTCGCTGGCGAACAGCCCCTCGCGCTCGCGGTGCTTGCGCTCGCGCAGCTTGCGGACCAGTTTCAGCTTCTCGTTTTGGGGGCTGGAGATCATCGGCGTCGGTGAAATCGTGCTGTGCGTGTGACTTTCTGTTCTGCGGTTTCTTCTCCTGGAACGAAAAAGCGGGCCGTTCTCACGGCCCGCCCGGGAAAGTGGAGTGTCGGTGAGCCGCTAGGCGGCCGCACCCTCCCGGGCTAGCTCGACAAATCGGCGGAAGGCCTCGCGATCGCTGACGGCGATCTCGGCCAGCATCTTGCGGTTGACCGTGATCTCGGCTTTGTTGAGGCCGTGGATCAGCTCCGAGTAGCTCATGCCCTCGAGCCGCGCGGCAGCGTTGATGCGGGTGATCCAGAGGCGCCGGAAGGTGCGCTTTTTGTTGCGCCGGTCGCGGTAGGCGTACATCCCCGACCGCTGCACCTGCTCTTTGGCGAAGCGGTAAGAGGAGTGCTTGCGGCCGAAGTAGCCCTTCGCTTCCTTGAGGACCTTGCGGCGCTTCTTGCGGGCGTGGACGGAGCGCTTTACGCGGGCCATCTACTTGCCCCCGAGCAGCTTCCGCACCGTCGGCGCGTCATGCGGTGAGATCTCAACCGGTTTCGCCATCTTGCGCTTCCGCTTCGGCGACTTTTTCTCCAGGATGTGGCTGGAGTACGCACGGCGGCCGCGCAGTTTGCCGCTGGCGGTCTTTTTGAAGCGCTTCTTGGCGCCCGAATGGGTTTTCATCTTCGGCATCGGGTCGCTATTGAAGCAGACGGCGACGCCTGAGCGAGTTCGCGCGCCCGCTGCAGGTACGGCCGAGCGGATTATTGCCAGCCGGAGGCACTAAATAGAGTCCGCCGCGATGCGGATCCTCTACGTGGTCGGGACGCGGCCGAACTTCGTCAAGACGGCGCCGGTTATCGGCGCCTTGCGCCAGCGCCTGCCCGAGGGCCGGCACACGATCGTCCACACCGGCCAGCACTACGACCGCCTTATGTCGGAGGTCTTCCTCGAGCAGCTGGGCGTCCCGGCGCCCGACTTCATGCTCGAGGTCGGCTCCGGCAGCCACGCGGCGATGACGGCGCGGACGATGGAGCGGCTGGAGCCGGTGCTGCTGGAGGAGAAGCCGGACCTGGTGGTCGTCCCCGGCGACGTCAACTCCACCCTGGCGGCGGTCCTGACCGCGATCAAGCTCGGGATCCGCGTCGCCCACATCGAGTCCGGCCTGCGCAGCTTCGACATGACGATGCCGGAGGAGGCGAACCGGATCGTCGCCGACCGTTTCTCGGAGCTGCTCTTCATCCACAGCGAGGAGGCGGTCGACAACCTGCGCGCCGAAGGCATCCCCGACTCGCGCATGCACATGGTCGGCAACACGATGATCGACACCCTGGTCGCGCTCGAGGAGCGCTTCCGCGCGGCGGGCACGGCGGCGCGGCTCGGGGTCGAGCCCGGCTCCTACGCCCTGGTCACCCTGCACCGGCCGGCGCTGGTCGACGGCCCGCTGCTGCCCGAGACCGTGGCCCAGCTCGCCACCCTGGCGCGGGAGATGCCGGTCGTCTTCCCAGTCCACCCACGCACCCGCAAGATGATGGAGAGCGTCGAGTCCGACCACCCCGGGCTGCTGCTGAGCGAGCCGCTCGGCTACCTCGACTTCCTCTCGCTGCTGGCTGACGCCGGCGCCGTCCTCACCGACTCCGGCGGCATCCAGGAGGAGACGACTTACCTCGGCATCCCCTGCTTCACCCTGCGCGACAACACCGAGCGCCCGGTCACGGTCAGCGCCGGCACCAACACCCTGCTGGGGCTCGACCCGGCGGCGATCGCCGGCATCCCGGCGGCGCTGGCCGCGCGCGGCGACGCGCCCGCGGAGCCACCGCCCCTCTGGGACGGGCACGCGGCCGAGCGAATCGCCGACGTCGTGGTGGCCGAGGCCTAAGAGTCGTCGGAGGCGTCGGCGGCGGAGTCAGCCGGCGCGTCGTCACTGGGGGCGTCGTCGGCCGGAGCCTCGGCCTCGGTTTCAGCCTCGGCGGGGGCGTCGTCGTCGCTCGCAGCCTCGTCGTCGCTCGCAGCCTCGTCGGCCGGCGCCTCATCAGCGGCGGCCTCGGTCTCGGTCTCGGCGGGCGCATCCTCGGCTGGCGTCTCGCTGGCGGGCGCCTCGGCCTTGGCGGGTGCATCCGCGACCGGAGCCTCGGCCTCAGCGGGCGCCTCGTCTGCCGGAGCCGTGTCGGCTGAAGCCTCGGCAGCCGCCTCAGCTGGAGCCGCGGCGGCGGCCTCGGTGGCAGCCGCATCCGCGGGCGCGGCGTCGCCGTCAGGGGCATCCGGGTCGAGCTTGTCGACCTCTTTGCTCGGGGCCAGCAGCATGCTCATGTTGCGGCCTTCCTGCAGCGGCGCCGACTCAACCACGGCGATGCCGCCGAGGTCCTCGAAGAGTTTCTGCAGCAGCGCCCGCCCGCGCTCCGGGTGGGCCTGCTCGCGACCGCGGAACATGATCGTCACCTTGACCTTGTCGTGGTGCTTGAGGAAGCGCTCGACGTGGCCCTTCTTGGTCGCGTAGTCGTGGATCGCGATCTTCGGCCGCAGCTTGATTTCGCGGATGTTGACCTGCTGCTGGTGCTTGCGCGCCTGCTTCTGCTTCTGCTCCTGCTCGTACTTGTACTTCGAGTAGTCGAGCAGGCGGGTCACCGGCGGCTTCGATCCGGGCGCCACCTCGACCAGGTCGAGGTCGGCCTCCTGGGCTCGTTTGAGCGCGTCGTTGATCTCGACGATCCCCAGCTGCTCGCCGTCGGCGCCGATCAGCCGCACCTGGGGAACGCGGATGCGCTCGTTGATCCGAGTCGTATCGCGCTCTGGTGGGCGCCGGTCGAACCTACGCGGGACCGGCACTAGCTGAAGGAGCGGTGGAGCTTCAAGAGGACGAGAGATCGAGACGCGGGCACGGGATGCTCAGCGGCCGCGGTGATTTTGGGTGCCAGCAGTCAAGTCGGCCGGAGTATAGGGACTGAGGGCCGCCAAGCGCTCAGTCTGTGCCCGTCTCGGACTTGATCCGCTCGGCGAAGGCGGCCAGCGACATCTCCCCCAGCTCGCCGTCGGCGTGCGAGCGTACGGCCACCGCACCCGCCTCCTGCTCGCGATCGCCGACCACCAGCATGTACGGGTAGCGGCCGATCGCGGCGTCGCGGACCTTCTTGCCGATCGACTCCGAGCGGTCGTCGAGGGCGACGCGGACTCCGAGTTCGCGCAGCTCCTCGAAGGCCTTTTCGCCGTACTCGTTGTGGCGGTCGGAGATCGGCAGGACGATCGCCTGCACCGGCGCCAGCCAGACCGGGAAGCGGCCGGCGTAGTGCTCGATCAGGATCCCGGCGAAGCGCTCCATCGAGCCGAGCAGGGCGCGGTGGATCATCACCGGCCGGT